>JAQIBG010000234.1 GCA_027859175.1 Planctomycetota bacterium | reverse complement strand
TCGCGCTCAGCCTCAGCAACCCCTGCCTGAGCAAACCCCGACCCCGCATCCCGATCGACCCAACCCCCACCTTCGGCAGCTCGGCTGTTTAAGGATGAGGAGTAGATTAGCAGGAGGCGGGCGGCGTCGCGGGCGGCGTAGGTGAAGATCAGGCGGGCACCGGCGCGTTTGAAAGCGGTGAGGGTTTCGAGCAGGCAGGTGTCGTAGTCGAGGAGGCCGCGTTCGGCGGCGAGCTTGAGCATCGCGTATTCGCCTGACACATGGTACACCGCCACCGGCAAGGCCGTGGCCTCCGCCACCGCGCGCACCACGTCGAGATAGGGCAGGCCCGGCTTGACCATCAACCAGTCGGCGCCTTCGGCCTCATCGGCCGAGACTTCGCGCAGACATTCGTCGACGTTGGCGGGGTCCATCTGGTAGGTTTTCTTGTCACCAGCGCGCGGCGCCGAGTCGAGCGCTTCGCGGAATGGGCCGTAAAAAGCGCTCGCGTATTTCACGCAGTAACTGCAGATCAAGACATGCTGATAACCGGCTGCATCCAAGGCTTCGCGGATCGCGGCTACACGACCGTCCATCATGTCTGATGGCGCCACCACGTCAGCACCGGCCTCGGCCTGGGTCACCGCCATCGCCGCCAAAATCGGCAGGGTTTCATCGTTCACGATCTCGCCGTCGCGCACCAAACCGTCATGACCGTCACTCGAAAACGGATCCATCGCCACGTCGGTGATCACCACTAGGTCGGGCAACTCGGCCTTGAGTGCACGCACGCAACGGCACAGCACATTCGTGCTGTCTGTGCCGGCACTGGCGCTGCTGTCTTTATCGGCATTGCTGAGCACCGGGAACAAGGCCACCGCAGGCACGCCCAGATCCATCGCCTCGCGCGCCGTGGCGACAATCAGGTCGATGCTTTGCCGGGCGCACCCAGGCATGGCGGCAATCGCCTCACTGCGGTTCTCACCCGCAAGCACAAACAAGGGCAACACCAAGTCATCGCTACGCAGGTGGTGCTCGCGTACCAGGGCCCGCACCCCAGCGCTAACGCGGTTACGACGTGGACGTTGCAGCATCAAGGGATCTCGATCAGTTCCGGGGCCGGCACCAGCGGCGCAACAGGTTCAAGCTCTGGTGCCACAGCAACCACCCTTTTCTCGGCACCCCATAAACGCAAGGGCAGCACCTCGAGCACGTCGGTAATATCGGCCGCCACCACCCGCACCGAATTAGCGCCCGGCGCCAAGGGCACCTCGGCTACAACACGGCCATCCTTCAATTCAGCGGCCGGATACAGCGCGATCTTGTCTTCATCAACGAAGATCGACACGTAACCGAGGCTATCATCGCCAACCCCTAATTGCAGGCGAACGCGGTCTTCAGCAAGACGCTCAACACCCAGCAACTCGATTGCCGGCGGCACCACCGAACCCGCTTCGAAGGGCGCCGCGATCGGCACCTCCAGGGCGTGGAACACCGAGGCGCGATAGCGCCCGTCGATGCCGTCTTCGAAGTCTTCCTCGGCGCGCAGTTGGAGCTTCACGCTATCGCCACTGTAACGATGGGTGCTACGACCAACCGTCACGCTGCCGTTAACGGTAATTGGCAGATCAACCGCCTTGCTGCCGCCAGCCGGCACCGCGTCGACCGCGATGCGACCCTCGCCCAGTTGAACGAAGTGGTCGTCATCTTTGAATACGTACATGACCACGGGCGCCGAATCGCCATCACCAGTGTTGGTGATATGGATGCGAATAATTGCGTTCTCGTCGAGGTCAATTTGGCCGTTAGCGTCATCGCCTTCCACCAATTCCCAGCGATACGACAAGCGCGGGCGCGGTTGCGCCTCAACCTGCACCGTCAGCGGCAAAACCGCCACCGGCTTCTTGCCACCGAGCACAAACAATTCGAGCCGCATTCGCTCCTCGCCGGCGTAGAGCCGCGGCGGAACCTTAAACGGCAGACTCACCGTCGTGCTGGCGCCGGCATCAATCGCCCCCACCGCCATCTCGTCTTCCCAAAATGGACTCGCCTGATCAGCGCGCAGCAGACCGTACAAGCGGCCAACCGCAGCGTCGCCGGTGTTAGTGATGGTAAAGCCCATGCTGATGTCGGTTCCGGCGGTGATGCGCTCGGGGCCATCGTACACAATCTTTAACTGATCACTCGCGACAGCAGTTGCGTCACCCCAGATGATGCCCGGGGCCTGCGCCAGAGCCGAGGCCAAACGGCCGGCTTCTTCTTCGCTTCGCTTGGCAATGGGCTCCTTGAGCGCAGCCAGCAACACGCTGCGCAAATCGCCAGCCTTGCGCGCCTGCTCCACCGCGGCTGGGTCGAGCAAGGCCACTGCGCCGGCCAGCAAGTCGAGCACCATGCCGGCTTCCTGGTCAGGCTGGAAGTTCGGGCTGGCGATGCCGTGCTGCTTCATGTCTTGCCGCGAGCGGTACGACTCAAGCCACCCCATGCGATACACAACCTTGTGCTCATAGGTGCCGTGGTCGCGCAGGGCAAACTCGTCGTCGCCTTCACGACGCAAAGGATACGGGATCAGATCAACCACACCGCCTTCGGTAGTCGAGTGGCGCAGCAGCATCAAATCGGGCTCAACACCACGCTCCTGAATCGATACGCCACCGCGCAGTTGGTATTCTTGAATGGTGATCTTGAGTTGTGACTCGTCGCGCAGCGACCGAATCGTTTGCACTGAGCCCTTGCCGAACGTAGTTGCACCGGCCACCACCGCGCGGTCGTTGAGCTGGAGTGAACCAGCTAGGATCTCTGCGGCTGACGCCGAACCACTCCCCGTTAGCACCATCATCGGCACTTCCATCAGGATCCGTGGCGACGAGAGGTAGGGCTTGCCATCTTCGCCTGGCGATACCGTGCGCACGATCTCACGGTCACCGGGCAAGAACAGGTCAGAAATTATTTTCGCCTGGCTCAGCAGACCGCCAGAATTGAAACGCAAATCTAGCACAAAGGCCTCAAGCGGCCCGCGCTGCTGAAGCGCCAACAGTTCGCGAATCAGCATCGCTGCCGTCTGACGATTGAACTCATCCATGCGCACGTAGCCAATGTCGCCACGGCGATAGCTACGCATCACGATGATTTGCACCTTGTCGCGGGTGATGGTGATATCGAGTGGTTCAGGCGCGCCGGCCCGCTCCACAGTCAGCACCACCTTGGTGCCCTTGGGGCCTTTGATGCGCCGCACCGTTTGGCCCAAGCTGAGGCCGATGGTTTTCTCACCATCAACGCCAAGGATCACGTCGCCGTCTTCAACCCCAGCCTGGTCAGCTGGCAAGCCAGCCATCACGCGGTCGATGCGGATCATGCCGTCTTCCTGCGACAGGTACGCGCCGATACCGAAGAACTCGCCCTCAATATCCTCGGCAAACAAGTCGGCCGGCTCAGGCGGGAAAATCACGGTATGCGGATCAAGCGAACGCAAGGCACCGTTGAGCATGGCGTAGGTCAGGTTGCGCTGCCGTTTGCTGTCGAAGCGCGGGTGATCGAGAGCCAGCCGCACCGTTTCCAGCAGCCGCATCGCTTCCACCAGCGAGGCCGGATCTGGGGCCGGCAGTACATTGCGATCGGTCCCGATGGTGAGGGCCAGCTTGCCGTCTTTCCAATCGGTTTCGATCGCGATATCGGCGGCCTCAAGGGCGCGCAGACCGTGCTGGACCAGCACCTTTGGCCGCACCCGGTCGAGGTCGTAGTAGTCTTGTTCGATGAACTTGCCCAGAGTGGGCGCCATGTCTGGGAACGGCAGCGGTTCTTCAGAATCGGCAGCCGCCAAGGACTGAACCAGCAACAGACAGACAACACTCAATGCACATAGATGACGCAGCACGCGGTCTCCTCCAATCGGGGGACGGGCCCGGCAACGGGCCGCCCGGCGATGCTATGGGCAGATCCAGCGGGGACCAGAGCTGCACGGCGATGGGAACAGGACTGAAGACGCCAAAACGATCGTTAGCTTTCAGCCGTAGCGGCCTATTCGTCAGCCAGCTCAACTAAGACCAACGTTAGGTCGTCGGCCTGCTCCTGGCCACGAGTCCAGGCATCGACCGACACAAAGATATCGTCGATCAGTTCGGCTCCGGTGCGGCCAGCCGCGCGCGACGCGAGCACCGTTTCGGCCAGCCGGTCTTCGCCGTAGCACTGCCGCGCGTCGTCAATCGCCTCGGTGAAACCGTCGGTATACAGGAGGAGCAGATCGCCGGCCGCCAATTGCAGCTCGGCCTCTTCGTCGCCCATGTAACTCGGCAGGATGCCCAAGGGCATGCCCAGGCTCTCAACCCACCGCACTTCGCCCTGGTGGATCCACAGAATCGAGTTGTGACCGGCCGAGAAATAGGTGCAGCGCTTGGTAGCCGGATCGATCTCGCATACGAAAGCGGTCAGAAAGCGACCACTACCGGTGTGCGTCAAACCTTGGTTCAGCACCTGCAGGCTCGGCAGTAAGCCAACCCCGGCATGCAGCTGCTGCTGAATGATGGCGTGCGCCACAGTGGTGAACAAGGCGGCACCGAGACCGTGCCCGGTAACGTCGGCGATCATGGCCACCGCGCGCCCCTCGCGCGCCAAGTAGCCATAGTAGTCACCGCCGGTTTCATCGCAGCTGCGAACCCGGCCTTCAATATGAATGCCGGCTTCGTCGAGCGGGCTCACCGGGAACATGTCGGCCTGCACCTTGCGCGCGATATCAAGCTCGCGGCCAAGGCGCTCACGCTCCACCATCGACTGCACCAGCAAGGCGTTGTCGATCGCAATTGCGGCCATGCCGCACACCGTTTCGGCGAGGCGCTGCGTATCTGCGTCAAAGTCCTGTTCTGGATTGGCCAGCAACAAGGCGCCCTGCTTGCGACCACCAGTGGCCAAGGGCAATACCATGACCCCAGTCAGGACCGCGTCCAAGGCGCTACAGTCGAGCTCACTCGCCACCGCTTCACCAACAACGCACCGTTGTTTCTCTGCCGCAAACACAGCCTGCACAACGGGCTCGCCCTCGGCAGTGCGAATCGCCATGACATGATCGTCACGCAGACCCCAGGTGACTTGAAGCTCGAGGGTGCCGGCATCATTGGGCGTCAAAATGGCGCCGACCTCAGCCCCCACGGCCTTCATCGCCAACTGCAGGACTTCCACCAGCAGCACATCAACATCGAGTTGCCCCAATAGCTGACCGGCAGACACCAGATGCGCCATCTGCTCATGCAAGCTGCGGAGTTCATCAAGACTGATCTCTTGCTGCTGAACACCCACCAATACCGGCCCGAGCAAATCCACCAACTGACTCATCGCCGGCGAATCGCCATCAGGGTCAAAGGTCAGCAGGCCAATCGGATCACCATTATGGAATAAGACCCGATGCCCAGGCGGCGGCTCGATCAACTCTTGCTGGGCTTCGAGCTCCGGCCCCTCAGCCGGACAGCCAAAGCCTGCCACCGGGTAAAAGGTCATCGATTCGGAATCAATCAGATGCAAACGACCTGGCGAGGCACCAAGCAAGGTCAGCAATTCCTCAAGGCGCTCAAGCAGAGCCCGGCTGGAGGCATGGCCCACCAAGGCGCCCGCCACATCAGCCAGACTCATATTGGCCGCCATCTAGAGGTCCTCACTGCGCGCGTGGGCTACGATTTCAGGCAATTCCACCACCACTTCCTTGAGCTTGCTGGCATCAACCCCAGCCGCCTCAATCAAGCGGGCATCCATCTGGCAGTCGAAAGGGTGATCCTCAACGAGGCCGATATTGGCCCGGAACGCCAAGCGCTCGGCGATGCGAATCGCCGCCATCATCTTGATTTCACTCGGACTCAGGCCGTCTGGAATCCGATGGTGGCGGGTAATCGCGAGGCGCAGATCATCGGGCAGCGTCCACTTGTCGGCCACGCGCTCGCCAACCCAGCAGTGATCAAAGCCTGTGGCTATGCGTTCACGCGTCAAAATATCGGCGGTGGCATCAGGGCCGCGTAATTCTTGCCCGGCCTGCTCAATAAAGGGCCCAAGTACCAACATGCCAACGTCACGCAGCAGGCCGGCAATGAAGTACTCATCGCCAACTTCGCGTGAAGCGCCCTGGTGCTGAGCCAATCGTCGCGCCACGGTGCCAGTCACCAAGGCATTGAGCCATAATCCATCACTCAGGTAGCCATAGGCGGCGAGATCGCGCTGGAGCAACTTAGCGGTGCTGGCCGCCAGCACCAAGCTACGCAAGCTGCCGAAGCCGATGATCGCCACCGCCTGGGTGATCGACGTGATGCGATTGGGCAAGCCGTAGAAGGGCGAGTTAACCAGCTTCAGCAGGCGACCGGCAATCGCCATATCTTTCTGCACCAAGTCTTCCATATCCTTGGCGCTGGAACCCTCGGCCCCAACCAAGTTGAGAATCTGCGACACCACCTCAGGCAAAGCGGGAAAGCGATCGATCGCGGCGAGGATCTCAGCCTCGCGCACGTGCTGCGTCTGGCCCTCGGCACTGCCGCGACCAGTCAGCAAAGACTCGGAACCGCCCTTGGCGGCGCCTGACTTGCCTTCGCGAAAGCGCCTGAAGATGTTGTCTGCCATACGCCGGCCCGTCCCGCGTCGATACTAGGTGAACCGGTTTGCCAACACCACGGAAAACTCAGCCCCGCAAAGCTCAGCATGGGACATACGGCGTGGCCCCTTGGCCGCCCTGGCCCAGGCCTATGCTGGCGCCAGTGAGCCCACAGGAACACGCCCCTACCGACCTGATTCGCGCGCTGGAAGCGATCCGCCGCACGCAAACGCGCTGGCTCGCAGACGTTGAGCGCTTGTGCCAGGGTGACCCCCGTTTCCAGGATGCGTTTCGTAGCTGGCAGGAGCAACTCACCCTGCTCAAACTGCACATTCACCGCGCCGAACAGCGCCTACTCCACTTTCTGCTCGTGCCCGAAGAGCATCGCCCCTGGACCGAGTTTCCGGGGCTTGAAACCAACAGCCAGGCCGGCTGGCAGCGCTGGATGCGCATGGTGGGGCCCTACTTCCGCAGCCTGCACATCGACACCAGCTACCGCCGCCTCGGCTGCATCCTCGATCCGCTTGAAGAAGCGGTGACGGCCGATGTGCTCACCGATTTGGTTGCCGTGTGCGAGGTTGCTGACAGCACCAATCGCGCCCTGGAACACTTCCACAAAGAAGGTCACAGCGAGTTACTCGAAGACCTGGCCTTCTACCACGTCCTGAGCCCCTGGAAGCAGCACGGGCTCCCGGCCCTGGGCGACCTGTCGCGCTGGCTAACAGCCTTTTTAGCGGAACACGAGGAGCTCTAGGTGCCCTAGAGCTCGTTTTGGGTTTCGAGTTTCAAGTTTTGAAGTCCGGCCGTAAATGTCGACGAGGCCACTCCGAGGGAGAGCTCGTTTCGAGTTTTTGGTCCGGCCCCAAACGTGAACCGACCAGCCCAGTCCCGCCGCCCCATTGCCGTTGCCGGGAACTCGAAACTCGAAACGAGATCGAAGATCTCTAACTCCCCGTTCTCTCTTTGTGTTGCCAAAGGCCCCGGTACCGGTTGGATCTTGAACTATGCGACGCCCGGCTTCAGCAATCACCTTCGTCGCATCTTTGATCCCGTGCTTGGCCTGGGCCAGCGAGTTCGAACCGGTCGCTAACACGCCAGACCCAAACCCCATCCACGCCCTGGATGACCTGACCTTCCTGGACGAGAGCCAGTGGGTGGAAGCGGTATCGCGGCGCCGTCAGCCCATCGCCATGGCGCCGCAGTCGGTGACGGTCCTCGATGCCGAAGACTTGGCACTATCGCCGGCCGTCAGCATTCCAGACCGCCTGCGC
>JAQIBG010000198.1 GCA_027859175.1 Planctomycetota bacterium | reverse complement strand
GCTTGGGCCCGGCCGCGCGAATGGCGGCCGCCTTGGCCGCACGGGCCGCGGCCTTGTCGTCGGCGCTGGGAGCTGGCGGCGCGGCGGCTTTGGCTGGGGCGGCTTGAGCGGCTGTGCTGGGTGCCGGCGACTTGGGCGCCTGTGGTGTAGGTGCTTGTGGCGCAGGCGCTTGTGGCGCGGGAGCGGGCTCGTCGGGCGCCACCTTGTCGGCGTGGCCGTCGTCCCGCAGCATGAAAACATTTTTACATTGGGTACAGCGAACAGGCCGATTGATGAGGACCGGCTTGATCGGGTAGGTAGCGCCACAATGGGGACACGGGAAGGTACCGGCCATTCCTGTCATGCTCCGGGGTCACGCCCCGATATGCAAGCTGAGATGCGAGACTGTGTTAGCGGGGTGTGTGGGGAGCCGACTAGGCCAGCGTGGTGGTGCTTGTGTGGCAGAATCGCTGTGGCGCAACTTTGCCGCCGTGGCACCTCCCAGCTGGTCAATCAGACCACTCCTGGTCATCCAGGGCCCGAAAGCGCTCGGCTGGCAGCAAGTTGGCCTCGGCAAACAGGCTGCGGGTGGCCTCGCTGCTTGCGATGCGGGTGGCGGCGCCGCTGCCGAGGGTGGTGCCGCCCTTGGCCGCTGCGATCAGGTCGTCGGCCGGTAGCACCCCGGTATCGCCGTTGGGGCGGCGGATCACCAGGAGCTCAACCGGCGGCAGGGCCAGGTCGGCGCTGGGGTCGGCCCAGAAGGTGGCGCTGCGCGCGGTGCTGCCGTCGAGCAGAGCTAAGGCGCCGGGCCAGGTGAGATCGGCTTGTTCGCCGCGCCCTTGTTCGATTTCGCGCCGGTAGCGCCACAGGGCGAGGCTGCTGCGTCTATCCATGCGCCAGACGTCGTCGCGGCCAGCGCATTGGGCGATGTGCAGTTGCTCCCAGGTCGCGAGCAGGCGGATGCGATCGAGCGGGCCGGGGGCCATGTCCTCGTCGCCATCGCCGCCGTCTTCCACGTTGAGCACGGCGGTGCCGGGCAGGGCTTTCAGGAGGCGGTCGCACAGGTTGCCGCATTCAACGCATTGCCAGTGGGCTACGCCGAGCGGAATCTGCAGGTTCAGCGGCACGCGGCGCCAGCCGGCATAGCCTTTGTCGTCGTGGGTTTGATCTTGCTCGAGCGGCGCTGTGCCGAGGTCGCCCTGACAGACCGAACCGGTGCGCGGGTCGCGCCAGCGCCACGGGCGGTAGTCGCCGTGGTCGGGCAGCTCGCAGCCGAGCTCCGCCGCCAGCACGGTGGCGATGTCATCAAACTGAGTGGGGGCGTCGCCCTCGGGCTCGTAGAACAGCAGTTCGAGACTCATTGCAGGGCTTTCAGGTAGCTGGCAAACATCGTGAGCAACTGGGCGTGTGGCAGGCGCTTGGTGACCGTGTTGACGCTGCACCATTCCGCGGCGGTATGTTCACTGGACAAGGCCACCCGTTCTTGGGCGGTGATCGCAGGGAAGTAGGCAACCATCTTGTGGCGACCGGTGGGCAGCCGGTAATGCATCTCGTAGGGTTGCGCGGTCACCGCGAACAGGGCGATGCCGCATTCTTCAACGGTTTCACGCAGCGCGGCCTGGGCCAGGGTTTCACCGGGGTCAAGGTGGCCCTTGGGGAAGCCCCATTCGCCGTGCTTGCTCGATTGCAACAACAGCCAGCGGTCTCCCTTGGGAGTCCGGCGGCGCAGGATGGTTCCGGCGGCTTGCAGTTCAGCTGGCATGGCTGCGGTTGTCGCGGCTGAATTCGGTAGGTCCAGAGGCGGTTTGCGGCGCTACACGTCGCAGGGGTGCAGCTCGGTGCCGCGGCGCGGGAGTTCGCGCTCCAGATGGCGCTCAAGCCAAGCGACCAGGGCTTCAGCGCGCTTCGCCGTTACCCAGGTAGCAATGGGGACCTCATGGCCGTCTTGATGCAGCACCACCGCGCGCAGGCCGGCCGTAGGCACCACTTCGATTTCCGCCGCGGGGCTGATTGGCACCTCGCGGCTGCGCTTGAACAAGCCTTCCGAGCGAATCACCAGGCGCGCGCCCTCGTGCAGGGCGAGCACCCGGGTGGCCTTGAGTCCGAAGCCGATCGGCAGCAGGCAGAGGGCCGGCACCCATACGATGGGCGACATGCCCCAATCGAGGTGGCGGCTGAAGGCCACGGCGGCGCAGGCCCCCATGATCACCAGCCAGCCGAGAACACGGCGGCCAAATCCGCCGATGCGAAAGCGTGGTCCACCGGAAATGTTCATGCGTCGAGGAGGGCCTCAGCCAGTGCGGGCGGCAGCTGCGCGATCAGCGTTTCCGGCAGGGTGACGCCCTCGTCGTAGCGGCTCGCATAGTGTTGGCCGTCGCGCCGGCGGTAGACGAGGAACAAGGCGCCGCGCTGCGACACGCTGAGCTCGCACCACTCTTGATGATACATGCTGTCGAGCTTGCGGTCGGTAGCGATCACAGCCAGTTGCAGGCGCTGCGGTCGGGACGTGGGGTTGGTGACCAAGAGCGTTTCCTGCTCGGCCGCTGTCGCCGTGCTGAGCGCTGCGGAGAACAGCTCGGTAAGCTCGCTGCGCAGGGCATCAGGCACGCTGCCCCAGCGGCTGGTGGCGGCCGAGATCAGTTGTGCGATGTTGTTGTCGTCACCCATGCTTGTCATGCTCGTCACGGCCACGGTTTGACAAGCGTCCTCCGGCGCCAGGGTTTCGGCATGGCGAAACGGCACCTCAAGGCCACCGAGCGCAGCTACGGCATCTACGAAGCCTTTTCGGGTAAGAAGGGGGCGGTGCCGCAGATCCAGCAGTTCACCGACACCATCCCGGCGCGCCTAGGGGTCGAATTCGGCTACGTGTTGCAGATCAACGGCGGTCACGGGGCCGAACTCGAATGGCGCATCGATCACCCGCCGTTCCCCGACCACAAGGGCAAGCCCTCGCCGGCCTTCACCGGGCACTACCATGTGCGCGGCAACGACTACACCTTCTTCCTCGGCGACACCGTGTGGGAACCATGGGGAAACAAATGCGGCCCATGGACGCTCACCACTTGGCACGAAGGCGTGATCCTGGCCCGACGCTGCCTGTTGCTGGTGCCACCAGAGGATTGAGCCGTTTCCTGGCGGCTCTGTGCGCTGCGATTGCTCGGGTCGACGTGACCGTACCTTGTTGATCGGATCCTCCCATGATGCGCTTCCGTGACGTGACTCGCTATCTGCGATCAGAGCAAAGCCGGGGCACGGTAATGCCGGTGTTCATGTTCGGGGTGTTTACCCTGATCGGCGTGCTGCTGCTGTATCGGGGTGGTGTTGTGCCGGTGGTCCGCTCGTGGTTCCAGTCTGAGTGGATTGAGACGCCGTGCGAGATTCTCACGGTGGGCCTGGAGCACTCGGTCGAGGGAGTGCGCCCGCAGGTCAGCTTTCGCTATGCGTATCGCGGGCGTAGTTATGCCGGTGCCAGCTACGATCGCTTCGGCCGTTGGCATGCCACCGAGGCTGGGGCGCGATCAATGTTGCTTGGGTACAAGCCGGGTCCTCGCTTGTGCTACGTGAATCCTGCCGCTCCGTCTGAGGCGGTATTATCGCAGTTTGTCCCGCAGTGGCAGTGGACGGCGTGGGTGATTCTCGGTGCCGTTTTTCTGTTTCTTGGGCTCAGCGTGCAAACGCTCATGGTAACGCGTCTGCTGAGCGACATGCGCGAAGTCAACCGCCTGCGCCAGCGTCAGGAAGCTGCGGGGATGCTCCCTGCTGAGCCCGAGGAGGCGAGTCGCAAGCGGGGCCCGTGGCTGCGTGGCGTGCGCCTGCCCTTTGCGGGCGGTTGTTCGATGATGAAGGTGGCGTTTCTGTCGGCCCTCACGGTGGTGACCGTGAGCTATACCAGCGGGCAGTATCGCCTGCAGGACGTAGCGGCTGCCAGCGCGCAGTGGCCGCAGGCCCGCGCCCAACTGGACCACTGCGATATTGAGCGCACCGAGCACCGAAGGTGGAACCAGGAAGAGCAGGAGTGGGATAAGAACAGACCGCTCGAGGTGCGTTTCTTGGTCACGGTATTTTATCACTACGAAGTCGAAGGGCGGCTCTACCCGGGGCGCATGTTCTCACTCGGCAGTGGGGCCGCTGAGCGCTTTGCAAACCGGGCCGATGCCGAGGCCTTGCGTGACCGTTTGCGCACCAGGGACCCGCTGCTGGCATCGTACAATCCCCAGTCGCCGGACGTTGCAGTGTTGTTTCCTGGCACTACCGACATCACGTGGACACGCGTTATCGTTGCTGGCATATTCAGCGTTTTTGCTGCCGTTTTATTGCTTGTTGCCCTGGTTCAGCGGTGGCGCGGGGTGCCCCGTGAGCTGAGCCAGGCGGCTGAACAGACGCAAACCGGAGCCCGTGAAGGGCGCGGCCTGCGCACGCGAATCGCGGATTACTTTCGGCGTCAGCGCAGCGACTTGCCGCTGCTGGTGGTCATGGTGGTGACGGTCGGTGGCTTTCTCGCGTACAAGTTCGCTAGCGTTGAGAGCCTGTCGCCTGTGGACGTCAATGCCCTCGTGCCGCCGGGGGTCATGTTGACTGTGTTGGGACCAGATCCGGGCGGGACGGCGCTTGGCGTGAGCGCCGTTGTGGTGTTGCTGGTGTTCGTTTTCACCGTGCTCAGGTGGAGCGCGCTGGCCCGTGGTCGTGTCGAGCTGAAAAGAGCGGCCGAGGCGGTAGCCCCAAAGGCCAACGACGAGGATGGTTCATAGGCCCACCCAGGCCTATTCCACAGCTGGCGTGCATGTGGCTGCGATATGCCGGGCTGTGGCTTGTTGCGCTCGTTGGAATGCAGACACTGGCTATGTAGCGCGGCCCGCATGTACGAGCGCATGGAGGCGAATTCACGCGCATCGAGTGGAGATACTGCGATATGGATGCACGTGCGATTGCCGAATTGATTGATGACGCGAAGGCGGGCGACTTTGCTCGCGAGTTCTTGCAGGCCTATCTGGATGATGGCTTTGGTGCGATGACCAAGCGCCAGGTGGAGCTTTTGGTGTTCCACTTGTTGGAGGCGCATGGCTCGATTGAAGGCGAGGATAACAACGGCTTGTCGCTGCGCTTGCAGGTGACCGAGGCCCGGGTGCGGGCCTTGCGCTATGAGAGCAAACTGCGCTACCCGCCGACCGAGGAGCGCTATCTGGAGCGGCGCATCCTGTGGGCCCTGTCGCGCTCAGAGTTTGATGCCGAGGGCGGCCGGATTCGTTTTATTATTGAAGACCCCTATGTGCAGAAGGCGCTCAATGCCTTGGCCAAGCGCGCTGGTGGGGTGCCTGATAGTTCGTTCAACAGCGAGATCGTTCAGATCAAGCCAGACCATCTGGCCCGGGTATTGCACGACCTGTTCGGGGCTGAGATTGCCGACGCGTTTCGGGCCGATTTTGCTGCGGTGATGCGTGACGATTCGCGTCTGAGTTTCGCGGCGTTCCGGAAGAAGTTTGTGCTCGGCGCTGCCGGCGCCCTGGGCAGCAGCCTGGTCAAGATAGCCAAGGCCTGGTTCGTGGCCTAATGCCGGTCAAGCTGTGGGTGGCGCGACACGCTTCGCTGATAAGCGCGGACTGACCTTGCGCCGGGCTGCGCCACCTGCTAAGGGTTTGCGTGCGGTGTTGCGATGCCTCTGTTGTGGTGACAGATGGCATCGCACTGATACGGCACTGAAATAGCACGGAGACGACATGGCCGACGACGACGAACCGATGAATGAAAAGCTGGGGATGTGGATCGGTATGGCCGCCGTTGGCATCCCGGCGATGATTGCGGCTGGTTTCATGCCGGCGGTCAACGTGCTGCCAACGGCGATGTGGGCCGTGATTGCCGCGGCTGGCGCGGCTGTTGGAGGCATCATCCACGCCAAGAAGGTCCTCGGCGGCGGCATCGGCGGCTTGGCGATTGGCCTCGGCGCCTTCTATGGCACCTACTACTACGTTGATCTGCGCGGCCTGCTGATTGACAGCGAAACCTACTGGAGCTTAGAATTGATTCTTGGCGCCGGCATCGGCGCGATACCGGGCGCTGTTCTATTCAGTTTCCTAACACGCGCCGCCGCGACGGGCTTTGCCGAGGAGTCGTTCACAGACGGCGACGATGATCAGGCGGGCATGCCGGATGACGAGGTGCTGCGTTCAGACGACGAGGTGCGGCGTTCAGACGACGAGGCGTGACCAGTCGGCTAGTGCCCGCGGCGGATTTCCGGCGCCGAGAAGGTGATCTCGAAGTGGTGAATGCGTCGTTCGAGACACGAGATGCGCCCGGTCTGCAGGTCAATTCGCTCTGGGATTGAGGCGCGTTTGAGCTCATACATGCAGCGGTAGCCGCGCTCGCTGAGCACGTCGATGAGCATGTCCACGGCGGTTGGTTCATCGAACAGCGGGTTCTGACTGGTGACGTGGGCCTTGCCGGTAATGGCGTGGCGTCGGATCACGGTCACCATTTCTTCGTCGATCACGGTGACCGCGCGCTCGAACAGATCGCGGTAGCGGTGTTCGTAGTGATCAAGGCGGCGTACGAGTTCTTGCCGCGCGTGGACCACCACATCGTTGACCACCGGAATGTGGTGAATGATGTCGTAGGTTTCATGGTCGAGCTCAAGCGAGCTTTGATAGCCGAATTCGTCGGCAATACTGCGTTCCACCTGCGACAGCGGCACCTGGGCGTTGATCAGGTGATAGTGGAAGTATTTTTTCAGACTGGTGAGCGCGTCGTAGGTCTGCTCTTTGAAGGTGCGATAGCGACCGCGCGCGAGTTCTTCCGAGAAGTCGGTGGCGCGCTCTTCCCACAGGTCGCCTTCGCCGGTGACGCGCACCTCTTCGTTGTGCTTGCGCACCTGAATGCCACGACCGAGCTGGCGGTCGACCGAGGTGCGCTCGTCAACGAACAGCACCGTGATGCGGAAGATCGGTCGGCGGAAATGGGGGCCGATCGGCGTGTTGAAAAACTGGCGCCGCAGTTCGATCATTTTGCGATGCAACAGCATCACCGACTGCACCTGCACCTTGGTGCGCGGGAAGCCGTCTACCACCACGCCGCTCTTGTACTCGTCTTTGAGCAGTTCGCGCAGCAGCAGGTCAACCACTTCAACGTCGCCAACCAGCTTGCCGGCGTCTTTGAGCCGCTTCATTTCGGGGCTGTCGAGCAAAGACGACATCACCACCGGCGCCGCAGTCAGCCCGCGTTCACGGCAGATGAAGGGCGTGTTGGTGCCCTTACCTGAGCCGGGTGCGCCACCGAGCCACATGATCTCTTTGGGGAATCGCAGGTTCTCGCGGCCGAGCTCGTTCTCCAGGTTGGCCCAGACCCGGTTGAAGATCAGCTGACCATCTTTGATTTCCAGGTCAGGGTCCTGAATCACATGAACACGGCCCGAGGCCGTGGTCTCGGTGGTTTCGGGGATGGGCTGCTGGTCGCTCATCGTCTGCTCCTGGCGTGCGAGACAGAGCCTGTAGGTGGGCTTGGTGCTGTGAAGCCCTAGCCCCGGTTCTATGCACGAAACGAGTCAGGACCATGCAGCCAGCGACGCGCTGTGTGCTGGTTGTGGCTGCTTGGCCAGATTCGCGCGTTGGCTGGCAGAGAAAAGCCCGGCTCGGCCATGGGGCCGAGCCGGGCTTCGCTACGGAGCGGGAGGGATTCGAACCCCCGGAAGACGCAAGCCTTCAATGGTTTTCAAAACCACCGCATTCGACCACTCTGCCACCGCTCCGTGGTTTGGTCGTGGGGCGCAGATTAACGATCTCGCGCCGGGCGCAACCACCCCCCTTGACCGCGCGCCCCCGGGGCCAGGGTGCGCCGCCATGAGCGATCGCATCGGAAGATACGTGACCGACGCTGGCTTCGCAGCGGCCGTGGTGCGCTGCCCGGCTACCGTCGAGGAAGTTTGCGTTCGGCAGCACGGTTTGGGGCCGCGCCCGGCCACCATGTTAGGCGAGGCCATCGTGGCCGGTCTACTGCTGGGTACGCGGCTCAAGGGCCCCGGCCTGCTGACCGCGGCCTTGGCTGGCGAGGGGGCATTTCGGCACTTCCGGGTTGACGCGATTGGTCTCGGCTCGGTGCGGGCCATGGTGTTGCCGTCTACTCATGAGGCCCTGGCGGCCTGGAATGGGGTCGACCCGCTGCTCAGCGATGGCGTGTTGACGGTGGAGCGCCGCCTGCAAGACGACACCCAGCCCTATCAGAGCAAGCTGCTGGTGGCCGGCGATGCCATTCCCAGCGTGTTCAATCAGTTCTTGGTGGCATCAGAGCAGGTAATGGCGGCGATTGCGGTGCGGGTGAGCGACGGCGAGGCCGTGGGCGTGTACGTGGAGCGCCTGCCTGGTGCCGACGTCACCCACCCGCTCAACGAGTTGGTGATCGAGATGCGCGATGCGAATAGCCATCCCGCCTTAAACGAGGCCGACAACGCCGCCCTGCTGAGTGCCTTGTGCCCCGAGGCCACCTTCCGTGAGCTCCATGCTTACGATGTTGGCTTTCACTGTCCGTGCAGCCGCGACCGCTACATCGCCACGCTGCGCGGCTTCAAGCAGACCGAGCTGACCAGCTTGACCAACGGTGCCGGCGTCATTGAGACCGTGTGCGACTTCTGCCGCACTCGCTATGACATCCCGCTCGATGAGGTGCTCTAGGCCGGGCTTAGGCCAAGCTCAGGCCAAGTGCCGCTCGAGCGCCTTGACCACCGTTTCGGCAATCGTGACCCGCGCGTAGCGTTTGTCGTTGCCGGGGATGACGTGCCAGGGCGCGAAGGTGGTGTCGGTGCGTTCGAGCATGTCGTTGACGGCAATCAGGTAGCGGTCCCACTTCTCACGGTTCCGATAATCATCGGCGGTGATCTTGTGGGCCTTGCGCGGGGTGTTCTCGCGCTCTTTGAAGCGGCGTAGTTGCTCGTCTTGATCGATGTGGAGCCAGAACTTGATCAGCAGTTGGCCGTTTTCGGTCATCTGCTGTTCGAACTCGTTGATTTCGTCGAAGGCCCGGCGCCACGCGGCCTCGTCGCAATAGCCCTCAACGCGTTCCACCAGTACGCGGCCATACCAACTGCGGTCGAAGATGGTGCAGCGGCCAGCGAGCGGGAGCTGATTCCAGAAGCGCCATAAGTAGTGGTGCGCGAGTTCGTCTTCGGTGGGCGCGGCAATCGGGATCACGCGGTAGTGCTCGGCGTCCATGGCCTGGGTCAGGCGCCGAATGGCGCCGCCTTTACCGCCTGCGTCCCAGCCCTCGAAGGCCATCACCGTGCTGCGACCGCGTCGCATCGCTTCGCGCGATAAGGACAGCAACTTGCGCTGTGCTTCAACTAGGCGCTCGTTGTAGCTGTCCTTTTCCAACTGTTGACTCAGGTCGACCTGGTCGAGACGGCTGGGCAGGGCGCGCACGCGGAACGAGTCGAGGCTGGCCGAGCTTTGTCGCGGCTCCTCGGCGTTGCGGCGACGTAGCGCGTCGAGCAAGGTGCTGACCACGGTCAGATTGCGGCCACGCTTATGCTTGCCATCGATGACGTGCCACGGGGCATGTGGCGCGTGGGTTTCTTCCAGCGCGTAGCTGACCACGTCTTTCGACTGTTCGAATTGCTTGTACCAGCGGCGATCATCTTCCGAGAAAAACCAATAGGTATCGGGATCGTCTTTGGCCTTGTTGCGGCGTTTTTTCAGCTCGTCGCGATCGATGTGGATCCAGAACTTGAGGATCAAGGTGCCATCGTTGGCGAGCATGCGCTCGAAGCGGCGCGCGTGCGACAGTCCGAGATCAAACCCGGCTTTGTCGAGCTTGCCGGCCAGGTGCATCATCACCGCGCGGGTGGTCCAGGCGTTGGAGAACAGAGCCATGCGCCCATGGCTCGGCAGGTGGCGCCAGTAGCGATAATAACGTGGCCGTTGCCGCTCTTCGTCGGTGGGCTCATCGAAGAAGTTGACCTGCAGACCGCGCGGGTCCATCCATTCGTGCAGCAGGTTGGTGCATTCGTGCACGCCGAGGGCATCGCTGCCGCCCAGCAGCACCACCACGCTGTGCTTGCGTTCCATGAGCGTGCGCTGGGCTTCGAGCAGGGCTACGCGGAGTTCTTCGACGGCGTCTTTGTAGGCCAGCTTGTCGACCTTGTCGCCAGTGATGATGCGATCGAGCATGCACGCGTTGTAGCCGGTGGCGGCGCCTGAGCTAGGCCAGGCCTTGCGGCACTTCCCACTTCCGACGCGGAGCCGAGCCCCACGCTGCCAGGGCTATGCGTATCTACCTGATCCGACACGCCGACCCCGACTACGCGGTCGATGGTATCACCAACGAAGGCGAATTGGAGGCCGCGGCTCTGGCTGAGCGCATGGCTGCCGCCGAGTTGACCCACCTGTACGTGTCGCCCTTGGGGCGCGCCCGCGCCACCATGGCACCTATCGAAGCGGCCACAGGGATGCAGGCCGAGGTGTTGCCGTGGACGACCGAATGGGGCCATCTGCGTCTGGACACTCAGCACGGCAAGCGCTGTATCTGGGATCTTGATGGCGAAGACCTGCGCAGCGGTGTGCTGGCTGAGAACCCGTTGGGCTGGCGCAGCATCCCACCCTTGAACAATGCCGAACTGCACACCAGCTATGACGAGATGGTGGCCGGCAGCGACGCGCTGACGGCGAAGCATGGGTACCGGCGTGTGGATGCGCGGTATGCGGTGGCAGCGCCGAATCAGGATCGGATTGCGGTGGTGTGCCATGGCGGCTTTGGCCTGTCATGGCTGGCACATCTACTGGGTATTCCGCTGCCGATCATGTGGTCGAGCTACTGGCTCGCGCCGACCTCGGTGTCGCTCGTGCTGCTGGATCAGCGCAGTGATGAGTGGGCGGTGCCGCGCGCGCTGTGCATCGGCGAAACCAGCCACCTCTACGCCGACGGCCGGCGGCCCTTGCCGCGCGGCATCAAGGCCAACTACTACTGATGGCGCTGCGTCGGATTATTGTCGCTCAGTCGCCGATTGCCGCCGCCGCTGCAGCTGGGCAAGGGCTTGTGGTTTTCGATGCCAGGCGCTGTCCGGCGTTGCTTGGGATTAATACTGTGGCAGTCGATTGCGGGGCCCGGGCGCGGGGCGTGGTGCAGCCGGAGCGCGCGGTGCGCAGTTTTCTAACCGGGCTCGATCTTGCTGGCGTTGGCTTGGTGCAGGCCGATGCCGAATGCGCAGCTGCGGCTGCGGCGGTGTTGGGCCGGCAGCCCGACCCGATGGCGCCCGCGGATTTGGCGCATGCGGCACCCATGCCGGGTTCCGTGTTGCTGACCAGCGCCGCGCCGCCTGCGGGCTGGGCGGTGATCACGGTAGCCGCCGATCAGGCCCGGGCGCAACCGGATACGGTAATTGCCCAGTTGCGCGCCAGCCAAGATGACGCGCTGTGTCTCCAGGTGGTGCCAAACGCTGGTGCCGATGCCTTTCGCTCGGCCGAGCGGGCCGCGCGGATTGCGGTGCGCTGTGTGTTGCAGGGTTTGGGCCTGCAGCGCGCCATGATGGTGCGCGAGGATGCGATGTTGCGAGCGGTGGCGGCTGCGTGGCGCGAGCCGGCCATGGTGGTCAGCGCTGATCAGGCCGGGCTCGTGCTCAGTGCCGGCAAGCGCAGCGTGCTGGTGCGCCTTGCGGCTGGCGGCAAGGGCCCACCATCCGTGCCATGATGGACTGGCAGCAACTCCTGTGTGGTGAGCGTCTCGGCGGCGGCAGTGGCCGGGCCGACGTGCGCAGCCCCTTCGAGCGCGACTACGGACGGATTCTGTTCTCCAACGCGTTCCGGCGTTTGGGCGCGAAAACGCAGGTATTTCCGGTTCCTGACAATGATCATGTCCACACCCGTTTGACCCACAGTCTCGAGGTGGCCGATGTTGGGCGCACCCTCGGCAAGCTGGCCGGCGCGGTGGTGGCCGAGCGGCATGATCTTGGCCCCCATGCCAGTGAGGACATCGCCCACGTGGTGGCGGCGGCCTGTTTGGCGCATGACCTTGGCAATCCGCCCTTTGGCCATGCCGGTGAAGAGGCCCTCGGGCAATTTTTCGAAAAGGGCCCTGGCGCCAGCTACCAGTTGAGCCCCCGACAGCGCGCTGACCTGGAGCACTTCGAGGGCAATGCGCAGGGCTTTCGTCTGCTGACGCGCCTGGCCATGAACACAGATCAGGGCGGCATGCGCTTGACCCTGGCCACCCTCGGTGCCTTTGGCAAATACCCGCAAACCTCCGAGTTGCGCAAAAGGGATCCGGCCCGGCCGGTGTCGGGCAAGAAATTTGGCTGCTTCGATGCCGAGGCCGAATTGATGGCTGAAGTCGCCGCCGGCTGCGGGCTGTTGCCGGCTGGGCCAAGCGCGTGGTGTCGGCATCCGCTGGCGTGGTTGATGGAGGCCGCTGACGATATCTGTTACAGCGTGCTTGATCTCGAAGACGGTTGTCTGGTTGGTTTGATCAGCGCTGACGAGGCCCGCGTCGCGCTGGCGCCGATTCTTGATCGCCGCGCTGAAGACCTGGCGCCGTATGCGATTTCCGCCTTGCGCGCACAGGCGATCAGCGTGTTGGTAGAGCAGGCCGTCGCTGCTTTCTGCGAGGTCGAACCAGCCCTGCTGGCTGGCACCCACGAAGTCTCGCTGTGCGATATGATTCCGGCCGCCAAGCCGCTCGCCGCGATCTATGACCTGAACATGGCGCGCTGCTATCGCGCGCCGGTGGTGCTCGGCCTGGAGCAAGCTGGCTACAATGTCATTGGCGGCCTGCTCGAGCAGTTCTGTGCCTCCTTGGATGGCACCCGCAACCCGCGCCTGCTGCAAATGATTCCCGACGGTCTTGGCACTAAAGATCAAGACCTGTATCAGCGCCTGTTGGTGATAACGGATTTCATTAGCGGGATGACCGACCGCTACGCGGTGCGCTTGTACCGCAATCTGACCGGCATCGAGCTGCAGTCGGTTTGACAGACATCTGGGCTCGGCGTGCAATGAGCGGTCGCCTTGTCAATCAAACCGTTTAGCGTTGGGGTATGATTCGATGCATTCTGCTGTGCTGGGCTCTGTGCTCGGCGCTGTGTGTGGTGGCAGCCGAGTTGCCGCTCGATCGCGAGGCCCGTATCGCTTTGGTGGCTGCGGCCCGCGCCAGCAATGATCCAGCGCAGCGCGCCCGCGGCGCCGCCGCCGCTGCCAGTCTCGCCTGGGAAGGTGACGACCTCGATGCCGGCGCCCCGTGGCGGCACGAGGCGGCGCGGCTGCGTTTTGGCTTACCGCCGGATGATCCGGCCGTGGCTTTTTCGCTCGCCGTTGATGGCTGTAGTGCGCTTGTTGCCGACCTCATCGGTGACGACCTATGGACGCAGACGGCACGGCACCTGGCTCGGCGTGATCCCACTACGGTGAACGCGAAGCTCCCCGCCCAGCCTTGGCAAGCGGCGGCGCGGGCTCAGGCCTTGGCGTATCGTGGCTGGCCGGCGCAGAAATTATTGAACTCGGCGCCAGCACGTTTGCGCGCGACGCTTGCTGGTCAGGCCGATATGTTGGCCACCGGCGCCCGGGAGCAGGGCCTGTACGCGGCTTACCTGCTGGTGCATCTGGGGCTAGGTCACCCTCAGCAGGATGTCGTGGCGACAGCCAGTTGGGGTCAAGACGGCAGCGCTGATGGCGCGGTGTTGGCTCGCTTGTGGGCCGAGGCCACAACCGAGCCCGGTGCGGAGCTCGCCGCGATAGCTCGGCGCGTTGATCGCGATCGCCTGCTGTGCGCCTTGTGGCGCAGCGACAGCACCTTCATCGAGGCGCATCGTACGAGGGCCAGCTATCGCGAGCAGCGTCGCACCGTCTTTGCCCAGGCCGGTGCTGCACCGGCGGCCCTCGAGCTGGCCTTGCGCTGGGAGCCGGTGAGCTTCGATGAGGTGCGTGCGGCGGCCCAGGCTGTGCTTGATGATACCGATGGGGTCTCGGCTGGCCTGCGTGGCGCGCTGCTGCGCGCCTTGTGGAAGCGGCAGGCGGTAGCGGTAGAGCCGTTTATCGAAGCGATGGTCACGCAGGTGCTGGCAGCCGAAGTGGAGCCGGCCACGCTCGGCGGTCCAGCGCGCTGGCACCTGCTCGACACCGAGCGCTATTTATCGTCAGGTTTGCAGCGCCGGCTCGCGTCGCTGCGTTTGGCGGCCCGCGCATGTGACCCGTACAGTCGTGAGAGTTACGTGCCTGCTGGCAAGTCGGTCAACAGCATGCCCGACCTCACGGGCCGCACGCCGGTTGAAGAAAAGGTCGTGCCCCAGGTCGATTTCAAGGGCGGGCCGGAAAGCCCGCATATTTTACCATTTGGTACCAATGTTGCGGCGATCTGGCGCGGCCGCGTGGTGATTCGTGAGGCCGGTGTGTATGGCCTCGGTTGTGAAAGCGATGACGGCAGCCTGCTGTACTTGGCCGGTGCCGAGGTGGTCAATAACGACGGCAACCACGGCATGCAATTGCGGCTGACCAAACGTCGTCTGGAAGCCGGTGCGCATGAGATTGAGCTGCATTTCTATCAGGGCGGCGGCGGCCATGGCTGCCGCCTACTGTGGCAGCCACCCGGGGCTGAGCAGCCCAGTGTGATTCCAACCGAGAACCTGCAGACCCCCACTGGTGAGCCCGGCCTGCACATGGCGAGCTTCGGCATCGGGCCACGCGCAGCTGAGCCCGATCCTGAATGGCTGGGTTATGACCTGATCCAAATGCATCAGCGCTGGGAGCGCTATCTCGACCGTGATCAAGAAGATCGTGCGTACGAGGTGGCACTCGCCATTGCACAGGTCTATCCAGATTTGTATCTGCCGCGTTTTTGTTTGGGCGTCGCCATGTTGCACCGGAGCGATTACGACGGCGCCATGGTGCAACTCGACGGCATCGACGGTATAGCGGAGTCTGTTCCGTCAACCTGGGCCGCGCGCATCGCCGATGCCCGTGCCTGGGGGCTTGAGCGTTTAGGCCGCTACCAGGAAGCGCTTGAGGCTTCGCAGGTGGCGATGGTTTACGGTCCAAGCTGGAATCTGCGCCGCATCGGTCGTCTCCATCGCTATCTCGGCAACAACGAGCAGGCGGTGGCTGCGTTCACGCAGCAGTTGGCGGTGGAGCCGAGTATGGACGCGGCCCTGTTCTTGACGGCCGCGCGCTTGGCCGCCGGAACTGTTGAGCCAGATAAGGTTTTGGCGCAACTACGCTCACGCTTCGCGGGCGGCCTGCCGCATCGCAGTTGGAACTTCACTGCCGGTTCTCAGTTGCCGCTCGATCTCGCGGCCACAGCCGGCGCCGATCAGGTGCTGGCGTGGCTCGAGCCCATCGCCTCAGATGGGCCCGATCATCACCTGCTGTGCGCGCGCCTAGCGCTAATCGCTGGCGAGCGCGATTTACTCGATGCCCACCTCCAAGAGGTGGAGGGCATGCGCCTGAGTGATTACGGCAAGGCGCGGGTACGCACGATGCGGGCCTGCGCCGTGTTGCTGGAGCCAACTGATGTGGTGTCGTTTCCGCAGGATAAGCCGGGGCATGAGCGCTTTGATCCGATCTATCGCTGTCTGCAAACGGGCCAGGGTTTTGAGCAGGTTTTAGGTGAAACCTTGGGCATGCGTGCATCGATCGATGCGCCTCTGATCCAGCTCGCGGCGGTGGTTGGCGCAGCAAGCTGGGGCCGTAGCGACCTGGCTATGACCTTGGCGCAACGCGTGCAGGCCGAAGACGCCACCGGTGGCGCCCTGCTGGTGGCCACGGCAAAAATGTTGGCAGCCCAGGATGCGACCCACAAGGCGGCTTTTGCTGCGCGGCGTGCATCGCAGAACGATGGCCCCTTGCCGCCATCTACGATTCAAGGCGCGGACGATTTCTGATGGAGAACCGCATGCGTATTCTACTGATCATCATGCTGTGTGCGAGTTGCGGCGCGGCCGACGATGCGCTCCAGGCCCTTGATGCGCGCCTTGCGCAGTATGCCGAAGGCGATTGGAGCACGGCGCCCATTGCCTACGGCATGATTGAATCGATTACCGCTGGCAGCACTGCAGAAACCATTGGGCTGCCGGTTGGCGGGCGCTTGTTTCGGGTTAACGAGCAGGCTATTACCATGAAGGATGACGTGCGCCGCATCAAGGGTGAGCGCACACTGCAGTGGTGGCACCAGGGCGAGATCGGGGAGGCCGTGGTGACGGTTGAGACCATCGGCTTTCGTTATCATGCCGAGATCGACTTGGCTTTGTGGGCGCGGCGTGACGTTGGTGTTGATGATCAGCATCTGTTGCGTGCCGCGCTGTGTTGGTCAACACAGCCGGCGCTTGCGCTCAGCGAGTTGGCCCAGCTTGATGCCGCGGCACAAAACAATCTCGCCTACGACTTGTTATGCGCCTTGTTGGCCACACCACGTGGCGAACCCGGTGAAGCAGCGCGCGGTTTGGCTGCGGTGTTTCCGAAATTACCGGCAGTCATGTATAGACCCTTGGCGGATCAGTTGATTGGCGCGGCGGTTGCGGCTGGCGACGGCCCCTTGCTGGCTGAGATCAATGAGCTTGCTGAACGGCTCAATCTCACTGATCGCTATGTCTTGCGCAAACTCAGCAGTGCTCATATTTCCTGGCCCTTGGCCGATCAGATTCACCAGTATCGGAAATTGACGAGCGCAATTGATTCCAGTAAATCGCACGCGCGTTCTGGGCAACGCCTGTTGGAGCGTGGTGAATTTGCCCGTGGCGCCGCCAAGGATCACTATTTTGACGCGATCCTCATCGCCCACCCTGGCGAGGTGCTGTCTGATTCCGGGCACCGCATCTCGTTTGATGTGCGCCTAACCAGCACCGGTCCACGTAGGCCGGATCCCGAGCACTCGGATCATCATCACCACGATTGGCCGTCGATGTTGTGGATACGCTTGGGCGAGAACCTTGAGAGTTCTGATATCATGAACGTGTCGTTGTACGAACGCCAGACCGCGAGCGCCTTGAGCTATAAGGCCGAGATCGAACATTTTGATCTGCCTTCGCGCCGCATGATCACGCCCACCTTGGATGATTGGCATAACGTAACGATCACCCAACTCGGACGAGCCTTTGAGGTAACGGTCGACGGCGTTTTGCTGTGCCGCTTCCAGCGCCGTCTGTCCCCGCGCGGCCTGCGCATGCACATCCACACCCAGGGCACCCACAGTGACATCCGCAATTTCACCTGGCATGAGGTTAACACTCGTGAACCAAGCGAGCCGGCGATTCCCTCTGCCGAACTCAGCGAAGTCCAGGTCATGCCGCTTGTTGGTCCAGGCGAGTGAGTTGATCGTTGCAGGTTGTTGAAAAACAGCCTGCTGTGATCAGTTAAGCGCTTCCAGGTCTTCTTGGGCGACGAGCCAGTCGTGTTCGGCGACTTCGAGTTTGGTGCGAAGTTCTTGGGCTTGGCCGTGGAGGCGGGTGGCCTCAACGCTGTTGGTGCAGGCGGCGAGGGCCTGGTCGCAGGTGGCGATGTCGGTTTCGAGTTTGCCGACTTTGCGCTCGAGGCTGGCGCAGCGTTTGGATAATTCGCGCTCGAGCTTGGCGCGTTGTTTGCGCTCGCCGGGGGCGGCGTTCGATTCGCTGCCCGGCTTGTCGGCGCTCGTATCGCCGCCTTTGCGGTCGCCGGCGGCGATCTCTTGTTTGACCCGGTACAGCCAGGTGGCGAAGTCGCCGGGGTAGCTGGTGACGGTGCCGTCGCGCACTTCGATCACCACGGTGGCGATGCGTTCAATAAATTCGCGATCATGGCTGACCAGAATCACGGTGCCGGCATAGCCGGACAGGGCGTCGGCGAGGGCCGATACGGTTTCGCCGTCGAGGTGGTTGGTGGGTTCGTCGAGCACCAGCACGGTGTGGCGATGCAGGAGCATGCCAGCCAGCACCATGCGTGCGCGTTCGCCGCCTGAGAGCACGTTGATCGGCTTGTGCACGGCATCGTCGCGGAACAAGAAGCTGCCGGCCATGGCCAGGATCTCTTGTTCGCGGGTGCCGTCGGGGCTGCGGGTCTGCAGGTATTCCAGCACGGTGGCGGAGTCAGGCAGGGTGCCGAACACATGTTGGCCGTAGATGCCGATGTCGGCGCCGTGAGTCCAATTGGCGCTGCCTTCGATGGCGTCGAGCGAGCCGGTGAGGGTGCGCACGAAGGTGGTTTTGCCCTGACCGTTATCCCCAAGCACCACGATCTTGCTGCCGCGCTCGAGTTCGATCCCTTCGCAGCGTGCTATCACGGTGTCGCCATAGCCGATTGCCAAATTGAGGCAGCGGCAGGCGGTACCGTCGCGCACGATTACTTGCGGCGCTACGATGCGGGGGGCCGGTCCTGGTAGGGGGGCGAGTTCTTCATCTTCAAGGCGTTCGAGCTGCTTGGTTTTGTTGCGTGCCTGCGACGCGGTATTGGCGTTGGCGCGGTGCTTGTCGATGAAGATCTGCAGTTGCTTGCGCCGTGCCGCCATGGCGGCGTTGGTTTTCTCGGCCTGAACCCGGCGCTCGGCGAGACGCTCGTAATACGCATCAACGGTGCAGGCTTCGAGGCTGAGTTTGCCGTGGGCCACTTCGCAGGTGTGGGTGCAGGTGTTGCGCAAGAAGGAGCGATCGTGCGACACGATCAGGGCGCCGCCGCGCCATTCGGCGAGGAAGCGCTCGAGCAAGAGCTGGGTGCGTAGGTCGAGGAAGTTGGTGGGCTCGTCGAGGATCAGCAGGTCTGGATCTTGCAGCAGCATGGCGCTGAGCTTGACCCGGGTCTGCCAGCCGCCCGAGAGGCTGCCGATGGGCGCTTCGAGCATGGCGCCTTTGATATCGAAGCGACCGGCTACCGCGCCGCAGCGCCAGTCGCTAGCGCCAGTGTAGCGCTCAAGAAAGCCGAGCACGGTTTCGGTGACATCGAAGGGGTCGTGCTGCTCCAGATAGGCGATGCGCGTGTCGGGCAACACGTCAACCACCCCGCTATCGAGCTCGAGCCGGCCAAGGATGGCCTGACACAGGGTCGATTTGCCGGCGCCATTGCGGCCAACAACGCCCACTTTCATGGCATCGGTGATCGTCAACTCGGCGCCATCGAGCAAAACTTGGTCGGCGTAAGCCTTGTGGGCGTCCTGAACACGGAGCAATACGGGCATGGTCGGCGCATGCTAGAGTTCAGCGCGCTTGGGCCAGGGTTGGTTCTGTGGTGGGTCCTGGGTCCTGGGTCCTGGGTCCTTGTACGCGCCGTGCGGCGCTTGGATCCTGGGGGCAGCCAGGGGCGAACTGCAGCCCAGACTTGATGGGCGGGAAGCATCGCAGGCTGCCATTGGGTGGGGTATCGGGGCGACAGCCCCGCGCCTAAGCCTGCTTGCAGGCGTTCCAGGACCGAGGACCAGCACAAAGGCTCCTCCATGCTGACGTCGCACGACCCAGACCGGGACACGGCATCTCCCGGGCCAAATCCTCTTAGACCAGTCGACCAAGGCACTTGTCACCTAGTCACACGGAATCTTTTTGCATTTCTGTGACAGTCGTATTAGAATAACTATGCGCGAGTGACATATCACGAAATAGAATTCGCGTTTTCTTTAATCAATTCTCCTGAGCGTGGGGGGAGAGAGTTATGGCCAAATCAGCACAACAAGCCGGGGGTTGGACCTTCCTCACCAACCATGCCCACGTCCTGATCTGCCTGGCGAAGGATCCGAGCGCACGCATGCGCGAAGTGGCCAAGGTAGTAGGGGTTACCGAGCGCGCCGTGCAGCGCATCGTGGCCGACCTCGAAGCCGACGGCTACCTGGTGCGGTCGCGCACTGGCCGCCGCAATCAGTATCAGATCGCGGTCGATCTGCCGCTGCGCCACAACGTGGAGGCGCACACCATGGTCAGCGAGCTGATTAAGCTGGGGCTTTGACTCACTGGTTTCGGGATTGGCCCGACGCCGTGTTTTCGCTCCCCTGGCGCGCCGCAGCCGGCAGCGTGGCCGCCCATGGATGACCCCTTCGAGCCCATCGCCCAGCGCTTCGGCTTTCCCTGCCCCGACCTGTACCGACGGATGCGCGCCGATGGCTGCTTCGACCGCTTCGGTGAGAGCCACCTCCAGTTCAGCGATCTGGAGTGGATGGGCCTCGACGAGATCGTCAGCTACACCTTCAACGATGACCAGATTCCGGGCCTCGTGCCCGTGGCCGGGACCATGGAGATGGATCTCTGGTGTTGGTATCCGGCGATGAATGACGGCGGGCCGGCACCGATCGTGTTCTGCCCGCTCGAAGACGAGGTCGCTTCGATCTACGCGCCCGACTTCACCGCGTGGATCTACCGCCTGATGCTCGAGGAGTATGCCTGCACCGGCTTGACCGAGCACCTCGACGTGCGGCAATCGCGCGTGGTGCTCGATCACTATACCGAACGCATGGCAGCCTATCTGCCCCCAGCCTGGCACGCCCGTTTGCTCGACCTACGCAGTCGCGACTTCAGCCTCGATGCCAACGGCTATTACGGCGTAGCCGACGCCGACGAACTCGAGGCCATTCTCACTGAGGATCTGGCCTATCCTCGCCTGGATGAGGAATTCGAGCACTTCGTCGGGAATTGAGGGTTCCTGGTTCCTGGTTCCTGGTGCGCGCTTCGCGCGTTGGATGCCGGCAGTTGCTCGCGCGCGTCACGTTTTGGTATGTATGATTGCTGAATGGGCCCAGTGACCATGCCGACAACGCGC
Source organism: Planctomycetota bacterium (assembly GCA_027859175.1). Lineage (GTDB taxonomy): Bacteria > Planctomycetota > UBA11346 > UBA11346 > UBA11346 > GH22. Next base: position 585 of record JAQIBG010000198.1, on the reverse strand, counting down.
CATCGGCGCGCACCAGGAACCAGGAACCCGATTTACCATCCCCCACCAGCCCCAAAACTACCTGCAAGGTTTAGGCAGAGCACCAATGGCGCGTCAACGGACACGACAGGTTCACAATCGGCGGGCGCTCCTGATCAGCGGTGGGGTTGCGCTGGTGATGTTGCTGAGTGCGAAGTGGTGGTATCCGCTGTTCACGGCTCTTTTTTCTGAAGATCCGGTAAGGGTGGTCTATGAAGCCACCCTGTATGAGGGCGATCTGCGAGCCATTAAGGTGGGCGACCCATTTTCTGAAGCGATCGAACGAGCGGGTGCCAAGGGCCTGATCCAAGCAGATGGAAGCTTGAAGGTGACTGTCTGGCGAACGCAAGAAAGCGGGGTTTCTTTCCGATTCGTGCCAACGCCCGGACCGAACCCCACGATCAGCACAATTGAGAGCGGCGGCCTGGGCCGCAGCTTTGGCCGCAGCCTTTGACACGTCCGCGTCAGTACTGGCGCTCAAGCGCAACAGCGCCCTCCACACCTTGCGGCCTGCATCCCCCTGCTGACCCTGCCCCCAACGCGCGAAGCGCGCACCAGGAACCAGGA
>JAQIBG010000194.1 GCA_027859175.1 Planctomycetota bacterium | reverse complement strand
ATGTAAACGTGCCCCGCCCCGGAGGCGTGAGCCCCCTCGATGTAAACGTGCCCCGCCCCGGAGGCGTGAGCCCCCTCGATGTCAATAGCCGCGGTCGACAATAAACCCAGCCAAGCTCTGCAAATCCGCCCCGCCAGCCCCAAACGACTGCGCAATCGCGACGGCCTCGTCGCGTAAACGGTCGGCCTCGGCGCGGGCGGCTTCAAGGCCGTACACCGCCACGTAGGTCAGCTTGCCGCAGGCGGCATCTTTGCCGGGCGTCTTGCCGAGGTCTTCAACGCTGGCCGTGGTATCGAGGATGTCGTCGATGACTTGAAACGCGAGGCCGGCGGCTTCGCCGAAGCGGCCGAGGGTGGCCACGGTTTCAGGCGAGGCTTCGGCGGCGAGGGCGCCGAGCTCGCAGCTGGCGCGAATCAGGGCGGCGGTCTTGCCGCGATGGATGCGCTCAAGGCGGGCCTTGCAGGCCGGGCTGTCGTCAACCGTTGAGCCTTCGGCTTCGAGGTCGTCTTGCTGGCCGCCAATCACGCCACGACTACCAGCGGCGCGCGCCAAGCAGGCCACGGCGGGCCCGCCAGCCGCGGCCAGGGTCTCGAAGCATTGGGTTTGCAGGGCGTCGCCAACCAGCACGGCGGTGGCGTCGCCATAGACGACGTGGCAAGTTGGGCGGCCGCGGCGTAAGTCGTCGTCGTCCATCGCAGGCAGGTCGTCGTGAACCAGGGTGTAGGTGTGGAGCATTTCCACCGCCGCCATGGCCGGGGCGCAGGCTGCATCGCTGCCGCCGCAGGCTCGACAGGCTGCGAGCACCAAGGCTGGGCGGATCCGCTTGCCGCCAGCAAACACCGCGTAGCGCATCGCCTGGTGCAGGGTTGCCGGGGCGGTGTCGGCGCTGGGGAGAGCCTGTTCGAGGGCCGCATCGGCCAGCGCGACGGCGGATTCAAGGAAGCTCGCGGTGTTGGGCATGGCGCAGATGGTGCCGCCGGTTGGGCGTGGCGCCAGTCAGTGCTGATGGCGTGCGCGGGGTCTGCCGACACGGCCGATTTGGGCGCTCGCAAAGCGCTAGCCTGTGGCATAAGCACGTTGCCAAACGCACCTAAGCCCTAGGCTGTGGGCTTCCTGAGGAAGAACGTTTATGGCTGACCGCCCCGCCCCCGAGACGAATAGTTACGACGCCGACAGCATCAAGGTCCTTGAGGGCCTGGAAGCGGTGCGCAAGCGCCCCGGCATGTACATTGGTGACCCCTCGACTACGGGTCTGTACCAGCTCTTGTGGGAGGTGGTGGATAACGCCATCGACGAAGCCCTGGCGGGGCATTGCGACCGGGTTGACGTCAAGATCCATCCCGACAACTCGGTGTCGGTGGAAGACAATGGCCGCGGTATTCCGGTGGCGATTCACAGCACCGGCAAGCCCACCCTCGAAGTGGTGATGACCGTGCTGCACGCCGGCGGTAAGTTTGACGCCAATAGCTACAAGGTGTCAGGTGGTTTGCACGGTGTGGGTGTGAGCTGCGTCAACGCGGTGTCGGCTTGGCTCGAGGCTTCGGTCAAGCGCGACGGCATGCATTCGAAGATGCGTTTCGAGCGCGGTGCGGCGGTTAGTGACGTTGAGCAGATCGGCCCCAGCGACGACAAGGGCACCGTTATCCACTTCAAGCCCGACTATGAGATCTTTGGCGACAACACGGTGATGGAGTTCACCGTGGTGGCCCAGCGCCTGCGCGAGTTGTCGTTCCTCAATAGTGGTGTGCGCATCAACTTCGAAGACTTGCGCGAAGAGGGCAAGGCCGAGGTGTTCTTTCACGCCGACGGCCTGGCGGGGTTCGTGCGCTATCTCAATAAGGGCAAAGACACCCTGCACCCCAAGGTCATCCACATCGAACGCGAGATCGAGGGTGGCCTCGGTATCGAGTTGGCGATGCAGTACCACGATGGCTACGACGAGCGCACCTTATGCTTCGCCAATAATATTCGCAACCGTGATGGCGGCACTCACCTGGAAGGTTTCAAGACCGCGCTGACCCGCGTGTTCAATACCTACGCCAAGAACAACAAGCTGCTCAAGAACGAGGAGCGCACGCCAACCGGTGAAGACCTACGCGAAGGCCTGACCGCAATCATCTCGGTCAAACATCCCGATCCGAAGTTCTCGGGTCAGACCAAAGACCGCCTGATCAACTCCGAACTCGCCGGCATCGTGCAGAGCGAACTCGGCACCGCCCTGAACTTCTACTTGGAAGAAAACCCCAAGGTTGCCAAGGGCTTGGTGAACAAAGCGATTCTCGCCCAGCAGGCGCGCGATGCGGCGCGCAAGGCGCGTGATTTGGCGCGCAAAGACCGCAAGGGCTTGCTCGGCGGTTCCAACCTGCCCGACAAGCTGCGCGACTGTCAAACCCGCGACGTGGCCGAAAGCGAAGTGTTCCTGGTTGAGGGTGACTCGGCCGGTGGCAGCGCCAAGCGCGGCTCCGACGCACGCTATCAAGCGATCCTGCCGCTGAAGGGCAAGATCATCAACGTGGAGAAGGCGCGTCTCGACAAGGTGCTCGGGCACAGCGAAATCGCTGCGATGGTGCAGGCCTTTGGTGTGGGTATCGGCAGCGAGCTCAACCTCGAGGGTCTGCGCTACGGCAAGATTGTAATCATGACCGACGCCGACGTTGACGGCTCGCATATCCGCACCCTGTTGCTGACCTTCTTCTTCCGGCAGATGCTGCCGCTGATTGAACAGGGCCGTATCTTTGTGGCCCAGCCGCCCTTGTTCAAGGTGACGCGTGGTCGCAAGAAAGAGTACGTCTTCAACGAGAAGCTGTTGGCTCAGGAGATCACCGATCGCGGCCTGTCGCAGGCGCGTTTGATTGATCGGCATTCTGGCATCGAGCGCTTGGTTGAGGGTGCGGCCTTGGCTTCGCTGGTGGAATCGCTGCGCGATTTCGACGAACACGAGCGGGTATTGGCACTCAAGGGCCTGACCCTGGATGAATACCTGACGATGCGTAATGCGCAGGATCTCCTGCCGCTGTACCGCGTCACGGTGTCTGACAGCGAAGTCTACGCCTTCACCGAAGACGAACTGCGCGAGACCATGGCGCGCCTGCGCATGAACGACGCCGACGAGACAGCCGAGCGTAACGAAGCCAGCGATAGCGATGAACCCGAGCAGACGCCGATCCAGCATGAGATCATTGAGTTCACCGAGCGTGAGCCGATCGAACGCAGCCTCGATGCGCTGCGGATGCTGGGCTACAACCCCGAGTTCTTGTTCGATAATTCGTCTGATCGGGTTGACCCCTTCGTGGTCATTACCGACAAGGATGAAACCAAGTTGACCTCGATGCTGGCGATTCCGTCGATCATCGAAGACATCGGCAAGCGCGGCATGGACCTGCAGCGCTACAAGGGTCTTGGTGAAATGAACCCCGATGAGCTGTGGGAAACCACCATGGATCCCACCAACCGCCGCATGATCCGGATAACGCTCACCGACGCGATCGAAGCCGAGCGCATGTTCGCCACCCTCATGGGCAGCGATGTCAGCGTTCGGCGCGATTTCATCGAGCGCTTCGCGCTGTCGGTGGCGAAGAAGATCGACGTCTGATTGGATCAGCCGTGATCGGCAGGTGCTAACTCAGCTGCCGATGCCGGCGGGTTGGGTCAGCTGTCGTCTTCAGGCATGCGGCTCTTGCGCCACGGCACCGCTTCGGTGCCGGCACCCTTGCCACCGGTCGGATCGATCCCAGCGGCCTGCAATGCGGCTACGAGCGCGTCGCGCTGGCCGCGCAGGCGGTGGACGTGTCTGTGTGCGTTGCGCGTTTGCTCGCTGAGCTCGTCGATCTCTTCGAGGTAGCCGTCTACCTGCTTGAGCAGACTGCCAACCGTGGTCAGGAGAATCTGTGGGTAGGTGGCGAGCTGGTCGCCCGGGATGCCGAGGCTGGCCAGAAACTTGGTGCCCTTCTCGTACAGGTCGAAACCATCCAGTTCTTGGCTCGGCTGAATAATGTCAACATGTTGGGGCGTGATATCTTCGTCCATCAAGCTCTCCGCGCGGTCCCCTAAGTATGACGGCCCCGTCTGGGCTCGGCAAGCTGTGTATCGCTCACAACTGTGAACATGGCAGCTGGGCTGAAAGCCCGTCAGGCGTGTCGGCAATCAATGGGTATGGAGGACAATCCAATGATTGCTGTGACCCTATGCGCCCTGATCGCTGCCGGCCTCGTGGCCCTCGACCATCACCGTCTCAAGGGTGAGGACTGAGCGCCTTGTCGCCCGCGCCCTGGCCTGCTAGGCTCGTCGCCAATGAGCGATGCGATTAACGTGATTCCAACGCTACGCCCGCGTTTGGAATTCTTGGCGACTGGCCTGGCGATGCTGGTGATGGCCGCTGGCTGCACCTGGATTGCCCTGACCCGCGGCGACCAACTGCTGCATCCGGCCGAGCACGGCATTGATCTAGGTGGCCTGGAGCCGATCCGGCACATCTTGGTGGGCCTGATCTGGTTGGTGGTGGGCCTGTGCGCTGTTACCGGTCTCTGGAGCCTGTGGGCGGTTGGCGCTGCTGCGCGCTGTTTGCGTATCGATATCGATCAGGGCCTGTTTATGTGGCGCCCCTACATTGGCCTACGCGTGCGCTTTGAGCTCGAGCGCATGGTCTCGCTTGAAGACATGCCGGCGCGTTTTCTGCGCCCAGCCCATCTTGCCGTGCGCTGGGGCCGGCGCCGCAAGCCCCTCAAGCTGTACCGCAAATGGTACCTCCCGATGGATTACAAACGCATCCGCGCCGCCCTCCAGGACGCGATACCCGAGGCTCAGCCTGACGGTGCAGGCGACTAGCGTTAGAACAGACAGCCTTATCGCCAGGACGCCAGGGCGCCAAGACGCCAGGGTTTGAGTGGTGGGGCTTCTGGTGCTGCGGTCGCTGCTGGCAGCTGTCCCCACGAGCCAGGACCCACAGCGCCCAACGGGCGCGCCCCAGGACCACCCCCAGGATATTCACTCCACGGGAATCAGCTTCGCGCGGATGGTCCCCTTACCGACCGCTTCATCGTAGGAGATGAAGGGAGCGAGGTGAACTTGCGCGGGACCGGTAACAAGGCCGACGCTTTGACGCGGACCGTCTTTGCTGAGGAGCACGGTAAGCTCGCCGAGGGCGTGCGGGCCGCCCATGCTCAGCAGGGTGCGTTGGCCGCGCCAGGTGACGGTGTGAGCGGTCTGCCAGTAGCGACCCTCCCAGGTCCAGGTGTCGCTGGGGTGCGGCACAACCCGCAGTTGTTGGCCTTCGGCGAGACGAATTCTGCAGTCGGTGGGCTTGGTTTTGGCGGCTACCGACACGGTGGTGGCGCGCAGGGCGTCCCATTCTTCGGCCGTGATCGCGTCCCACTCCAGGTCAACCCAACTAGCGGGAACCGCGCCGAGAAGGGTCAGGCGACGGTCTTCGGCCTGGCGCAGGCGGGCGCCGTCGAGGTCGGGAATGGCATGCTGGTAGGCCTCCAGCGCGCGCGCCCAGGCTACCGCGCGCTCATCGCGCTTACGGATATCTTCGCCGTAGCGATCCCAGGCCTCAGCGGCGGCCAAGGCGTCAGTCCCGGTGTCGGCCTCAGCCAGAGCGACCAGGGCCGGGTCGTCACAGAGCAACCAATACACGGCGGCCTCGGCGTAGCGCCGTTCGCTCAGCGCTAGGTGGCTACCGACCACGCCATTGGCTGTCGGGTTGAGCGGGTCGTCGAGCAGGGCCAGGGCTTGGGCGCCCGGGTCACGCAGGCTCGGCAGTTCGCTGCGCAGGAGGTCGAGCACGGCATCCCGGTCGAAGTGCTTAGCCAGGGCGGTGGCGGCATCGAGGCAGGCGCCTAGCTGACGGGCGTCAGCAGCTAGACTGAGGCTCTGGGCCAGGAGGCCGTAGCGCTGTTCATCGCGCTTGGAGCGCAGGCCCTCGGCCAGCAGTTGCTTGGCGGCAAGCCCCCGGGCATCGCCGCGTGCGCCCCACCAGTCGGGATACAGGCGCTTGAGGGCACGCTCATCAACCTCCTCGGGGATGGCCGCACTGCCGGTGGTGGCCAGCAGCACGCCGATCGAGGTGTCTGCGGTGACCTGCTCGGGGTTCAGCAGGTCAACCGCCGCAAGTGGGATCAGAAGGCACAGAATAAGACCGAGGGCGCGCAACATGGTAGTCTCCCCCGCCTTTACACCCGGCGCGGGCGATCTGTTACAGGGCGATGGGGTGGGGTCGCGCCTGTTAGGCGCTGTGGGTCCTGGGTCGTGGGGACAGACGGTGGGGCGGGTCTTGGAGACGCGCCTGTTAGGCGCTGTGGGTCCTAGCTTGTGGGGACAGCCGCCAGCAGCTACCTCATCCATCATAAGCCTCCACCACCCAAACCCTGGCGTCCTGGCGTCCTGGCGCCCTGGCGTAAAATCAATTGCCTCACACCAGGCCCCGAACCTTCGCTGGCTCCACCCCGCCTTCGTTGTTTCAACGACTCCCCATTGAGGCGGATCGTGCTAGACTCGGTGCCCGAAGGGGAGGCGTGATGACGATGCATGACGAAGCCTGGGAGCAGGCGGCCGAGGAACAGATCAGGGCCCATCGCATGGGGACGCTGACGGTGACCCTGCGCGATGCCGACCATCGGGTTATGCCAGGGTTGCGGGTGCGACTGCGGCAAACCGAATCGGCCTTCAGTTGGGGCACCGCTGTGCGGGCTCAGTATTGCGCTGATGAGACTGCCGAACCGCAGTACCTGCGTCACCTGGAGGAGCAGTTCAACTGCGCCGTGCTTGATAACGACCACAAGTGGCCGATCTGGGAGCGCGCCGAGCGCCGTGTGTACGCTGAGGCCGCGGTAGCTTGGCTGCGCGCGCGCGGTAAACGTCTGCGCGGGCACACCATGCTGTGGCAGACCAAGCAATTTGGCTTGCCGATGCCGGGCGACGTGTGGGCCGAAGTGCTCAAGGCCGAAGCGGGTGAGTCGGCCGACCTCGCTCATGTGCGCGCGCGCATTGCGGCCCATATCGCTGCGGCGGGTGCGCACTCGCGCGGCAAAGTCATGGCCTGGGATGTGACCAACGAGATCACCGAGCATCACCACGCTTTATTAGCGCTGACGCCGGAGCAAAACCCGCATACCAGCAGTGAAATCGCTGAGTGGTATCGCCTAGCGCGGCAGGCCGACCCTGAGGCCGCGCTGTTCGTCAATGATTACCACATTCTGGTTGGCGATTTCGAAGAACACAAACGCGGCTACGAGGCCACCATTCAAAGTCTGCTCGATGCCCAGGCTCCACTCGGTGGCATTGGCATGCAGGCCCATTTCCATGGCGCCGATCTGCAGCGCAGCGCAGCGCAGATCGCGGCAACGCTCGATCGCTTCGCGCGCTTTGGCCTGCCGATCTGGATAACAGAATTCGATACCTTTGGTGCGTGGTCTGACGATCAGGCCGAGCGCGAGGCTGAGCAGGCGGCGTTCATGCGCCGCTTCATGATCAGCTGTTTCGCCCACCCAGCGGTTGCGGGCTTCATGCTGTGGGGCTTCTGGGACGGCAGTCACTGGGCCAAGAATGGCCCGCTGTTCCGCCATGATTGGTCATCCAAGCCGGGCTACGAGGTGTGGCAAGAGTTGGTGTTCAAGCGCTGGCGCAGCGAGGCCGAGCTCGAAACCGACGCCAATGGCAGCGCTAGCCTGCGTGGCTTCAAGGGCGACTACGTCCTCGAATGCGAGCACGACGGCACCAGTTGGCAGTTGCCGGTCAGTCTGCATGGGGAGTTGGCTGAGCATACCGTGCGTTTGGGGTAGTTGAGGGTTCGTGGGTTTTGGGTCCTGGGTCCTAGTACGCCTGCAAGCAGGCTTAGGCGCGGGGCTGGCTGCCCCGGGTACCCCGCCAGGTTGAGTCGCTCTCGAAAGCCTTGGCTGTTCCCAAGATCCAAGCGCCGCTAGGCGCGTACCAGGACCCAGGACCCAAACGTCCCCACAAGCCCTCACGCCTTGTGTCCTCAAGGCCTTCCGCACCATGCCCAGCGATGACAGCCACTGTCCAGCTTGCCGGCCCGGCGATTGGGCCGCTTGACGCTTTGCGGCGTTTGCATGACCAAGAGCACGTGGTGTTGCTGGATGGCGGCCCGGGTGCGCCGGCCATTTTGAGTTGGGGTGTGGAGCCGCGTCTGCTGGGCACTCTTGATGACCTGCGCCAGCCGCGTGCGGGCCAAGCCGACACTGCCTTGCATGGCTGGCCGGCCGCCGTGAGCGGCGGTGAGGTGGTTCAGCTCGATTATGCCTTCCCGGTTGGGGCGTGGGCGGCGTCTGCTGCGGCTGTGCCGGGTCCGCAGGGGCGGGCGTGGCCACTTCGGCGGTGGGTGGCCTGGGATGCCGACGGCTTTTGCACCGTGCACGGCGAGAGCGCGGCAGCGTGCCAGGATCTGATCGCCAGTCTGAGCCGTCCGGCGGCCGATGACCCAGCACTGCCTACCCTTGCGGTGGCGGCCGACTGGGACCGTGCCGGGCACATCGAGCGGGTTGATGCGATCCGGGCTGCGATCGCGGCTGGTGATGTGTATCAGGCGAATTTGACCCTGCCGTGGCG
>JAQIBG010000172.1 GCA_027859175.1 Planctomycetota bacterium | reverse complement strand
CTAGTGCTGCGATGTGGCGTTGGTGTTTTGTTGGGGTTGATTGGCGTGGCGATTGGGCTGCGCGTGGAGTCACCCGATGGCGGCACCGGAGTGGCGATCGGGGCGTAGCCGCTTGGGGTTTCCAGCGGCTGCACGCCGGAGGGCGGGGTGCCAAAAATGGGCTGCGAGCCACTCAGGGGCGTTGCCATGCGTTGATAGCCATGGCTCGGTGTGGGCGTGGTGCTGCTGCTGAGTGGGGGCAGGGTTGGCGAGGTGCCTTCGGTGGGCAGGGCAATCGCGCTGGGCGGGCTCATGCCAGCGGCTGAGGCCACTTCGTCTTCGCGCCGCATGACCTGACTCTTGGGGCTGAAGGAGCCGCAGTCGTTGAGCAGGTGGGCCGCCATCGACTCGGTCATGTCGGGCCAGTCGCTCTCGCGCTGCACGATCACCGATTTGACGTGATCGAGGCAATACGGGCAGACCCAGCAGCTGGTGTCGTCTTTGTAGCGCCAGATCGTGTGGCTCATCAGGCGCCGAATGTTGGCGGCCAACTTGGAGACGCGAATGCCGTTGTCGCGCGCGCGCTGCACGGTGGCGGCGTCGTGGATCTGGCCGGCCTGATAGCTGCCGCACTGAGCCATGTGGCCAGCCATGCGTTGGATCGTGAAACCATCGAAGCGACGATTCTGAATCCGCACCGACTCGACTTTGCGCAGGGTTGAGGGGCTATACCAGTAGCCCTCATGATCGAACACCTGCCAGGCCGGATCGGTTACCGCAAAATGCGCGATGTCTTCAAATTGAACCTTAGCCGCGATCTCGTTATCGGGCTTGTTGTCGCCGCGCCCGGCTTGGTAACCCGGGCAGCGATTGGACAGGTGGCGGTCGACCGCGCGCACCAGTGCCGACTTGCCTTGTTGCGGCGAACGCACTGCCGTCAGGCAATACGGACACACCCAGCGGCCATCTCGAGTGAAGTGCTGCCAGGAAGGATCTTTGTCCATCCTGTCACGCACCTGCTCGTTGAGCTGGCTGCTGCCACCACGGCTAACACTACGTCGGTGACCACCCGGTCGCGGCATGTCTCTCCCTTGGTCGCAGCGGATCTAGGCTAGCTTCACGACTAGGTTTGCGGAGTCAACGCAAGCCGGGCTGTGGACCGCTCGCCCGAGCGGTTAGCGCCCTTTGCGGAGCCGCTCGCCGAGGTAGTTGTCGAGGTTGGGGTTGGCGAAAATAGCCTCGGCCGTCTTATCGACATCGTAGCGAACCCGACGGTACACCACCCGTGGCGCTTCCGGATCGTCGTCCAGCAATACATAGCTGGCACGCACATCGCCATCGCGTGGCTGGCCAACCGAGCCAATATTGATCAGGGCCTTCTGGCCTGGCTCGATGAAGAAGGTGTTGCCCCACATTTCCTTCGGATGGGTGAAGGTGAGGTCGGGCGTGAAGGCCCCGGGGATGTGGGTGTGGCCAACAAAGCAACAATGGGGGATCAGGCTGAAGATCTCGGTCATCTTGGCCTGGTTTTTGACGTCACGCGGCATCACGTACTCGCGCGTGGGCTGGCGCGGCGAGGCATGCGTGAACAGGAAGTTGCCGACCTTGGCGTGGATCTTGAGGTTGTTGAGGATGTCCCAGCGCCGCTTGCGCTCTTCCTCGGTGCCGTCGTTCTTGAGATGGTCGCGGGTCCAATCAATGGCGCGGCGGGCGCGCGGATTGAAGTTTTCGGCGCCAAACAGCAGGGCCTCTTCATGGTTACCCATGAGCACGGCGCCGCAGCTCTGAACGAGGTCGAGGCATTCACCCGGGTGGGGGCCATAGCCAACCACGTCGCCCAGGCAGATGATCCGCTTGGCGCCCTGTTGCTCCATATCAGCAATAACCGCCTGGAGGGCGGCGTAGTTGCCGTGGATATCAGAGATCAGCCCTTGGATCATGCGCGTCCTACACAGCGACTCGCGTCCGAAAACGCGGAAGTGGTCTGGTGGATGTAACATATGGCCCCGGCGAGACCGCAACGGGGGCACCCTCCACCCCCTTACGCTTGTCACACACTAGACATGCGCGACAGATGCTCGGCTCGGTGTTGCAGGCTTTTCTGTTGAGCGACTCAGGCGCGATCCAGGCTCCCAGGGCATTCGGAGGAAGCACAGGCATGGCAGCACAACAGTCTCCCGGTGGTGGTGGACGCGAAGCTTGGGGGTCGCGGCTTGGTGTCATCTTGGCGGTGACCGGCAGTGCGGTCGGCCTGGGTAACTTCCTGCGCTTTCCTGGCGTGGCCGTGGCCAATGGCGGCGGCGCCTTCATGGTGCCCTACATCATCGCGTTCCTGATTGTGGGCCTGCCGATCGCCTGGATTGAATGGGCGATGGGCCGCTACGCTGGCCGTCGTGGCTTCTCGTCGGCCGCTGGCATCTATCGCGTGATGACTGGTGGCAAAACCTGGGCCAGTTACCTGGGCGTGTTGGCCCTGATCATCCCAGTGGTGATCTACATGTACTACCTCTCGGTGGAGGCCTGGTGCCTGGGCTTCGCCTGGCATTACTGGACCGGCGGCATGGCCGTGACCGTGGCCACTGCTCAGCAGGGCATGGCGGCCGGCAGCGCCGAGGCCACCGAGGCCGGGGTGGGGGCGGCTAACAACTACCTAGTCGGCTTTTCGGGCCTTGGCGAGAACTTCTCGCTTGCGACCAATTTCTGGACCACGGCGGCACCCTTCGTGTTGTTGTGTTTCGTTATCAACTTCTTCCTGATCTGGCGTGGCCTGAATAAGGGCATCGAATTGTTTTGCCGCTGGGCGATGCCGGCATTGATTCTGTGCTCAATCGTGATTCTGGCTCGGGTGCTGACCCTGGGCAGCCCTGAGGGGGCTACCGAGCACACCATCTACCATCCTGAGGGCAGCATTGCGACCGAGCGCGTCGACGCTGCTAAGCCGAGCTATGAGCACGAAGGCACCCTCCTGGTGCCGGAGACGGTACAGGGCTCGGTGGGCACCGGGCTCGGCTTCATGTGGAACCCGGTTGGACACAGCACGGTGAAGGTGCCGACACCGGGTGCAGAAGCCGATGCCGATGGCGTGGTACCCACCACCAGCCTGGTGGTGGAGGAGAGCTTCCTCAGCGCGATGATGGATCCGGATACCTGGCTGGCGGCAGCCGGGCAGATCTTCTTCTCGCTGTCGGTGGCCTTGGGCGTGATCATCACCTACGCCAGCTACACCAAGCCGAAAGACGACATCGCCCTGTCGGGCCTGACCGCGGCGGCCGGCAATGGCTTCTTTGAGATCGCCTTGGGCGGCATGATGGTGATTCCGGCGGCCTTCATGTTCGCCTCGTCAGGCGCGATTGTCAGCGCTGGTGAAAAGGCCAGTTCGCTGAGCCTGGGCTTCTTCGCTTTACCCGGTGTGTTTGAGCACATGCCCGGCGGCCACTTCTTTGGCGGTCTGTTCTTCTTCTTGTTGTTTTTGGCCGCGGTCACCAGCTCGCTGTCGATGTTGCAGCCGGCGATTGCCTTCCTGGAAGAGGGGCTCGGTATTGGCCGTCATGCCTCGGTGGCCATCCTTGGTGTTATCACCGCGCTCGGCGCCGGCTTTGTGGCCTTGATCTCATCGGGTTTGACGGTGCTCGACCACATGGACTTCTGGATGGGCAACTTCGCCTTGTTCCTGCTCGCAATGGCGCAGATCGTGCTGTTTGCGTGGGTGGTCGGTGTGGACAAGGGCCTGAAGGAATTATCAATAGGCGCCGAGATCACATTGCCGCGTTCGTTGCCCTTCGTGTTGCGCTACGTCACGCCAAGCTTCTTAGTGCTCGTGTTCGGCTTCTGGCTGGTCAAGAATATCAGCCTCGATGGCGGTTACCTGGGCGCCCTGCGTCCGAGCGCGATTGCTGAAGACCCGATCCCGGCTTTGACCGTCCTGTTCATCCTGGTGATCGCTGCCTTCTTCCTGTTGCTGATCATGGAGGCTGTGAAGCGCTGGAAGCGCCTGGAGGCTGCGGGCGTCTTGCCCGACCCAAGTCGCGATCCAGATGAGGACTTGGAAGGGGGTGCGGCATGAGCGTGGGCGGAATCTTGGTGATGCTGGCCAGCGTGCTCGGCATCACCAGCCTGTTTGCCTGGTGCATCTACAAAGTATTGAGCACCCCGGGCTCTGAACAGCACCTACACGGCTTTGAAGGTGAGTTGCCGGACAAAGACACCTGAGTGGGGATGGGTCCTGGATCCTGGTACGCGCCTAGCGGCGCTTGGGTTTTGGGGACAGCCACTTGAAGTGCGATGCGCTTATTGGGCGGGGTATTGGGGCAGCTTGCCCCGCGTCCAATCCTGCTTGCAGGCGTTCGATCACCGAAGCGGGCTCTCACGGAGGCGCGGAGACACGGAGATGGATGAGAATGATATCGGTCCTGTGACCGTGGACTGCGCAGTCAAACTCCATCAAGATCTTGGACCTGGTTTGCTTGAGACGGTTTATGAGGTGACCCTAGAGCACAAGTTGAAAGCACGAGGGCTTTCTGTGGAGCGACAGGTGGCTGTGGCAATTTCCTATGAGGGTCAACAGTTCGGTGAAGGCTTTCGTGCCGATTTGATTGTCGAACGAAAAGTGATCGTCGAATTGAAGTCGGTCGAAAAGGTGCATCCGGCACACAAGAAGCAGCTTCTTACCTACCTGAAGCTGACCGGTTTGCGACTGGGGTATCTGTTGAACTTAGGAGAAGCACTGATGAAAAATGGCATTACTTGTACCATCAACGGTGCCCTCTCATGATGCCTCCGTGCCTCCGTGTCTCTGTGAGAAACATGATCGAATAAGGCGGTGAACTGGACGCCGCTTCGCGGCGCCGGTTACCTTGAGCGTTCCAGGACCCAGGACCGGTGTTCCAAGTGCACACCAGGTATGTATTTCCACCTAGGCGAAGGCGGCGAGCGTTTGCTTGATCTTGGCGATCTCGGCTTCTTCGGCGGCGAGCATGTCGCGGGTTTCCTGGACCTTGTCGGCCGGGGCACCGTTGACGTACTTGTCGTTGCTGAGGCGGCCACGTTTGCCGGCGGTTGATTTTTCCTTGGCGGCCAGTTCTTTCTCAAGCTTGGTGACGTAGCCGGCGAGTTGCTCGCGCATGTCGCCCGAGAACGGCAGGAACACCGAGAGGTCGCCCACCGGGCGTGCCACGCCGGGTTCGTTGTCGGGCAGCGCGTCGATCGTGAGGTCGCAGTTGGCGCGGTCGCACAGGAAGGGTAGGGCGGTTTCAAAGCTGGCCACACGCTCGGCTTCGGCCGGGCGCTCGAGCACCGCACTCAGGCGGGTTTTGTCGGCGATGTTGAGCTCGTTGCGGACCAAGCGGATCCCGGCCACCACTTGTTGTAGGGTGTCCATGTGCTCGGCGGCGCCGGCGGTTTGCAGCGCGGGCGACACTTCGGGCCAACTGGCCAGCATCAGGTACTGCCCCTCGGCCCAGGGGGTGCCGCCCACAGTGGTCTGCAGCTGTTGCCACAGGTATTCGGTGAGGAAGGGCATGCCCGGATGCAGCAGGCGCAGCACTTGGTCGAAACAATAACTCAGGACCAGCGCGCTGGCATCGGCGGCCGCGCCACCGGCCTTGAACTGATGCTTGGCCCATTCGAGGTACCAATCGCACAGGTCGTCGCGGAAGAAGCGGTAGGCGCCGTTGGCGTAGTCGCTGTAGCGGAAGCGCTCGAGGGCCGTGGTGCATTCGGTAATCGCGCTCTGGAGGCGGTCGAGAATCCAGCGCTCTTCAAAACCGAGTTGAGCACCGGCCAAATCAGCGGCGCTGACTGGGGCTGCCAGCGGGCGTTCGGCCAGATTCATCAGCAAGAAGCGGCCGGCGTTGAACACCTTGTTGGCGAAGTTGCGGCCGGCTTCAAAGCGCGTCGGCGACAGCTTGAGGTCTTGCCCTTCGGTGGTCATGTCGAGCAGGGTGTAGCGTACCGCGTCGGCGCCGTAGCCGGGGCTGTCGAAGCTTTGGATGCGCTTGTCGTCTTTCGGCGTGCGCCAGCCACCGGGGCAGAACTCCATGCTGCCGCCTTCGATCATCACCAGCGGGTCGATGCCGTTACGCAGAGACTTTGACATCTTGGCGCCGGTTTCATCGAGCACGGTGCCGTGAATGTAGACGTCGTCGAAGGGTCGGCTGTCCATGTTGAACAGGCCCATCATCACCATGCGGGCAACCCAGAAGTAAATAATACCGCGGTCGGTGATCAGGGTGGAGGTGGGGTAATAGCGCGCCAGGGCCGGATCTTGTTCCGGCCAGCCCAGGGTTGAGAACGGCCACAAGGCCGAGGAGAACCAGGTGTCGAGCACGTCGCCGTCTTGGCTGATGGCGCTTGATCCGCAGCCGGCGCACACGGTGGCGTCATCCATGCTCACGGTGATGTGATCGCAGTCGGCACAGTGCCAGGCCGGAATGCGGTGGCCCCACCAGATCTGGCGCGAGATGCACCAGTCGCGCACGTCTTCGAGCCAGCGGCTGTAGACCTTGGTCCACCGACTTGGGTGGAAGGTGACGCGGCCTTCAGCGGTTTCGGCCAGCGCGCGTTCGGCCAGCGGCTTCATGCTCACGAACCACTGCTTGGTCACCATCGGCTCGATGGCGACATGCGATCGGTCGCCATGGCCAACCGCGTGCTTGATCGGGGTGGCGCCCTGGAGCACGCCGCCGTTTTCGAACTCGGTCAGCAGCGCATCGCGGCATTCGTAGCGATCCATGCCGGCGAAGTGGGCGGCCTGTTCGTTCATGACGCCATCGAAGCCAATGCACTGCACCAGCGCCAGCTCATGACGCAGACCCACTTCGTAGTCGTTGGGGTCGTGGAACGGGGTGATCTTCACCGCGCCGGTTCCCTTGCTCGGGTCGGCGTGCTCGTCACCAATGATCGGAATCGCACGGCCGGTGATCGGTAGCAGCACCTGTTGACCGATCAGCTTCTGGTAGCGCGGGTCTTCGGGGTTCACCGCCACCGCGCTATCACCGAAGAAGGTTTCGGGGCGCGTGGTTTCAACGTCGATGTGGCCATCGCCTTCAGCGAGTTGGTAGCGCAGCTTCCACATGAAGCCGTCTTGCTCGTGCATCTCAACTTCGTCATCGCTGAGCGCGGTTTGCAGCACCGGGTCCCAATTGACCATGCGGGTGCCCTGGTAGATCAGCCCGGCTTGGTATAGGCGCACGAAATTCTCACGCACGGCCTTGGACAGGCCCTCATCCATGGTGAAGCGCTCGCGTGACCAATCGCAGCTCGAGCCCAGCTTGCGCAACTGGCGGAAAATGGTCCCGCCCGACTCGGCCTTGTGGGTCCAGACGTGCTCGAGGAATTGTTCGCGGCTGATGTCTTCTTTGCGGATGCCTTGCTCAAGGAGCTTCTTGGTCACCACCGATTGGGTCGCGATGCCGGCATGGTCGGTGCCGGGCTGCCACAACACGTCGCAGCCCTGCATGCGCTTCCAGCGAATCAGGGTGTCTTGCAGCGTGTTGTTGAGCGCGTGGCCCATATGCAGCACGCCGGTGACGTTGGGCGGCGGGATCATGATCGTGTAGCTGGGCTTGCCGTCGCGATGCCCGGCACCGGCCGCAAAGCAGCCGGCTTGCTCCCAGCGTTGGTAGACCTCGCCTTCGTGCTCGGTGGCGACGTAGGCTTTGGGCAGTTCGATCTCGCTCATGTGTAACTCCAGAAACGCGTCAGGGCGGCCTCGGCAGGCCGCCCTGGATCACATCGCGGGTCAGCCTGCCACCGGATCAGTAGGGGACGATGACGACCGGTACGACGACGCGTGTGATCATGGGCTGAGGAGGATCGTGGGCCCGGCGCGAGGGTCAAGGG
>JAQIBG010000110.1 GCA_027859175.1 Planctomycetota bacterium | reverse complement strand
ACTCGAAAATCGAATCTCGAATCTCGAATCTCGAATCTCGAATCTCGAATCTCGAATCTCGAATCTCGAATCTCGAATCTCGAAATCGCTACTTCTCAAACGAAAAGGCTTCCCGCATTACCGCAATAAACTTCTCCACCTCCCAATACGTCCCCCGTTTGAGGTAGATTGGTTCACCGAGGCGAAGTCCAACGCAGCTGTCATCGCGGTGCGCGGCGTGAAGTGTGGCCAGAGCTTGCAGTTCGGCCTCGGCCTGCGCCTGGTGCTGGGCGGCCGTGTCTGGCGCATACAGGGCCTGGGTGGCATGCAGCCAGGCGAGTTGGCAGTGGGCCATGGCGTGCAGGTGGTAGCGGTTCTCTTCGAGCTGGAAGCGCAGGATGTGGCGGTCGCTGCCGGTGATTGCAGGGCAGGCCTCGAGTTCGCTCAGGGCGGCGTCGGCGCGCGTGCTGGCGGCAGCGAGGGCGGCGCGTTTGGCGGCTATGATCTGTGGGTCGCCACGGCGCAGGGCTTGATAGGTCGCGCTCCGTTCGGGTTGGTCGCCCCAGCGCCAGCTCGACCAGTTGCGATAGAAGGGATTGCGTCCGTTGCTGTCGTGGTCGTCGTCGTAGGCGCTTTGCGTGTGCACGCTGCCACTGCGATCGATCAGGCTGCGATCGCCGGGGATGCTGTTGCGCGTGTCGCCGAAGGTCTCGGTGGCCACGCACAGGCTTTCCGCCACTACCGCTTCGGCGTGGTCAACAATCCGCACCAGCGCGTCTTCGCTGCCGGCGCCGTAGCGCTCGCGGGCCCAGTTGCGGATTCCGGTTTCGGCCGGCTTATCATCGAGCAGGGCGGCCAGCGCCCACAGGCTGGCCTCTTGGGTGCGGCCAACGATGCGATGCTGCCCGCCGTTCCACGGGCCCCAGCCGCGGTCAACACGCACCGACATCCCGTCGATTGCATGCTCGCGCCAGCTGGCAAAGCGCTCAGTCAGCTGCCCAGGCCAGGCGTGGGCGAGGTGGGTGCCGCGCCAATATTCGCCGGTAACGTCAAACTCCACGACTTGTTGTTTGCTGCCAACCCGGCCCAGCAGGGGGTGGTCAACCGAGCGCAGATGCCAATCCTGCGGGGTCGCCTTGGTCATGATCGCGACCTCGTCGGGCAGTTGGGCAATGGCCTGGGCCACGCGCTCGCATTCATCGGGGTGGTAGATGAAGCTGCGCAGCATCAGGCGTTTGCTCCGGGCGGCGCAGGCCGCGTGCAGAGTTTGGCACAGACGCACCAGCAACTCGGGGTCATCGGTGACCCAGATGTCGGTTTCGGCCACGGTCAGCACCAGGGTGTCGACCTCGGGAATCACGGCGTCGAGCATGTGGGCGTAGCGCTCGCTGAGACCGCGCCACAGGGCATCGTTGTCGATTGCGACCGGCCCCCAGGCCGGATCGAGGTCGGCAAATTCATGAACCCACACGCTGACCTGCATCCCGAGTGATTGAATCATGCTGAACAGGCCACTTGCCGCGGCGCGCTTGGCCAGGGCAGCCACGGGGCCCACGGTGCCGTTCTCGGTTTGAAAGCACACGTCGTTGAAGCCGAGCTTGGCGCCGAGTTCGATCGCGCGCAGGTCGGGCATGGATTCGTGGAACGATAGTGATCGGTAGCGCATGGTGGTGTCTCCGTTGTATCGCCAATTTATCATGTATTTGCGGTTTGTGGCATGGATGCTGGAATCACGATATGGAAAATCGGATCACAGCGCCCTTGGCCGTCATGAACGCCGGCTGCACCCGTGACATGCCCTGGCATAGCTCGCCAGGGACCCGTCAAAACCACATCATGCTGACTGCGATCACCGCTGGGGCCGGGGTTTTTCACCGGGCTGGGCGCCGCCTGGCCTTGACGGCCGGGATGGTTGGCTTGGTTGGCTCGAAGGGCTCGAAGGGCTCGGAGGGGAGCGCCGAGTCTGGCGTTCAGATGGCCGATCCGAGCGACCCCTACGTGGCGTGGCATGTGCGCTTCACCGGTGATCATGCGCGCGAGCTGTGTGCCCAGGTGTGGCAAGCCTGGGGTGTGCAGTGGTGTCAGCATCAGGCCTGCGAACGCGTGGCTGCTTGCATCGCTCGGATTGGTTCGCGCCGCCGTGAGCACCCGCCGACCTTGATGGGGTCAGACGAGTGCGCCTTGGCCGAGGCCCTGGTGGCCCTGCTTCCGCAGCCTGCTGAGGGGGCAGGCGACCACGAACCGCATTGGGACCGGTACCGCGTGCAGGGCTGGATCGATCGCCATATCGCCGAGGATATCGATCTGCAACGGGCCGCGGCAGCCTTCGGGGCCAGTCGAGCTACCGTTGCGCGGCGGGTGCGCGCCATCTGCGGGCGCTCCTTGCAGCAACAGGTGCAGGCCCAGCGCCTGGAGCGGGCCCAGTTTCTGTTGCGCTCCACCGATTTGCCGGTGCGCGATGTAGCGCGGCGAGTGGGTTACGCTGACGCGCTGTATTTCAGTCGGGTGTTTGCGCATGCGTTTGGCGTGGCGCCGAGCCAGTGGCGTGCGGTGGGATAGGTCCTGGGTCCTGGTACGCGCCTGGCGGCGCTTGGGTCTTGGGGACAGCCGTTTGCTGTGACGCAGCGGCCTGTGGGCGGGGTATCGGGGCGGCGAGCCCCGCGTCTAAGCCTGCTTGCAGGCGTTCCAGGACCCAGGACCCTTGTATTCAACCCGCGCGCCAGCTCGACGGGGTCTCGCCAGTCAGGCGGCGGCATAGCCGTGAAAAATAATGTTGGTCATCAAAGCCAACTGCGGCGGCTGCATCTTGAATGCGCGCGCCGTTGGCAATCAAGCTGCGAGCATGCCGGATGCGTTGGAGATTCTGATACCGCGTTGGCGTATGCCCGGTGGCGGCGCGGAATAACTCGCGCAGGCGGGTGGTGCCGACGCCGAGCCGGCGCGCCAGCGCTTCAACGTTGAGCGTGACCACTGGGTCGGCCGCGAGCTCGGCTGCGAGCTGACGGGTGGCGTCGAGGAGAGGGTCGCCAGGCGGCCCAACACGCACCAATTCGGCCACCACGCCCGCCAGCGCGGCTTGGCAGCGCAGGAGGTGGCCGGCTTCGGCGCCAGTCCAGGCGTCGAGGGCCTCTTCGAGCAGGGTCTGGCAGCGTGAGCGCGGCTTGAGGGTGATGTGCTCGGGAATCGCCGCGAGGCGACTGCGCGTATCGGCATCGGCCTGGAGGCTGAAGGTGGTCGACATAAAGGTCCATGGGTTACGCGGGTCGCTACGACCGGCATGCGCTTGGCTCCAGGGGAACCACAGCAGGTTGCCAGCCTGAACCCGGTAGCTGCCGTACGCGCTGCGGTAGTGGGCCTGGCCGGCGATGCACAGGGCGAGGGTGCAGCGGTCGCTGTCGTGTGGACTGGCGGCGGCGGTAGTGGCGCGCCAGTCGCCAACGGCCCAGGCGGCGTCGCACACGCGGCGGTTCACGGAGTAGACGGCGTTCACCAGGGCCGCGAAGGGATCAACCAGCAGGGCATGCGGGCCGCCGCGAAAGTGGTGAGGAGTGGGTGACATGCGATGAAATGTCCACATTTATGGCGAGAGGTCCATGGGAAACTGGCATTAAGAGCGGGTACAGTGCGGGCATGACGACTTCGCAAATGTCTACCAAGGGGGTCAGCCTGCTGCGCGTTCCGGGGCGCTGGTGCGTGCATGCCTACTACACCCTGTGCCCGTGGGCGCCCGATGGCTCCGGCCGTTTGCTCCTCGCTGGGGCTGATCTCTCGCGCGACCGCGCCGAGGTGCTGGTGCTGGATGCTGCTGGCGAGGTGGTGCAGCGCTGCGGCGATACCGCGCCCCACGGCGGCTTCTGGCATACCGGTTGGTGGCAAACCTGGGATCCCGATAGCCGGGGTTTGCGCTATCAATCTGGCACCTTGGCCGAGCCCCAGATTTGTGTCCACGATCTCGATACCGGGGCTGGGCGCAGCATGGCTGGCGACATGGAGGGTGCGCCCCCGGCTGGCGGCCCGGTGATAAGCGGAGCCATGGGGATGCTCTACGCGGCCGGCTACGGCGATGGCAGCATGCATCCGGAGTTGAGCCCGGTGCCCTTTGCTGCGCGCGATCAGCATGGCCTGTATCGTATCGATACCGCAAGCGGGGCGCGCAGCGTGGTGTTGAGCACCGAAGCCTGTTTGCAGGCGCATCCCGACCGCGACCGCTTGCTCGCGTTTGATCGTGAGCAGCACGCGCGTACCGGCGATGGTCTGACTTTGATGTGCTACTGCGTGCGCTGGAGCCCCACGGGTAATCGCCTGCTGTTTTACTTTGGCAATCACTGCGTCGACAAGGCGCGCGGCGAGCCGCGCTTGGCTTACATCATGACGGCCGATCCAGAACTGCGCGACGTGCGGATGGCGCTTGATCTGAGTTGCGAGCGACGCGGCGTGCATTGGTCATGGTGTCCCGATGACGAGCGCCTGATCGGCTATGGCCCGCAGCCAAGTCGCAGCGGCATGTGTCTGG
Source organism: Planctomycetota bacterium (assembly GCA_027859175.1). Lineage (GTDB taxonomy): Bacteria > Planctomycetota > UBA11346 > UBA11346 > UBA11346 > GH22. The sequence goes on along the minus strand of JAQIBG010000110.1, from coordinate 21,572 downwards.
CAACGGTGCGCCATGATGGCAGCGATTACCGCCACATCAGCGATCATGCTTCAGGTGGTCATCCATCGATGTCGCCAACTGACGACACGCTGATCGCGACCGACGAGAGCCGTTGCCCCAACGGGCGGGTATTGTTGCTGGATGCGCGAACCGGCGCCGAGCGTCACGAGTGGGTGCTGCCGCGCGTGCATGGCGACACGGAGCCCAAGGGGCGCAATCCGTACCGAGTGTGCCATCACCCGGTGTTCAATCCGGCCGGTGATCGCCTGTTGGTGAATACCATTCCTGAAGCAAACGGTGGCGAAGCGCAGTGCGCTTTGCTGCGCTGGTAGGGAGCGAATCATGAGCTTTTTCATTTGGCTTGATGGCGGCATGAGCATGCCCGTGGGTGGCAGCTGGCGGCGCAACCTGGGCTTGTGGTGGGGGCGCCATCTGGCGCTGCGCCATCGCGGCGTAACGGCACCCAAAACCTGCAGCTTTCATCCCGAGGCGCGGATCAATCCGCGTCAGGGGCGCATCAGCTTTGGTGACAACTGCACCGTCGCTCCCGGTGCCACGATTCAGGGCAACATCAGCTTTGGCGACGACTGCTCGGTACAAACCGGCAGCGTGTTGGTTGGCTACAGCAAGGCCGATGCCACCGAGGGGCGGATTCGCATCGGCAACCAGGTGCGGATTGCGCCCGGCGTGATGATGATTGCCGCCGACCACGTGTTTGACAACCCAGACGTGCCGATTCACGGACAGGGCATGAGGCCGGGTGATATTGTGATCGGTGATGATGTGTGGATCGCCGGCCGGGTGCAGGTTATGGCGGGTGTCACCATCGGCACCGGCAGCGTGATTGGAGCCGGCGCGGTGGTGACGCGGGATATTCCGCCGTATAGCGTGGCGGTGGGTATTCCGGCCGTGGTGGTCAAGCAGCGCGGGGCGGCGCGGGTGGCCTGAGTCGCAGCGTGCTGTGGCTACGCAACCCAATGCAATACACGTAGTTTCCCCTGTTTATTCGATTCATGGCGTATCCTGACTCGGCCAAGCGCTGGGCAGGGAGCACTAAGCCAGACGCCAAACCAAAGGAGGCACAATGCCCCGTACCGCTACTGACCTGTCACCCTCAGAAACGATTGATGCGCTTGCACCGGAGCGCATTGCCGCCAATTTTCCACGCACAGAGGTGCCGGGCACCGGGCGCACGGCCTTCCAGATCACGTCGGGTCCAGATTTCTGTCAGGCCTTGTATTATTTTATTCCGTCTATGAGCGCGGACGGTCACTGGCTGGTGTACCAGCGGTACCAAGTGGTTGAGGACGTCATTCAGGAAGTGAGCTGGGAAGCGCTCGACATGCTGACTGGCGAGCGCCGTCAACTCGCCAGCGTGGCCACGACGCCGGACTTTCTCACGCCAGGCGAACCGACCGTTTTCAATGCCGCGCGTGAGGAGTTTATCTACAGCACTGGCAGTGCGTATCGCGCCGTGGCGATCGATACCGGCGATGACCGACTGTTGTTTGAGATTCCGTCGGATAGGGCCATCAAATGTCAAAACTGTGTATCGCCGTGCGGCCGCTACTTCTTCTACATTTCCCAGGACGCAGCGCAGATTGAGCGGATCAAAGATGGTCGGTCGGCTCGTCGCGAGATATCGGACACGCAATTGGTGCGCTATGATCTCGACACAGGCGAACATCATCTCGTGGTACGCATCAATGCGTTCACTAAGCACGTCATCCCCTACGGTGACCGGCATCTGGTCTTCTCGTACGATCATCTTCCCACCGAGCACATGCTCCTGATGACGGACTATGAAGGGGGGTGGTACGCCGCTCTGCGTACGCCTAATCAGCCTGGTGTCCAGACCTGCCACTACGGTGCCACACGCCGTGGGGTCCAGTATGAGGCTTCTGGCGGCGGCCAAGCCTATGGCGGCATGACCTGCCCACGTACCCATAGGCGGGTCGAATTCACCGTGCCCAACATGCCGGGCCGGCATGTTGCAGCGGTGCCCGCCGGCGATCGCTGGATGACCGATGGCGTGGCCGAAGGTGGGCGGGTTCTTTATACCTTGAGCGAGCTGAGTGATGGCGCCGAGCCGTCTTGGCAGCTGCTGAGTGGGCCCTGGCCTACCTATGGCACGGGTCAAAAGTCGCATGGTCACCCCTATGTAACGCCGTGCGGGCGTTGGGTTTTGCTGCTTGCGGGTGACCCTGCTACCCAAACCAATCATCTGTACTTGATGGATGTCAGCGATGTGCCGCCCACGCGGGGGCTACCTGATTATGCGGCTGATGCCGAAATGCCGTTTCCGGTGTGAATGCGGAATGGCTAGCGGGCTGTTGAGATACAGCCCGCGTGGCCCGCGAGCCAGCTGGGGGCGGGAGTACCTATTGCCACCGGCGGAATGATCGGCGGCGGCGTGCTTAGGGCCCAAGGTGTTCCGCTGCACAGTGTGGCCGTTTGTGCTCAGGCTGCCGTCGAGGGGTGGAGTGGGGGCCTTGGTACAGCCTGAAACGGCATTGCATTGCCGGGTTGTGCGGCCGATACTCATTGGCCGAAACACGACCCATGAGCGATGATTCGCAACATTCTGATGGTGACAAGATCCCCGCCCTCGAGGCCGAGGTACGGCGCCTACGCCGTTTTGAGTCGCTGGCGGAGTGTAGTCACAGCCTGGTGGTGGTACTCGACACCCAGGGTAAGATCGTTGAGCTCAATGCGGCGTGGCAGCGCGATTTCGGTTGGACCGACGAACTCCTGTGCGGCCACACCTTCATCGAGATGGTGCACCGTGATGATATAGCCAAAACGATTGCGGCGAGCGAGGCCTTGGCGTCTGACAGCTTGCGGTCGGGCTTTGTCAATCGGTGGCGCACCGCGGCCGGAGCTTGGCGCTGGCTGCGCTGGAATGGTTTCACCGAAGGTGCGGTCATGGTTGGTGTCGCCGAAGACATAACCGAGTTGATGACCGAACAGCAGGAGCAGGTCAAACAGGAAGAACTGCTGCGCTTGACGGGGCGCATGGGGCGCATCGGCGGCTGGGAGCTAGAACTTGGGGCCGAGAGTCCCAAGTGGAGCGAGGAGATCTATCGCATCCATGAGGTGCCCCTGGGGCATTATGTCAGTCTGGCAGACGCGATAGGATTTTATGCGCCAGAGTCTCGTCCGATTATTGAACATGCCGTCACGCGCGGCTTGGAGCACGGCGTTCCGTGGGACTTAGAGCTTCAACTCATCACGATGACTGGTCGGCGGATATGGGTTCGGTCGCAGGGGGCGGTGGAGCGCACCGGTGGTGCGCCGAAACGTCTGTACGGAACGTTCCAGGATATTACCGACCGCAAGCGGCTCGAGCTTCAAGTTGAAGAACATGGTCAGGTGCTTGGCAATTTCTTGTCAGTTACCGCCGATCAAGAGCTCGACACGAGCGGTAAATTTCAACGTTTGTTGCAGTTGGGCTTGAAGACCTTGGGGCTGGATATCGGCCTGGTTGCGCACATAAGCCAAGACGCCTATACCGTCCGTGAGAGTTTAGGCCTGGAGGCGGAGGCGCCGCCGGTGGGGGCGTGTTTCGACGTTGCCAATACCTTCTGTAGTCAGGTCCTCGAGTCGGGTGATACCTGTGCCGATCATCACGTTGGTTCCAGCGAATTGGCCCAATATCCTTGCTATCAGTGTTTTCAAATTGAATCGTACGTGGGCACGCCGATTTGGGTCGATGGCAAGCTCTACGGCACCTTGAGTCTGTCGAGTGGGAAGCCGCGGCAGCCTTTCAGTGAACGCGAACTTGACCTGGTGCGCTTGTTGGCCCAGTGGGTTGGGAGCGAGTTGGGGCGTGAGCGCACCTTGCAGCAGCTTGGGGCTGCCAAGGAGGCTGCGGTCGCGGCGAGTGTCGCCAAGAGCACGTTCTTGGCGACCATGAGTCACGAGATCCGCACGCCAATGAATGGCGTCATGGGGATGGCGGAAGTATTGCTGGGCGACAAGTTGAATGACCAGCAACGCGACCGCGTTGAAACGATTCGTTCATCTGGCGCCGCCCTGCTCACCGTGATCAACGAGGTGTTGGACCTGTCCAAGATCGAAGCCGGCAAGATGGCCTTGGAATCACGACCGTTTGCGCCGGTTCAGACCATCTCTGCAGTGGCCGATTTAATGCGCCCGCATGCTGAGCAGCGGGGGCTCGATCTTTCGGTGACAACCGACTGGCCGCCGCAGGTTCAGGCTGTAGGCGATGAATTGCGCCTGCGGCAGGTGGTGATGAATTTCCTTGGCAATGCGATCAAGTTTACCGACGCGGGCTCGGTTGCAGTGCGCCTGAGTCATGCTGAGGCCGAGGGCGGCCGTCGTCGGCTGCGCATCGAGGTAGAAGACACCGGCTGTGGTGTCGATGACGCTGCGGAGAGCTTATTCGAAGCCTTTACCCAGGCGGATACGGGCCATCAGCGTCGCCACGGCGGTACCGGGCTCGGCTTGGCCATCTGCCGTGAGCTGGCGCGCTTGATGGGTGGAGAGGTCGGCTATCGCAGCGAGCTCGGCGTTGGCTCGGTGTTCCACTTAGAGCTTTGTGTTGAAACCTGCGCGGCTGTCCCTGACGCGGTGGTCGATGTTGTCGATTTTTCTACCGAGGGGCTGCGCGTGCTGGTGGCGGAAGACAATGTGATCAATCAGAAGGTTGCCTTGAGCATGCTCGAGGCCATTGGGTGCCGAGTGACGGTGGTGCCGAATGGCCTGGAGGCCGTGTCAGCGCGGCAGGATCTGCAGTATGATGTGCTGTTCATGGACTGCATGATGCCGGGCATGGATGGTTTTGAGGCAACCGAGGCAATCCGGGCCTGGGAACACGGTCAGAAGGTGCCACCGTTGCCGATTATCGCGCTGACGGCAAACGCCATGGAGGGTGACCGTGACCGCTGCCTCGCGGCCGGCATGGACAGCTTCGTGTCAAAGCCAGTGACGCGCGCCGCCTTGTTGCGGGCCATGGCAGCTGTTGTGGTGCGCTAAGAGGGCACGAGTCGGCCGCTGTTTGGTCACTCGGCCGATGGGCCCAGACGAACGAGGCTGATGTTGGTGATAAATAGGGCGCGGTCGGCACCAACGGTGTTGTTCTGAAAATTCCAGCTGAGGTGGCGCGCCGCCTTGGTGTCGAAGGTGATGGTGACCCGGCGCCAATTGGTTGTGGCCGCCGGCAGCACGCGCGCCAGGCGTTCATCGTCATCGAGTTTGAGGCGTAACCGCAGGGCCGACTGGGGATGGGCGCTGTGGTACCGGAAGCTCAGCTCATAGCGGCTGGTGGGCTGAATCGCGTAGGGACGCCAGAGCATCATTTGCGCGGCGGCGCGGCCTTCGATATTGCGGATCACCCAAGCGCGCTGCGCGAGTCCGGGTGCGTCTTCAATGGCCACCTCGCCTACTGAATTGAGGTCCCAGATGTTTGACGACCAACCGATCGGCTGTTGGCCTTGCTCGAGGTCCATGTCGAGGTCGGGGTGGTGCATGCGCTTGCGATACGGTGGAACGGTCGCCCAATCGATGCCGATGATGTCGCGTCCAGACGCTGGTGCCTGATCGAGCGCCAGGTGCATGCTGGGGTCGTGCGGGGCGAGTTGGCTGAGTGCGACGTCAACCGGCTTGTCTTGGGTTACGGCCGCGGTGACGGTATCCCAGTGGGTGTCAGGGCTGCGGTGCAGGGGGCGCCCGAGTTCGGCCACCGCCATTTCACCGTGGCTCACGTCGGTGTTTTCGCTGCCATGTTTGCGGTGTCGACTCAGACGGACGCGGCCGGTGCGCACCTGCACCGCTACACTGTGACGCCCAGCCGACACCGTCAACTCGGTGCCAACCACGGTCACCGTGCCCTGGTCATGACTAATCACAAAGGGCTCGGCTTCAGGTTGCGGTGCCACCGTGGCGCGCACGGTTCCGGATAGCAGGGCGAGGTGTTTGCCGGGTTGCGTGTTGGTGCCGAGTTGCCACTGGCTGTTGGCCTCGATCACGAGTTCGGTGCCGTCGGCGTAACGCAGCGTGGTGTGCCCTTCAGGCGTGATGCCTTGGTGCGGCTGTTCGGCGATCGCGATGTCAACGCTTCGGGGGCTGCTCGGTGTGACGTGCTGCTCAGGAAGCAATAGTGCCACCGTAAGCAGACCCACCGCCGTTGCGCAGAGCGCGCCGAGAATCCATCGCAGCCGTATGCCCCGTTGCTTGTTGCGGCCAATCGCGGCGATGGCCGCTCCGGTAAACTGGGCAGAGTCGGTAGAGCGCGTTAGGCGTTCGCGCACGAGGTCGAGAAAGCTGTCGGCATCGTGACCGAGGGCGCGAAGGTGGGCGTCTATGGCCACGCAGTTGAGAATCGCCTCGCAGCGTGCTTGGTCGTCGAGGGCTGCGTTGAGTTGATCGAGGTCACTGTCAGTGGCTTCGCCATAGAGGAGACGATCGAGCGCGGCGCGATCGCTTGGCTGATCAGTCATGGCCGGCTGCCTCCAGACACCGACGCAGCGCGTCGCGTACGGTCATGAGTGCTTTGCGAACCGCCACGGCGCTCATCCCGAGGTGGGACGCGATGGTGGCGGAGGTGTGGCCTTGGTAGTAGTGGGCTTCCACGATGGCGCGCTGGCGTTGTTTGAGGGCAGCGATGCAGCGCTGGAGGGCGTCGTGATTGCTGGCTGGGTCGGCTTCGCGGCTGCGCAGGAGTTGTTCGCAACGGCTGCGAAATTCGAGTACGCGGCGTTCGCGTCGCGACAGGCCACGCCAATGGTTGGCCACCTCGCGCCGGGCAATGGTGCGTAGCCACGGCAGGAAGGGCTGTGCGGCGTCATAGCGCGGCAGGCTCCGGTACATTTTGATCGTTACGTTTTGCGCAAGATCATCGATGTCTGACTCGGGCACGCCCAGGAGATGGAGGAAGGCGACCAGATGGCTGTGCAGCGTGGCAATGAGCGCCTCGGCTGCCGGCAGGTCGCCCTCGGCCGCGGTGGCCGCCAAATGTTCGAGTGGGATGTTGCTCATGTGTACATCTACCCATTCACCGCTGCTGGGTGGTGTGTTACCCAAAACGCCGGGCGAGGTGGTGACACGATAGGCTAAGTCCTGTGCCATCAAGGACCACGGGCAGATGGTCCAGAATTGGTCTGCTGCGTCTGACAGGTTTGGTAGTGCGAATGTGTATGGGAGATACGCCTTGCAGGTATTTCGCGACCGACTTATCGTATGTTTCCTATGACCCCACTCGCTGGAGCGAGCTCAACTCAAGCCGAGGAGTCTGAACAATGGAAGTGAATAAGTATGGAGATGCCGTCGTCGTGTCGCCGACGGTTCGCAATCCCGAGGTGGATATCGTTGAGTGGGAGCGCGCCATCGAATGGGCCATCGATCAGCAACCGAACGTATTGGTGTTTGATTGCGCCTATCTAGATTTGGTCACCAGCATGGGTTTGGTGTTTTTCTTGGCGACGCATACCAGGGCGCTTGAAAACAATTTGTCGTTCCGGATTTGTAATCTGCGCCCGCATGTTGAGCGCTCAGTGCGCGCGGCGCGTCTGCACCGCTTGTTGCACATTTACCCCACGCTGGATGACGCGCTGGCCGACTGCGCCAAGGTTGGTTGACACCGCCTTGTCTCGGCCGGCCCGGTTTGGATGGTGCTCCGATACGCAAGGAGTTACCGCATGCGCCAGCTCATTCTTACTCTGATCCTGATTGCCGTATCGTGCCTGCACGCAGTGGAGAAAGCGCCTGAACAGCCGGCGCTATCGCCTGAGGCCCAGGCGTTGCAGGAGGGCGAACGCGCGGTGTTGACCGCGATGGTCACCCAACCGCAGGCGGCGGCCACCGAGGCGCGCACGTGGCAGGGCGATTACGCGCCCTTCGACGCTGAGATGAACATGACCTTCACTGAGTATGGCCTCACGGCGATGACCTTTTTGGCGGGTCTGGCTCGGGCCAAGGGCACGCCCGTTGTAGAGCCCGACGGCCCGGCGTATTCGCGCATCGAGGGCCGGCGTATGGTTAATCGCTACATGATCGTGTGGGACAACACCTTCCTGTGCGCCACCTTCATGTATTTCCGCAACGCTCAGAATAAGTGGACACCAGCCCAGCTTGAGCTGGATGAGTGGCTGTACATCGAGTAACGCAAGGCTTGGGAGGTGGTTCTCGGGCCCAGTTCTCGATCTCGAACGCCCTGCCTGGCATAACCAGCACCATCATCGCGCGTGATCCCTAACCCGCGCTCGGCCAGCATCATACACTGCATGTGCAGGTGGCACCCCCGACCTGTGATGGCTTCTCGGATCCCCATGCTGGCTGGGCCCGGGGTGTCGTGCGCGAAGCGGCACAGAGGAGGAGGGTTCACATGCGTAAGTTCCTCGGCGAACTGCTAGTCGAGATGGAGGTCTGCACCGAGACCGAGATCAATGATGCACTGCAGAAGCAGATGGCTGGCGATAACCGCCCCATCGGCGAGATCTTGGTTGAGGGCGAGGCCTGCGAGCCAGAGCATGTGGCGCGCGCCTTGGCGGTGCAAAACGATCTGCGTTTCGTTGACCTGGAAGCCTTGGAAGTGCCGCAACCGGTGCTCGATATGATTCCGCTCGACCTCGCCAAAGAACATACCGTGGTGCCCGTGGCCTTCCGTGGCCGCGTGCTCACCGTGGCGATGGCCAACCCGCTCGACTTGGGCGTGATTGATAGCCTGCGCTTTACCACCAATCAGCAGATCGAAGCCGCCGTGGCTTCTGAGCGGCAAATCATCGGCGCGCTGGAATCTTGGTATGGGTACAGCGAGAATAAACTCGACGAGATGCTCGGTGAACTCACCGAGGGTATCGAGTACCGCGCAACTGGTGACGACGCAGACGGCGGCGGTGAAGACGCCCCGGTCATTAAATATGTGCAGCAGATCATTCAGAACGCGATCACCATGGGCGCGTCTGACATTCACATCGAGCCGATGTCTGATCGTTTGCGGATCCGCTACCGCATTGATGGCGTATGTATTAATATGGACCCCGCGCCCAAGCGCTTGCAGGGCCCGGTGATTCAGCGCATCAAAATCATGTCCGATGGCATGTTGGTGGAAGAGAAGCGCCGCCCACAAGACGGCCGCATCAAGGTCAGGCTCGGCGAAAAGCGCGTCGACCTGCGTGTCTCGGCGCTGCCTGCGGTGCACGGCGAGAGCGTGGTGATGCGTATTCTCGACCAAGACAGCCTGCGCGTGTCGCTGGGTGACATGGGGTTCGACCCCACCGACTACAAGGTCTTCGACGATCTGATCCACCGTCCCAACGGCATTGTGTTGGTGACCGGCCCCACTGGTTCGGGCAAAACCACCACGCTCTATGCCACCCTCAATGAGTTGAACACCTCAGACCGCAAGATCATCACGGCTGAAGATCCGGTTGAGTACCACCTCAATGGCATCAACCAGTGCCAGGTGGTGGCCAAGATCGGTTTTACCTTCCCGCGAATTTTGCGCTCGATGCTGCGTCAGGCGCCGAACGTGATCATGATCGGGGAAATTCGCGATCTAGCCACCGCGCAGATCGCCATCCAGTCCTCGCTGACCGGTCACTTGGTATTCTCAACCTTGCACACCAACGACGCGCCGTCTGCGATCACGCGTTTGGTTGATATGGGTGTGGCGCCGTTCTTGGTGGCTACCTCGATTCAGGCGGTATTGGCGCAGCGCTTGATTCGCACCATCTGTCCGAAGTGCGTGCAGCCCTTCGAGGCCGACCCCAAGCATCTCAAGGCCTTGAATATCTCGGCCGATCAGCTGGAAGGTCGTCAGCTGATGCGCGGCGCTGGCTGCGATGCCTGCGGCGGCAGCGGATACAAGGGCCGTAAAGGCGTGTTTGAATTGATGGTGATGAACAATCACCTGCGCGACCTCGCATTCGATTCAGCGCCCACCGCCGAAATCCGCAAAGCCGCCATCGCCAACGGCATGCACTCACTCGCAATGGACGGCCGCCGCAAAGCCCTCCAAGGCGTCACCACCCCCGAAGAAGTCCTCCGCGTCGCCAAAACTGATAGTTGAGGCAGGCTTGGTGGGTAGGCGATTTTTACGCCAGGACGCCAGATTTTAATTGTTGGTGTGGAGTGTTGCCTGCGTTGAGCGTTGTTCGCGCGGGTGTGGCTGATTGTTGTTGGGAATTATACATGGGTCTGCCTCTGTAGTCGGAGCGGATACCAGATCTTGCGCCATGCCCAAATCTCTGCCCCTGGCGCCCTGGCGCCCTGGCGCCCTGGCGCCCTGGCGTAAAAACCGTCTAAACGCAGAAGCGCTTAGCCTCAGCCGTAGTCCCAGCTGGGGCCGGTGGTTTCGGGGAGGTCAGCTTCGTAGCCGTAGGCCCAGAGGGCGGCGGCGGCGGTGGCGGCGAGGGTGAACACGAACACGGTCCAGGCGGTGATGGGGCCGCTGCGGCCGGGGAGGCGTTTGCTTAGGGTGAATAAGACGGGCGCTAAGATGATGCCGAGGCCGGCTAGGCGCAGGGTCCAGATGACGGTGTTGGGATCCGAGCTGCCGGGGGCGTAGCGGATGGCGGCGTTGCCGAGCAGGCTGGTGAGGACCACGGCTAGTGGCATGGCGCTGCCCGGATAGGCCAGGAGTTTGGGTCCGATCAGGAGGGCAATGCCGGCGCTGGCGGCAATCGGCAGCATGATTTGCGCCAGGGCTTGGGCGTTACCGAGGTTGGTCAGGCTCAGCATCACGGGCGCGGCGGCACCGGCGAGGAGGCCCCACTGCAGGCTCGAGCCGAGGTGGCCGTGCGCGGCGCTACGCAGGGCTGTGGTGAGCACGCCGGCGCTCAGCGCGATGGCGCCGAGGCTGATCCAGCCAGCACTGCCGCGGTTGCCCCAGGGGAAGCTGAGTAGGCCGATCGCTGCGCTGGCGGCTACGGCTATGAGCGCGTCGAGGATCCAATGCGGTTCGCGTCCGCGCCACCACCACAGCAGCGGTATCACGGCAAGGATGGGCAGCGCGAGGCCGATCCCGCCCGGCAGCACCAGGGGAGTGGCCTGGCCCCAGGGCGTGAAGCTCAGGGCAACGGCGATCCCGCCGGCCAGGCTCGCCACGAGGTAGAGAATGCCGGCCGCGCGATGTTTATGATCGGGGCCAATCAGTTTACCGATAAGGGGCGTTGCGATCGCAAGGAGCACAGCCGGCAGAATAAAAGCGGCGATCATTGAGTGGTCCTTTGCTTTGGGTGGGGAGGGTTTCTGGTGGCGTCTGGTCCTAGGTCCTGGGACGCCTGCAAGCAGGCTTAGGCGCGGGGCTGACGCCCCGTACCCCGCCAAGGACAGCCGGTGCAGGGTGCGACCGGCTGTCCCTACGACCCAAGCGCCGCAGGCGCGTACCAGGACCTAGGACCGGCCGCCAACAAGAGCCCGGCTGTAACCGGGCTCTTGCGGCCTTTCACTACTCAGCGATCGCTTCCATAGCCACGATCACACGCACGTCTTTGCCCACATAACCCGATACCTTGCCCTGGCCAACGCCGAACGCGGTGCGGTCGATGGTGAACTCGGTCTCAAAGCCGATCGCCGGCTTCTGGGCCATCGGGTGGGTGCCTTCGCCAATCAGATGCACGGTGGTTTCAACCGGCTTGGTCACGCCGCGGATGGTCAGTTCGCCGTTCACGGTCCAGGCCTTGTCGTTGTCGGCTACCGGGGTGAAGCCAGTGGCCACGAAGGTCATCTCAGGGAAGGTGCCAGCGTCAAAGAAGTCGGCATTACGCAGGTGGTCGTCGCGCTTCTTGTCGTTGCTGTCAACCGAGGCGATCTGCACCGTGAGATTAACCGAGCTGGCGGCCAGGTTGGCGCGATCAAAAGTAATGCTGCCGGTGAAGTCTTTGAACACGCCGTAGGTGTTACCGAGGCCGAGATGCTGGATGCCCCAGATCAGAGCGCTGTGGCCGGTGTCGACCTTGTAGGTGGCGGCGCTGAGCGCGGTGGTGGCCAGCAGCAGGCCGGCGATGGCGATGGAACGAATCATAAAAACTCCAGTGGGTGGGCGCTGGGTTGGCGCGGTTATGGGTATGTGTTCAAACGAGTAAATGTCGGCCGTGTTTGCATCTTTTTTGTGATGCTTACAGGTTGAGAGCCTCGAGCGTGGCAATCAGTTGGCGTAAACGCTTGTCATCAATGGTCCCGAGCTGGTCTTTGGTGAAAGCGCTGACGGGTTGCTCGAGTTGGTCGATCAGGGCGCTGCCCGGGGCGGCGATGTACGAGCGCACCACGCGGCGGTCGTGTTTGCAGCGGCGGCGTTCAATCCAGCCGCGCTTGACCATGCGATCGAGCAGGCGCGTCACATCGGGGTCGGCGGTGACTAGTCGCTCGGCAATCTCGCCACAGGTGCGGCCCTCGTCGCCGGCGCCGCGCACAATGCGCAACACATTATACTGCACCGGCGTCAACTCGGCCTGCTCCTTGAGCATCTGGGCAAAAGTCCGCATCAAGCGATCGGCGCTGCGCTGAATCACCAGAAAAGCCTCGTCGGCCACAGAGCGGTAGGGCTTGGTCTGGTGGATCTGGTCTTTAAGTGCCATGACCGAACGATAGTCGTTTAAACGAGGATTACAAGATGGCATTCTTGCCCGTAAATGCCGAGGCCCAGCGATGCGTCGCGCGCGTGCTGGGCCTCGTCTTCCATCCGGTGTGCTGTTCGTAAATGTTGGCAATTCTGCTGGCAGGCCATGCTCGGCCGAGGGTGGCGGCAGGTGACTTACTGAAAGTGTAACAGGGGCATTTTAATATCAGTCAAGTTGCCATAAGTGTCACTCTGCGTGTCGTAGTGAGTGGCTTATCGGTGTTCATGAGGAATAGTGACATCTGGGACGCAGTTTGTTTTTGACACTTCGGCCGGCTTGCGTTACGTGCCTAGTCGAACTCAAGTGCTGAGTGGTGCCATTTCGGCACAGGGGGTCATTCGTGGCGGTCGATTCATTATTTGCTGCAGGCGTTTACGGTCTTCATGTGCCGGAAGTCTCTCTCGTCAACGTCAATTCGGTTGGGTTACAGGCATGATCAGGCTCCTGTTTGCGTTGCTGGTCCCGTGTCTGGCTATCGCTGCCGACGCCGTCCTTGTTGCTCCTGATGGTAAGGTAGTGCTATCAGAGCGCCTCAGTGCCGCCGGTGGTATTGATCTTGGCCAGGAGGTGACGGCCTCGGGTGGCAATGGCAGTAATTTTGCTGAGCTCATCAATACCAGTTCGGGCCACGGTCTAGCGCTTCGCTTCACCGGCGACGGCATGCAGTTTGTGCCGATGCCTGGTGGCGCATTCGACTTTGCCAAGGCATGTGCATATGATTTTTCACAAAGCCGTTGGCGGGTTGGCGGCTCCCTGGAGGTAAGCGGGAGCCAGTATCTTGACGGTGTTCACGTTCAGAGCGGCGTTAATGGCACCGATGTCATCAAGCTCACGAATGACACCTCCGGTAACGCCTTGGCGGTCCGGTTGACTGATGACGGGGTCAGCTTTGTGCCCATGCCGTCTGGTGGCGGCTATGACTTCGCCAAGGCCTTTCGTTATAACTTTGCTACGGAACGCTGGCTCGTGCAGGGCGGCGTGGAGGCAGAGGCGCTGCATCTGGGTGGCGGATCTGCCACGGAGATTTCGGCCGATGCGGATTTCAGTGCGGAGGCCGAGGGGAGTTTGCCCACCAAGGGCGCTGTAAAGGCGTACGTGGACCAGGCAGTTCGGGCCCCATTGAGTGCGATAGGATTCTCGGCCGGTGGCCAGGCCTTGCCCGCCAACGAGCATACGGTGATCAACTATGAGGTGGTTGAGCCTGGAGATGAAGGCACTGTGACTACGGGGCCAGACTGGCAATTCCATGTACCCCGCGATGGCATCTACCATCTGTCGGCGGGGATTGGCGTGACCGATAACTTCGGTTGGCAGGTGCTGGAGGTCCACATAGATGGCGCGAGATACGCTCGGATAGCGCAAAATCGCGACAATATGGGCGTGCTCTCGGGGACGGTGGCGGCGAATCTGCATGCCGGGCAAATAGTGCAGTTCGTTCACTTTACCACCGGAGTCAATCAGTCGGTGTATTCTGATCCGACATTGGAAGACCGTCTTTGTTGGTTCAGTATCGTTGGTTATTAATTGTGAGTAGGCGCGCCTGCCGTTGGCCTAATGACTTACCGTGAAGGATTCCCGAATGCTCAGCCGCCTGTCTCACTTGACTATCTATCTCCTCCTCGCCTGCGCGGCAACGCTGCCGGCTGCGGAGTTGGTCCTTTCCGGCACTGAGTCTGGAGCCAACCCGGTTGAGCATCTGAATCACGATCGCATCGTTGCAGACGGCTATGTCGTTATGGACGGCACGGAGGTGATCCTGTCGAGTACGGTTGGCATCGTGCTGCGGCCAGGGACCAAGATCCAGCAGGGCGCCGAAGTGCACATGCGGATCGTGCCTGATCTGCCTCCTACTGCGCACCCTCAGGCTGATCTGGCTGTCAATGAAGATGAAGACTTGCCGATAACCCTGAGCGGTAGCGATCCGGAGGGGCTCAGTCTCAGCTTTGAGCTCCTCAGCGACCCTACTAATGGCACCTTGAGTGGCACCCCGCCGGACCTTGTCTATCGGGGTGACAGCAATTGGTTTGGGAGTGATGCGTTCACGTTTCGGGTGTCCGATGGGGTTACCTGGAGTGCTGCGGGCACTGTCGGTATTGTTGTGAATTCGGTGCCGGATCTGCCGGCTGCCAATGATGATGCGTACGACCTGGATGCCGGTCAGGCCCAGTTGGTTGTTGAGGCTGAGGCAGGGGTCCTTGCGAATGACAGCAACCCGCTCGCGGGCGCTCTTGAGCTGACAGTGGTTGAGGCGCCGGCCGGCGGAGCGTTGATGATGGCCGATGACGGTGGTTTCACCTATGTACCGACCAATGGCTTCCGTGGTGTGGACACCTTCACGTATTCGGTGAGCAACGATGACGGTGCTTCGACTCCAGCTCGAGTTTCTCTCGGCGTCGCAAATGTGCCCGTAGCGGCTGAGACGGCGATGGTTTCGGCAGCACAGCTGGATTGGGATCGATACCAAGCCGATGTTCAGTTCCATGATGACTATTTGGCTGCTGTTGAGCCGGGGCGCATCTGGGACACCTTGCCGGATGGCCCGCCGCTGCGGTCGCCGGTTTGGAGTCGTCGCTATGTGCGAGCCGTAGTCGGTGAGTCAGTGCAGTTGCACGTGAATACGGCGGTGGGTGCGCCGGTGACCTTTACGTCGCTGAGTGGGCAGCAGTTCACGCAGAATTACCGTTCGACAATTACGCGGGATGCTGCAGATGGAACGGCTGGCGCCACCCTGCGTGTTGCCGTATCCGGTCGCCATGTAGTGATGGTGGCCAGTCCGCGTGCGGCCGGCCGCGTGCGTTTTGTGATCGAAGCAGAGTAGATTGCACTAAGGAGTCTGAATGATGTTGTATCGCGCCTTGTCTTGTGCTTGCCTTCTCTTGCTCTCCGTGGGCGTTTTGGTGTCGGCTGAAGATGTGCCACCTGAATTGGATATCGACACGCCGGGGTTTACTTGGCGTGAGGTAGAGCCTGTCAATAAAATGGTCCTACTTCGTCGATATTGGCAGTATGACTATGATTTAGGCGCATTTACTCACCTTGGCAATTCTTCTTATGAGAGGCGTGGAGGATCGTATCTCGTAATCCAGAGTGCCGCTGATTACTCACACAATATGAACGTGGGTCCATCCAGAAACTGGGTGACTAGCGGGGTGACCTTTTCTGTCCCCGTGGATTTGGGTGGGCTGATTGCCGAAGCAAGACTCGTGAACGGTGACGAACCGCGGAACCGCTTAGATTTTGAAGTGAGCCAATGTACAGATCGGGATTTTGATCCCCCAAGTGCCCAGATTGATGTGCGGTTGGTCGAGGCCTCAATTGATGTTCCGGAGAATGCCGATGACTCTAATTACGAGGAGGTTTATAACGCACGGGTTCAGGGGCCTGCCTTCCTCTCGAAGACATTCCCAATCGGTGAGCAGTCCCAGGTCGACTTCTTGATTCCTGAGCAAATTGTCACAAAAATCAACGATAGCAGGGGTGTTTCAGAGAGCCGGTGGGCTTTCGTTGCTGACGGATCTAATGTGACCCTTAGCGGTGAGAAGCTATATGTGGATCTCCTGATCGAGGACCCCTACCACATGGAGATCACCAGCCCAATCAGCGGCACCGATCAAGACCCCAACGGTTTTCAGATCGAGTACCAGCTCGACCACCTGCTCCCCGAGGCTACCGGTGTCGCTGAAGCGGCAGTGTTTGCCAAGATTGGCGATGCAGACTGGCTTCTTCTCAAGGCCGACGCGAATGGTGTTATCAACCTGCCCAATGACTATAATTGCACCATTCATGGTCAGCCCGTGGTTCTGTACCCCGTGCCGATCTATCAGGGTGTCTATCTGAGCCCAGGGGCTCCGGTGACAGTCCAATTCCGCGACGAACTCGCCGAGGTCGGCGTCCAGGTCCCAGACTCAGCACTGCCAGGCGCCATGCTGGTTGGTAAGCCTGTGACCATTGCCGGGTCAATCGAACTGGCCCGGAATAGCCGCGGGTTTGTTTGTCCGCATGGTCCGATTGAGTTTCTGACCTTCACCATTCAGAGCGGTCAGGATACCATCACTCTGATCGATGACGAAGCGCCATACGAGGTTGAATTCACACCAACGCCGGAGCAAATCGGCAAGCTGCAGATTGAGGCCTCACTGGAGCTCGACGGCAAAACCTACGTCAGTGAAACCCGCGTCATGCGAGTGGGCACCCCACGGACGCTGCTCGGCCCGGAATATGCAGCTGCCACGTCCAAGGAGGGGGCGACTGATCCCCTCTGCATTAAGGGCGCCACGAGTGCCGACCTGTCACACATCGATAACACCCAACTGTCGCACCACCATTTCGCCGCCGATTATGCAGCTGGTGCCCCGGTGGGCTGCTTACCCTGCGGCGGTGGCAATACGCCAGCCAATGCGCGGCCAGAAGTCAGTCTTCAGCGGATCCATCGCTATCGGGATATCGACCATCAGGGCAGCTTTGGCCCTGGGGTTTTTCATCAGTACGATCAGCGCCTGCATCTCATGGCGGCGGACGAAGGCCCAGCCGTCGCCGAGTATTGGAACCCGCTGCTGCCGTACCCACTCTACCTCGACGATGACGGTCAGAACGCAGGGCATTACACGCATGCAGAGCGCAATATGCTTGCTGATATTCAGCTCTACGAAGACGCAGGTTTGCTCATCAGCGCTGCCTCTCCGGCTACTGCCAACTATGCCGTCCTCCGCTCGCATGATGGGGCGTTGCGTATTTTTGAGATCTTCGATTTGGGAGCGGACATTGATCCCGGCTATCGGGCCGGCCGCCTGATCCGGGAAGAAGACCCAGACGGCAATGCGATAGTGGTGACCTACCATTCGGCAGTTGGTAGCATCGCTGACAACATTTATGCGAAACTGTGGCGCATCGCCACGATCACTGATCCGGCTGGTCGCGTACTGAGCTTCTCCAGCTATCAGAGTGAAGCGGGTGGCTATGTTGTCAGCGAGGCACAGCTGCCCACCGGCGGCGATATTGCCTATCATTACGATCGCTCCGAGATGCTTGGTGTGACGGCGATTGATTTCCCGGATAACACCACGGCGACCTTCACCGCCGATCTGGATGCCGAGAATGGCGCGTTCATCGTTGCCTTCGATGACCCGGGTGCAGCGGGTACCCATCGTCGCAAGCAGGTGCACCTGTCACAGAGCAACTGGGAAGGGATCGATCAGCCGGCCAACCGCGTCCGGCGCGTGTATGCGGGCGATGGCGAGCTCACCTATGCCAACTGGATTGAGGCGGATCCTAACGATTCAGAGCGCTTCTTCACCTATGTCATGCGCGGGGCAGGGAGTCTCATGCGCTTCACGGCGAAGGCCGGCGTGCCCGAAAAGACCGAGCGGGCAGTGAGTTGGGATCCCAACGAGTTTGATACGACCACTTATACATGGGAGACCGTCGCCTCGTTTACCGCCAACGGCAATAAGCGGATCGCAACCGAGTCGACGCCCGTCGGTGTGGTGGTAGACAATACCTATGACCCGGTGACCGGCGCACGCATCGGTGCCGAATTCAAGGACGGCGCCACGGTCTTGGGTCGCGAGATCAGGCTCCACAATAGCGCCAAACGCCCAAGCTTGGAGGTCGACCGATACGGTCGCGCGGTTAAGCACGTCTACGATCAGGCGAAAGCATGGCGCAGGCTGAGCACCACGCGCGGTCTGAGCTATAATCGCGAGGACAGCGACACCGAGCTTACCGTTGACACGGCCACCTGGCACTGGACCTACACCGCAGGTGGCCAGGTCGAAACCGAGACCGACGCCAACGGCAACACCGCGGTCTATGACTACTACGCCAACGGCCTGCTCCACACCGTGACCCAGCCCGCCGATGTTCTCAACGGCCCCGAGGCGGTCACCACCTACACCTATTACGCCGGCTCGGGGCTCGTGCACACCGTCAGCGATCCCCTGGGCCGCACGGTGACCTACGGCTATGATGCCCGCGCGCGCCAGACCAGCGCCAGCTATGACGACGGCTCCGTGGAGACCATCGAGTACGGCACCGGCGTCGACGCCAACCTCGTGGTGGCCACCGTCGACCGCAACGGCACGCGCACCGAATACGGCTATGACAGCTTCGGTCGCAAGGTGCTGCAGCAGATCACCGCTGATAAGGATGGTGCGTTTGCATCTCCTGATGGCATTCAGACCTGGGCCTACATTCCCGGTACGGAATTGGTTGATGTGCACGTGGCCGAAGGCGTCGTTATCGATTTTGATTACGATGCCCGCCAGCGTGTGGTGGCAATTACGACCTATCCTCAGGGCGACCCCACGGCCGGGCGCACCACCAGCACCACCTACGATGCCTTTGACCGCGTGGCCTACACCACCGGCCCCGATGGGCACCGCAGCTTCCTGGTGTATGACCTCGAAAACCGCGTGGTCCGCACCGTGCGCGAGGCCCTGTCGGGAGCGATCATCGACACTGATCCCACAGCTTTGGCCAATCTGGTGCGTGACGACGGTGACAATTCAGACTATGTCATCACCGACACCAGCTACCTGACGGTTCCTCTCACTGCGGGGGAAACCAGTAACGAGGTCTACCGGCACTTCGACCCGCGCGGTGTAGCCGCACAGACTAGCTATGACTGGCAGGGCCGTGTGGTAGCCCAGATCGCCGCAGCGGCGCAGCTGCCAACGGCGAGCAACGATCTGACGGCGGCTACGGCGATCACCGATCCCAAGCTCCAGGGCCGCACCGAATACAGCTATGACGATCAGGGCAACCGCACGGCGGTGCGCGAACCGCGCTACCGTGACCCCACCGACCCCACCGGCTACCTTCAGGCCGAAACCACGATGACCTACACCGGGCGCAATCTGCTGGCGACGCGCACCCGCGCGGCAATCGCAGGCGAGCCCGCAGCGGTGGAGAGCTGGACCTACCATCTCGACGGCAAACTCGCCAGCCACACCGATGCGCGTGGCAGCCTGATCGAGCAGATCTACCAGAGTTGCTGTGGCCGCCTCGCTGGGGTGCTCGGCGCGTGGTTAGACGACCCGGCAGATCCTGAGCAGCAGTACCGTCCCTTACAGCTCAGCAATGTGGATCACCTCGGCAACCGCACCCACAGCGCGGTAGTGGCATGGCGCGGCGCCCAGCCGCCCGCCGGCGCGATCAGCGACCCGGTGGATGCCGATACGCTCTCGGAAGTCACGACGCGTTATGATCATCGCAGCCGCCCGATTGCGCGCACCACGTGGTTGGTGCCGCGCGGCGTGGTTGATAGTCAGGATCCGCCGATCGCTGGTGAAGATGGGGTGCCGGCTGCAGACGGCTTAACGACGCGCTTCGAATACGATGACAGCCTGGCCACCATCGACCTGACCTTGCCGAGTTACATGGTTGACCTCAGCGATGTGGCGGCCGTTGACGCCGCCGCTTATAGCGCGGTAGCCCAGCAAGGCCCAAGCGGTGCGGTGCGCGTCACCATCAGTGACGCCTTGGGGCGAACGGTAAAACGCTACAATGCGGCGGGCCACGCAAGCATCGTGACCTATGATCAGCTCAGCACGGGCGGCGAGGTGGATAGCGAAGGCGCAGCGATTCCAGCTGGCCTTATTCAGATCCGCACCAGTGATGCGGTCGGTTCGGAAAGGGTCAGCTACACCGATGGGCTCGGGCGGCGGCGCTACACGCGCGACGCAACTGATGCCTTCACCACCGCCCTCTTTGACCCTGCCGGTAATCTGGTGACAAGCTATGATGCCAACGGTGTTGGGCAAAGCAGCGTGTACGATGTGCTGGGCCGGCGCATCAGCCGTACCGACACCGAAGGTGACAGCACCGCTACCAGCTATAACGCCAACGGGCAGCCGCTGCGCACCACCGATGGTCGCAATGTTGACACGCTCTATGCGTATGATGCGCGCGGGCGCCGCGTGAGCACTACCGATCGGCTTCTGGGCCTCACCACCTTTAGCTACGACGCTGGCGACCTCGTGCTCAGCATTACCGACGCCGATGCCAATGCAGCGGCCAATGATGAGCGCACCGTTTACAGCTATGACGCGCGCGGGAAGCTCCTCGCCGAACACTTCCCGGGTCATCAAGCCGGCAGCGTGCCCGGTGATGCCGGCTATGACGGCCGCCGCTATCGCTACAACGCAGCGGGGCGTATGGTGTGGCGTGAAGATCAAGCAGGCCTCCATGCCGCGTATCTCTACGACCTCGCCGGCCGCCTGACCACGCGAAGCTATGATGATGCGCTCAACGACCTGTTTGAACATGATGCGTCGGGTCGCATTGCGCGCGCCGAAAGCCAGCGCTACGGCACCGTGGTGGAGCGCAGCTATCATATGCGCGGCACCCTCGATGAAGAGCGCCTCGCCTATGCCGGCACGCTCTACACGGTCGACCATGCCTACGACAACGCCGGTCGCCTGACCGGTATCACCTATCCCAACGGTGTTGATGAGCTCACGGTGGGCTACACCGAGCGGCATCAGCTCGATACCCTGGTGTGGAACGGCGCCGCTACGCCGCTGGCAGATTGGAGCTACGATACGGGCGGGCGTGAGCAGACGCGCACCTTCGCCAATGCGGTGGCAACCATGCGCACGTATCGTGATGATAATTTGGTCAACACCATCGTGGCCACCGGCCCGTCTGGAGCCGTGCTCGACTACCTCTACGACTACGATGCCAACAAGCGCAAGACCAGCGAAACCGACCAGGTGCGTGCAGACCTCAGCCAGGCCTTTGGCTATGACGACGCCGACCGCCTCACCAGTTGGACCCGCACCGGCCCCGGCCAGCCGCCGAGTTTGACCCAAAGCTGGGATCTCAGCTTGGTGGGTGACTGGCAGCAAACCGTGGTTGACGGTGTGGCCGAAGGTCGTGACCACAACGGCGTGCATGAGCTCACCGATGTGGGTGGGGTGGCGCTGAGCTATGAGGCTCGGGGCAATCTGATTCTCGATCAGCAGGGCCAGGGCCTTGATTGGGATGTTGAGA
>JAQIBG010000099.1 GCA_027859175.1 Planctomycetota bacterium | reverse complement strand
TCACGCAGCCTCGCGAGTATACGCATTCAGCCTATTCCCGATCCTTGCGTATCTAATAACGTTTCCGTCGTTCATTGAAAATCTGTCGTGAGTGGGCGTAGGTGGTCGACGGCCCTCGGTCCGCTGGTGGGTCCGATCCTGATTGTAGTATTCGACATGCTCCTGGAGTGCCTGTCTGAGCGATTCAGTGGACAGCGGTATACACCAAGGTTGTAAGTCGTTGCTGGTTGTGCCGATGAAGCGCTCGACATAGCCATTCCTCCATGGCTGGCCTTTGGTGGTTCGTTTGACGATGACATCGATGGCATCAAAGCAGGATTCCATCGCCTGGGTGAAGATCGGATCGTTGTCCATGAGTACGTGGGTGACGTCGTGCATGAATGGATTGTCGAGTATGTCGGTCAAGTTTCGCGCGCACTGCGTTGCCCAGGTGCCAGTGGCATGATCGGTCACACCGAGCAGGCGAGCTTCCCTGGTGGCCAATCGAGCGGCGTAAGATGCGTGATGTCTGATCGTTCGGCTGGATTGTGCGTCGGGCACTTCCCAGGTTGCGCAGTCTATGGCGATGATATCGCCAAAATTGGCTTCAATGAAGGCGTTCCAGTCACATGCACGTGAGCGTTCTGGCACTGGCGGCAAGCCAAGTTTGCGCAATAAGCGGCCAACCGTCCGATCTGAGATATCATGGCCAAGTTCGCGCATTCGGTCAGCAATGGTGTCTTCACCCCAAGTGGGATTCTCTTCGGCCAATCTGATGATGAGTTTGATCTGTTCCTGTGTGAGCGGTGGCCTGCCGCGCTTGTTGGCAGTGTCGGTCGCCGCGATCAATTCCCGATACCATCTTCTGATCGAATCGATGGTGACGATATGTTCGCTGAGGGCCAGGATCGTGCGCTCGATCTGGCTGGCGAGGCGTGCGATGATGCGCTTGTCGGCATGTTTGATGCGCGGTCGCTTGCCGAGGACCTCTTTGAGGACCTGGATCTGCTTGCTTTGGAGCTCAATCATCTGGTAGAGCTTCTGATTCAGGGCGCCTGCTGCTGCGAAGATGAATACCAGGGTCTCTGTGTTGAGTTGGAGGTCGCTCATGATCGTGGCAGAATGAGTTGAATGGTGTTGATGCAAGCCGTTGGTATTGTTACGTTTGGAATTTTGTCACAGGACACGGTTTTGGTCCGTATCGAACAGGGGCCGGGCGTCTGTCACTGGTCGGTGCTGCTGTGCCCGCCTGATTTGTAGGGGAGCGACCGTTTGCCTGCTGAGAAGTTCGAACTCGGCCGACCGGGCATTGGTCGTGATGGATCGCCGCCTACAGACCACCGTACTGGCTACGGTAGTCTTGCGGCGAGATGCCGTACTCGCCGCGGAAGGCGCGGCTGAAATGCTGTGGGTCGGTAAAGCCGACGCACGAAGCGATGCTTCCGATTGGATCCCGCGTCGAACGCAGAAGGTCGGCGGCGCGCACGAGGCGGCGATGCCGGAGGTACGCCATCAGCCCTCTCTGCCAATGGCCGCGTGCAAGGCGAGCGAGCGTTGCGCGGCTTACGCCGGCGATGGCCGCCCACTGATCAAGATCTAGCAATGCTGATGCCGGGTCGTCGGCACGGTCGGTGATCCGGCGTAGCGGCTGTGGCATGGGTAGCGGTGGACTCGGCATCACCAACTGGCGCCATTCACCCAGGACCAGTTCGGCGGCATGGCGCATCGTTGCGGGGGAGATGGCTGGCTCGCGAAACCGCCGAATAACGTAGCGGGTCAGCTCGAGCAGCGGGTGGCTCGGTTCGAGCTCACGGGCAAAGGGAGTCCGAATCGGCTGCCGGGGGTCGTCGTTCAGCCATGGCGCATCGGCGAGAGGATGGTGCTGGTCGTGGGGGACCTCCCACAGCGGCAGTGGGATGTTGGGTGGCGGTGCGCACACAGGGAACACATGCAGCCCGCTCAGGTGCCAGGCTTGGGCACGATCAGCTGTGTAGCGGACGTGATGCCGCCACGGCATCAAGACCACCATCCCCGGATGCACGGCGAAGCGGGTAGCATTGACCTCGACTACTCCGGACCCACAGCTGCACCACAGCTGCATCACGCTTGCCACCGGCCCGTACTTCACGGTTTGGCCGGGCAGAAACACGTGGCTGTTGGCACGACCAATCAGAGGGTACGAGACGGGCTGATTCTCGTTCCTAGAACGGGGTGCGCCGTCCTCCGGTTTGTTGTGAGCCATGACCCTTGAGCATGTCCGGCGGCGATGCAGGGTAAAGTGGGCAGGCATGCCTCGCGGTTCTCATCTCTCGAGGTCGAAGTCAGCATCGACGACGTTTATGGCATGATCCCGCCAATAATAGCGCGTGGCAGCGTTTTTGTCCCAGCCCGCATAAATTTCCTCCCACTGAGCCAGCCCTTCGTGGGGTTCTAGCGATGCGGCATGGATGGGCTCTCCAGCGTGCTGGTATCGGCAGTCGAGAGACAGTCGGAAGCGGTCTGTGGTGATGTTGTCTTGCGCTTGGTGCACGCAGAGGCTGTGGAGCAGGAGTACGTCGCCTGCTGTGAAGGAGCCGCGGTGCCAGGGCAGGTCAGTTGGCGTGACCGCGCAGCCGCCGGCACCATCGGCTTGGTGCACCGGTAAGTTGCCGAGGCGGTGGCTACCAGGTTGCACTGCTAGGCCGCCAAGTCCCTCAGAGCAGTCGGTGAGGGGGATCCAGGCGGTCCAGGTATTGGTCGTGCCGCGGATATGATGGTGGTCCTGGTGCGGTGGCGTTGACCATCGGGCGCTCCCGGGGGTCTGCACGCGTAGGATGTGTCTCGGATGGGGCAGCACGGGTTCGCCGAGTACCTGGGTTAAGGCCGCGATCAGGCGGGGGTGATGTGGCAGTTCGTGGAATGGCCGTTGGCGGTAGATGGTGCGGTAGATGTCGAGGAAGCCGAGCTCGGGCGCGAGGATGCAGGTGCCGCGCACATGTGTGCGGGCTCGCGTGGGGTCGTCCGGATCGGCCCAGCCGGCTGAGACGAGTTCTGTGCAGACGGCGTCGCGCACGCTGGCGATGGTGGTATCCGGGAGTAATCCGGGCAGGAAAAGGTAGCCATCACGTGCTGCTCGCTCGCGCAGTTCTGCGGCCATCGCGAGTGAGGATCTGATGAAACCGTTGGATGTATTCATTGCGGTCATGGCCATGGTTACTTCCTCCTCGTGTGACGGCGAGCGGTGGATGCTGCGCGCGATCGCTGAGGCTAGGGAGAGGAGTTGGCGTCCGCTACGGGCTTTGCGGATCCTATGTGGAGCGACGGATCAGAGGTACCTTGTCGACGGGTGGCAGTCGGTTGGTGGTGGTGGACCGTTGATCCGCTGGTCCACGTCTGCTCCGCGCTGCCTGCTGATCGCGCAGACCGTTACGATATGGTGATGCGAGCCTCGAACGTAGGGATGCCACATGTCAACCATTGCTCGTATGACCGCACGGCAGCGGGTCTGTGCCGCTTTTGCCCGGGGGGAGCCCGACCGCGTACCTATCATGTACGAAGGCAATGCCTGTATTGACCGCCGACTGCGGGCACACTTCGGTGTCGACACCATGGTTGGTGTCCGTGAACGGCTCGGTTGCGATATTATCAATATTTTCCCGAGCTACAGCGGACCAGCGCTGCACGCGGCTACGATCGGGACTGACCGTTTGGTCGATCCTGCCTGGGGAATCGTGCGTCGCTGGGTCGAGAACCCCAGCGGCGGCTACTGGGACTTCTGTGACTTCCCGCTCGCTGCAGCCGATGCTGACGCCGCGCGCTCCTGGTCTATGCCCGACCCCGCTCACTTCGATTACAACGGCATCTGTCACCAACTGGCTGCCGTTGGCGATCTCGCTGTGCTGTTGGGCAGTCCAGGTATCGGCGATGTCATCAACAGCTCCGGCATGCTGTTTGGCATGGAGCAAGTTTTGATCCGTCTGATCGACGGCGACGCTGCCCTCGCCGATATCGTCGACCGGCGTATCTCCATTCTCTGTGTGGTCGTCGAGCGGATGCTCGACTTGGCTGGGGAGCGTATAGACGGGCTGTGGATCGGCGAAGACCTGGGCACGCAAATCGGACCAATGATTTCGATGGCCATGTTCCACGAGCACATAGCCCCTCGTTTGCAGCGGTTCATCGATCTCGCATGCCGTCACGACAAGCCGGTGGTAATGCATTCGTGCGGGTCTTCGCATCACTTCTTCGACGAGCTCAGTGCCATGGGAGTCTGCTGTATGCAGACCCTGCAGCCCGAAGCGGCGGGGATGCAGCCGGCGCGACTCAAGCGGATCTACGGTGACCGCCTCGCCTTCATGGGGGGGCTGTCTACTGCTGGCGTATTGGCCAGTGGCAGCATCGAGGCAGTTCGGGCCGAGGTCCGCAACGTGCTCGCCGCCTACATGCCGGGCGGAGGCTATGTGTTTGGCCCCACCCATATGGTCCAGGACGACACCCCAACTGACAACGTGCTCGCCGCCTTCGACGCAGCCCGGTGCCATGGAGTCTACGCGTGAGAGCTTTTCGAGTTCCTCTTGATCGATGTCTGTTGACCTTGCTGTGGAGCGTCTTTGCGCGGTTCTAGTGCACGCTCTACCCATTGCCTACACCGAGGTCTCCTTCGAATAGGAGGCCGATATGCTCCTCGCGATCGCGAGCGACGACGCCGCGAAAGTCTGGATCAACGACGCCCTCGCTTGGCAAGACACCGGTCTCTCAGCGTGGCGCCTCGACGAAGGATTCCGCAAGGTCTCCTTCAAGCAGGGCTTCAATACGATCCTGGTGCGCATCGAGCAGGGGCCTGGGGTGTGCCACTGGTCAGTGCTGCTGTGCCCGCCTGATTTGTAGGGGCTGGGGCTCGGTAGGGCTGGCTGAACGGACTCGGAGGCGGTCCGATCGGGATGTCGCCCTCAGCGGCACCCGGCCGGTTATCTTGTCGCAAAACCGGCAAAAACGGGTTCCAGAGGCTGCCGATCCAGCAGGACCAGAGCCACTGCCAGGACCAGGAGACACGAAGACAGCATGATGGCCTCCAAGTTCATCACCAGGAACACCAACGCGATGACCGTCGCCGAGGTATTCGCGAGCTTGGCCATGATCCGTGCCAGCGACCAGCGGCGCTTGCCGCGCCCAAAAATACCTTCTATCGGCTGCCGTGCGGCCTCGTCATTCCTGGCACTCCGATGTCGTGCACGCAATGCAGCCGGATCGCTTGGCGGACGCCCGGGGCCGATTCCCGCGAGTCTGATGCCTCGTTAGGCACACCACGCTCGATTGGCTCGCGTGGTGTAGGCTTTGTCAGCATAGATCACGGCAGGATACTGTCCCGCCCGAGAGCGGTAAGCCTCCGCCTGGGACGGCAGGTCCTGACCTTCGTAGTAGGCGTCCCAGCTGAGCCGATCCAGGCACGCGTAGCCGTGGATCCAACTGGCGGAAATCTTGGCGCCGAATTCGACCGGGACTCCCGCCTTGCCGCGCACGATCGGGCGAACGTGCGGCTGCGAAACGCTGACGATGCGGTCGGGGATGCTCCACGCTTTCGTTCGGTAGAGTTCGGTTTGCTGGCGCAGGACCTCTGAAGCGACGAGCATCTTCTTGTACCAAGCCGATTCGAGAAGGCACAGATCCCACTGCCCAGACGCAACGTTCGTTTCGATGATCTTCAGATTCCTCCGGAGGAAACGCAGCTGCCTACGGACGGCGACACGTCGAGCGTTCCGTTTCATTTTCTTCGATTTCGTGGCCGAAACGAAGGCGCGGCGGGCACGCTTGCGGTGGGTCCGAGGTCGCCTGCACGACCCGATGTGGGGCCGATGTAGATCATCGATGACCCGCTCGGTCGTCTCGCGCGCCTGCTCAACAACCTTCAGATCGGTCGGATAGGTGATGTCGGCAGGAGTGCAGCTGGCGTCGATGATCAGCGTGTCCTGTCAAAATATTCATGCAGCCTCTCGGATGTAGTAACCGAGTGCATTCCCCAGCAAACTCCGCCGAATGACCTCACCATCGCTGGCTGAAAACCTGTCGTGAAGCGGTCGCGGAATGCGTCGGCCGTCGAGTCCCTGGTGGGTCCTGACGTGGTTGTAGTAGGTGATGTGCTGGCGAAGAGTTCGCTGCAGGGCATCGACCGAGAACGGAATGATCCGTCGTCCGAC
>JAQIBG010000032.1 GCA_027859175.1 Planctomycetota bacterium | reverse complement strand
GGCGCGAAGCCCTGCGTGCAACGTCGATTGGCTCATGAGGCCCGACGGCCAGACCCCAAAGCGATGTCAAGTTGTTTTATTGCAGGTGGTTATAGCGTCGCGTTAGGGAAACAGCATTGGACGCCCCCCTTCACACCTCATTCGGACCTCATTCGGACCTCATTCGGACCTCAACTTCCTCAACTCCCTCCTGCTAATCTAATTCCAATCTAGGCTTGGCGGGCGTAGGTGGCCGGGGTCGTGCCGTGGGATTTTTTGAAGGCTTGGATGAAATGACTCGTGGTGGCGAAGCCGGTGCGGCGGGCGGTGTCGGTTACGCTGGTGCCGCTGCGCAGGAGGGTGCCGGCGTGGCGTAGGCGTTGTTCGCGTTGCCAGGCGGCCGGGGTGCGGCCGATTTCGCTGCGGAAGCGGCGGGTCAGGTGCTCGCGGCTGCACCCAATGGCGGCGGCTACGGTGGCGATGTCGGGCGGGGTGCTAAGGTCGCGAATTAATAGGCGCATCGCGTGGTCGAGGAGTTCTGGATCGTCGTCGGTGTGTTCGGCGGCTTGGATCAGGGCCTCGAGCATGTCCCAGGCGAGGCCGGCACTTTCACTGGCGGTCCAGCGTTGATGGCGACGGGCCTGTGCGGGGAGGCGGGTCAGTAGCGCTTTGATCAGTGGGTGTTTGCGTCCGAGGTCAATGCGATGCCCGTGGCGTGCGGTGAGGTCGTCAACGATGGCGCGTGCGGTGCTGCCGGCCAAGTTCGCATACACGAAATCCCAGACTTCGCCGCCCTGCGGCGGAAAGCCATAGTGGAGTTGCTTGCGACCGGTCACGAAGCAGAGCGCGCTGCCCGGCGGCAGGAGCACGGCGCCGCCGCTGCTGGGCCAGGCCATGCCGTGCCCGGAGAGGGTAATCTGAATCGCGACCTGGCGGTGGGGGCGCAGTGCCGGGTTCTGGTAATAGCGCGGGCTGTCGGCGCGTTCGCGAACCAGGCAATCAATCCGCGGCAGGCTCGCCAAGGGGCGACTGGTGGTGATGTCGAGAGCGCCGCCAATGAAGGTCACAAAAGCGACATTACCGCGATTGCGCCGCTATATAAGTTGTAATTTTACCAGATAAACTGAATCACATGAGCACTACTACATCAGGAACCACGGCATCACCGACGATCACCATCAATGGTCTACACTTTCAGTTAGAAGCTGAGCTTGGCGCGTTCAGCGCGTCTGTGCGTCAGGAGGAGATCGAACCGGGCTTGGACCTGCTGCATCTGCGTCTCAGTGCGCCGCAGCCAGCGCAGCCGCCCAAGGTGGTGTTGATGGCGAGTCTGCCGATTGCTGACAGTCATCATGCCTGGGCTACTAGTGGGCAGGGCCATGGCTTTGGTTTGGTGCTCGATGCCCGGGTCACGGCGCGGGCCTGTTCGCAGGCGCCAGTGCTGTGTCTGCATTCGCTCCATGATCGTAATCGGTGCACCCTGGCCTTATCAGACGGCTTGCATCAGTCGGTGATCCAATCGCGTGAGCGTGAAGAAGATGCCACCCATCGCCTGCGCGTTGAGGTGTTTGAGCGCGCCTTGCCGGCCACCGCTGATATTGCCGTGACGCTGCGGATTGATCGTCGCGATGTGCCCTATCATCGCGCGCTGCGCGAAGTGGCCGCGTGGTGGGCCGGGCAAGACGGCTACACGCCGATTGCCGCGCCTGAGGCCGGGCGGTTGCCGATGTATTCTACCTGGTACAGCTTTCATCAGCAGGTGCCGGCCGATGTGGTGGAGGCACAGTGCGTTTTGGCCAAGGCCATTGGTTGCGAGGCCGTGATCATGGACGACGGCTGGCAAACACTCGATAACGCGCGTGGCTACGCCTATACCGGTGACTGGAATCCAGACCGCATTCCCGACATGGCCGCGCACGTGGCGCGGGTGCATGCCATGGGTCTCAAGTATTTATTGTGGTACAGCGTGCCATTTGTTGGTTATCAGGCCGTTTGCTATGAGCAGTTCAAAGACATGGGTTTGCGCAATGATGAGCGTTTGCAGACCCTGGTGCTCGACCCGCGCTTCCCGGCGGTGCGTGAGTATTTGATTAGCCACTATGAGCGCGCTGTGCGCGAGTGGAACGTCGACGGGCTCAAACTCGACTTTGTTGACAGTTTCAGCGGCGAGCCCGATGCCAGCAATGGTCGTGATTTCGCCGATGTGGATGAGGCGGCCGATCGCCTGCTGTCTGACTGCATCGACTGCCTGCGCGCCATCAAGCCCGACATCCTGATCGAATTCCGGCAGAGCTACATTGGCCCGAAGATGCGCCGCTACGGCAATCTGTTTCGCGCTGGCGACTGTCCGTACTGCGTGATCACCAACCGGAAGCGGACCATCGACCTGCGGCTCCTCTCTGGTGATACCTGTGTGCACAGCGACATGTTCCGCTGGCACGAGAGTGAAGACGTAGCCAGTGCTGCGCAGCAGATCCTTGCCGTGATCTTTAGCGTGCCCCAGGTGTCGGTGCTGATCCAAGACCTGCCGCCCGATCATCGCACGATGCTCACATTCTGGCTCGCCTGGTGGACCGAGCACCGCGCGACCCTGCTCGACGGCGAGCTCGACCCGCGTCGCCCAGATCAGGGCTACCCCGTGGTGGTGGCGCAGAGCGACAGCCAGACCATCGCTGCCGTCTACGGCGAGCAGCTGCTGCGCTTAGACGCGCCCCGCACCGACTGTCAGATTGTTAACGCGAGCCGCTATGACGCCGTGGCGCTTGATCTGGGCCACGATCTCGGTGAGCGGCAGGTGACGGTGCGCGATTGCTGCGGTGTGGTGGTGGCCCAGGAGACGCGCGCGCTTGGCGCCGGCCTGCATCGCATCGCGGTGCCGCCTGCAGGGCTGGTGCAGATTCGCTGCGGCGCTAGTGGCTCTGCTGCTGCGCGCTGAGGGCGCGCTGAAGGCCCTGTTTGCCCGCCGAGCACGCTGTGCCGCAGTGTGCTCGGTGTGTTAGTGGCCTCGCGTGACGGGCCTGCGACCTAGCGCAGTGTGGGCTGGGCCTTGGGGCGGCCCTTGTCGCGTCGACGCTACAAGGGCTTGTTGGGCCTAGTGCTATGTCCCATAAATAACTGTAAGAGCTAGAGGCCCCTGGCGTCTTCTTTTGCAAGGAGACGCTATGGGCACTGTGGGACGACCATCTATTGCCATTCATCTTTCAGACAGC
>JAQIBG010000478.1 GCA_027859175.1 Planctomycetota bacterium | reverse complement strand
CCGTTATGTCACTCGCCTAACAAGCCGCCTGCCAACGCGCCGACGCCGACCCCCGCACGCTCGGGCAGGCCGTGCTCGCGATGGCCAAACAACACCCGCGCGCAACCGCGATCACCGATCTCGGTGGCTCGATGAGCCGCATCAAGCTCGCCGCCGCCGCCCTGGTGCTGCGCGACATCCTGGCGCTGCCGGCCGACGAACAGCATGTCGGCGTGCTGCTGCCGCCCGGGCGTGGCGGCACCCTGGTCAACCTCGCGCTGGCCCTCGACGGCCGCACCGCGGTCAACCTCAACCACACCGTCGGCAATGCCGGCATGGTCACGATGGCTGAGATGGCCGGCCTGCGCACCCTGATCACGGCCAGCAAATATACCGACCGCATCGGCCTGCCCGAGCTGCCCGGCGTGACCATGCTCACCGCCGAAGACCTGCTTCCGAAGCTCGGCAAGCTGCGCGTGCTGCGCGCCATGGCGGCAATCATGCTGCGGGCGCCAGCCAGCCTGTGCCGGGCCAAGCCCGACCAGGTCGCCACCGTGATTTTCTCGTCGGGTTCCACCGGCACCCCCAAGGGCGTGCAGCTGACCCACCGGCAATTGCTGGCCAATTTCTCGGCCATCCTGCCCCATTTGGGTCTGGAACAGGAACGCGACATCCTGCTGAGCCCCCTGCCCTTGTTCCACAGCTTCGGCTACGCCGTGGGCACCTTCTTCCCGCTATGCACCGGCCTCGGCATCGCAGCCCATCCCGACCCCACCGACGCCCTCGCCATTGGCAAACTCGCCGCGATGACCAAGGCCAGCTTCTTGGTGTCGACCGCCACCTTCGTGCGCGGCTACCTACGCCGCATCAGCCCCGAGCAGTTTGCCAGCCTGCGCTTTGCCGTGGTGGGTGCTGAAAAGTGCCCGCAAGACCTGCGCGAACGCTTCCGCGATCGCTACCAGGCCGAGCTCTACGAAGGCTACGGCGCCACCGAACTGGCCCCGGTGGTATCGGTCAACCACGCCCACCACGTGCGCGACGGCGTCCACGAACAGGGCTGCAAAGAAGGCAGCGTGGGCCGCCCGATGCCCGGCATCGACGTGGTGACCATGGACCCCGACACCCGCGAACTGCTGCCGCCCGGCCACGAAGGCCTGCTCGTGGTGCGCAGTCCGGCCCGGATGCTGGGCTACCTGAATCAGCCCGAGCGCACCGACGACGCCTTCGTCCACGACGGCTACGACACCGGCGACATGGGCTACGTTGACGACGACGGCTTTGTACACATCACCGGCCGCCTGGCCCGCTTCGCCAAGATCGGCGGCGAGATGGTGCCGCTCGAGCAGGTTCAAGAGCACCTCGCCGAAGCCTGCCGGCAACGCATCGGCGAAAGCAACGAACACGTGCTAGCGGTGAGCTCCGCGCCCGACCCCAGCCGCGGCGAACGCGTTGTCGTCCTCCACGACGGCCTGCCCCTGAGCGCCGAAGAAATCGCCGCACTCGGCGCCGACCTGCCACCCCTGTTCCGCCCGCGCTCGCGTGACGTGCATCAGGTCGACGCGATTCCGATGCTCGGCACCGGCAAGCTTGATCTACGAGGGCTGAAGGATTTGGCTGAACAGGCTGGGGCTTAGGCGCGTCAGGTCCTAGGTCCTAGAACGCCTGCAAGCAGGCTTAGGCGCGGGACTGCCGCCCCGAGAACCCCGCCCAGGTGCCTGGCTGCAAGGGCTGTTCCTACGATCCAAGCGCCGCCAGGCGCGTACCAGGACCCAGGACCGGCTGTCTCTAGGCGTCAGGCGCGTACCAGGAACCAGGAACCCTCAACCAGAAACCAACCCCACACTTGAGCTCAGCCCCCCCATCGACTACAACCCTCCTGGATCCGATACTGTGCGCAGTGCCACAGATGAATGAGAGGGAGCCGACCATGAGCGACGCCACCAGCGAAGAACTCGACCGGTCCATGTTGGCCGAAATTCGTGACATGTCGACGCCCGACGACGACCTTTTTGGTGAGATCATCGACACCTATTTGGACGACGTCCCCAAGCGCATCGCCGGCCTACACGAGGCCATCGCCGCCGGTGACGCCGACAAGATTCACCGTGCCGCCCACACCATGAAGGGTAGTTCGTCGAACTTAGGCCTGCTCGGCATGGTGGCAGCCTGCCAGGCAGTGGTCAACGCAGGGCGCTCGGGCCAATTAGACGGGGTCGAAGCCAAAGCCGCCGCCTTAGACCAGGCCTTTGCACGGGCTCGTGAAATTTTGAATCAAGAGCGCGCCGAGTAACAGACAGACAGCCGGTCCTGGGTCCTGGTACGCGCCTAACGGCGCTTGGATCGCAGGAACAGCCCTTGCAGCCAGGCACCTGGGCGGGGTCCGGGGCGGCAGCCCCGCGCCCAAGCCTGCTTGCAGGCGTTCCACAACCTAGGACCCAGGGCCCATTCCTAAACCAAGCCCGTGCGCCGATACCGCTCCGGGCTCATCCCGGTGCGCTTGGCAAACCACCGGCACAGATGACTTGAATCGGTAAAGCCCAACTCGGCGGCGATGGCTTTGACCGGGCGCGCTCGTTCGTCGAGACGTCGCAGCACGCGCTGCAAGCACAAGCGGTCAAGCTCCTGTTTGGGACTGCGCCCCAGGGCTTGCTTGAACAAGCGGTCGAGATGCACGCGCCCCAAACCAGTGCGCGCCTGGAGGTTTGGATACGGTACCGCGCCCATCCGGGCCTGCGCCGCCAACAGCGTACAGGCGTCGCGCAAACGCGGGTCGAGCACGCTGACGCCAAGGTCGTTGGCGAACACCCGATCGTGCCAAGCCACGGCAAAGGCTCCGACGTGCTGCTGGATCCGCAACCAGCGCCCCAGATCCACGTGCACCGTATCGCTGAGATAGGCCGGCGAATGCGCCCCGCCCAGGGCCGCGACCACCGCCATCGCTGGCGCCACCAAGTCAGCAGCATGATTCGTGGCCACGCGCATCGGCAGCACAGCGTCCACGTCGACCCCCGGCGGAAGCGGCATATGAAACGCGAGCGATAGGATCTCAGCCCCACTCGGGAATATTTGATACCGTGGACTCATAGGTGGCGTCAGGAGCCATTCGCCCGGCTCGGCGCGGGCTACGCGGCCATCCTCAAAACGCACCTCTGCCCGGCCCACATCCACATACCAACACGAGAACCAAGCCGGTGTATAGCGCAGCGATCGGCCATGACCGGGCACCAGGCCGCGGTAGGCATAGCCCAGGGTGGGCGTGCTCGCACGCAGTTGGGCAATGCTGAAAAGCCCTCTCTCGGCATCCATGATGACAAACCTATACCGCAAAGGACGAATCGGAACCGAGGATTGCCGATGCACGGTCACAGACGGCTGCCTACACTGGGAGCAGTCATCAGGGAGATTTCATGTCCGCACTTCAGGCCCCCATCCGTCACCAAGTCGACATCTGCTTCGTTGGCGCCAACAGCGCTGCCGTTGCCGCCGCTGCTGCCGCCAGCGCCGCAGGCGCCAGCGTCATGGTGCTCAGCGAGCGACCCTACCTCGGTGAAGATCTGACCGCCACCATGCGCCTGCGCTGCGCCAGCGATGACGCGCCGCGCACAGCCCTGGCCGCCAGCCTATTCGGCGCCGATGGCAGCCAGCGCCCGAGCCCGATGCAGGCCAAAACCATCTTTGATCAACACCTGATCGACGCCAACGTGCCCTTCCTCTATGGCTGCTACGGATTCTCGCTCCTGCGCGACCACACCGGCAGCGCCGCCGGCGTGGTGCTGGCGAGTCGCAGCGGCTTGTTTGCGGTCCAGGCCAAGATCCTGGTTGATGCCACCGCACGCGGCACCCTGGCGCGCCTCGCCGGCCAGGCCTTCACGCCCTATCCCAGCGGCGCCCACGTGTTCGAGCGCGTGGTCATCGGCGGCGAGGCGCGCCGCGGCGCTGGCGTGCAGGTCAGCACCGACCAGGAACCGGTCGCCATCACCCTGCGTGACAGCACGCAGCACTTTGCCGTCCAGCGCTATCAACTCAGCATCCCGATGGCCGATGGCAGCATCGACAGCTTCGCCCAGGCCGACCTGCGCGCCGCCCAGATGAGCTTCCACTACGCTCAGCAATCCACCTGCGACGCGCTGTGGCAGCTGCCGCCCGACAGCATCGTGCCCGGGGCGCATCACCTCGACAGCTGGAGCGACCAAGCGCCGCTCGACGCCTTCCGCACCAGCGACCAAGCGCTGTGGCTGCTCGGCCCCCTGGCCGACCTCAGCCGCGCCGCC
>JAQIBG010000444.1 GCA_027859175.1 Planctomycetota bacterium | reverse complement strand
CTGTCGTTTGCGCTACCCGGTGACTACAATGGCTTCGCGTGCCTCAACACGTCCAGCCTGCGCGCCTTAGCCATCGAAGAACTGGGCACCGCCCTCCACGACGGCGACACCCCCCTGCTGCCAGCCGACCCCAGCGCCGGCTTCAGCCCCATCAGTCTCGCCTCCGGCATTCCCATCGAAACCCTGAGCGCCCTGATCAGCCACTGTGGCGCGATTCATGTTGGCATTCCCGGGGTCACCGAGCGTGGTCCGCGTTGGCTCATCGCGATGGAAGGCCCGATCGACGGATACGCAAACGCTGCGCTCGAAAGTCTCACAACAGGGCCCATGGCCGACGAACTGTTGATCGAGTCGTTCGATCTCGGTGCGCAGGGCACAATCGTTGCCCTCAGCATGGGGCGACGCGGCAAAGGCTTTGCGCTCGCAGTCCAGCCCGGCCTGGTGCTCATCACCAGCGATATCCCCGCCGCACGCGACTGCCTGCGCGGCCTCGCAGCCGAAGCGGCAGGCACCCCAGACCCCGAATCGCTCGGCGCGCGCGTCCAGCGCCATCAGCTAACCACGCCACGCCCAGAACCGCTCAGCGTGATCGTCAACCCGCGCAGCATGCTCGCCCTGGCCTATTACGAAGAATACCGCGCCCGGATCATCAACGAACCCGCGGCCTTCGATCAGCTGTTTGAATTCGGAGCCATGCGCGTTGCGACCCTGGCCTGGAATGACCAGGGCCTGCGGCTTGATCTCGCGCTCGATCCGCAAACGGAGGTCCTCAAACACCTGCAACCGGCCCCCGAGGGCCTCCAGTTGCCGCGCTTAGCCGGCGACGAGTACCTCGTCA
The DNA here is from genome assembly GCA_027859175.1 of Planctomycetota bacterium. Classification (GTDB taxonomy): domain Bacteria; phylum Planctomycetota; class UBA11346; order UBA11346; family UBA11346; genus GH22. The sequence continues at coordinate 6,955 of JAQIBG010000444.1, read as the reverse complement.
TAAGCGCCGCCCTGCGCGAGCCAGGCCCGGCCGTTGCCGCCTACCTCACACAACTAGCTCCACTGCTACGCCTCGCCGGCCAGGATGACCTCGACGAGGCCCAAGCTGGGCTCGAACGCGCCAGCGGCCTGCGCCTTGAAGGCATCCTCGATCACACCAATGAAATCGCCCTGGTGATCCCCCTCGGGGACCAGCGATTCGATCCCTTCGGCATCATCATCGCCACATTCAAAGACCTCGACCAACTCGGTGCGCTGGTCGCGAAAACACTCGGTTTTGCCGCCAGTCAAGACTTCGCGGTGGTGCAAGAAAATGTCGACGGCACGCAACTGATGTCGCCGGGGCGTCCGCCCTACCTCGCCATGCGGGGCGATAAACTCGCCACTGGGCGCGACCCCGCCCGCATCCATCAAGTGATGCTGGCCGCCGAAACCGTGCCGGATTCGCCAGCCCTCCCCAGCCTCGCCGACAACGCGATCGCCGTCATCCACGGCAACATCGGCGCCTTCATCGCCGAAGCTGTTGGCATCGATCAGATGCCCGCACTTATAGCCACCACCGCCCTGCATCGCAGCGACGCCGGCCTGCGCCTCAACAGCACGCTCACGCCGCGCGCCCTCGTTCAGCTTTTCGCCGCCACGCTCCCCAGCATCCGAGGAGAACTGGCCGGCGAACAACGCACTGCACTCCGTCGCGCGGCGCGCCACCAGTTGCGCCAAGTCGGCGCAACTGTGATCGAGCACCGCAACAACACCGGCACCTGGCCAGCCACCCTGCAAGCCTTGGTTGATGCCGGCGAACTACGCGCTGATCAACTGCGCTGCCCCCTCACCAAGCAGCCCTACACTTACTTGCTTCCGAAGGGCGACGACGCCGGGCGCATGATCCTCTACGCCACACCCTTCGAAGACATCCCCGACGAGCACCTCTACGTCACCCGCAATGGCACGCTCGCTTCAGTAGACCCCGCCACCTTCCAAGCAGCCCTGAACCAAGCCCAACAAGCCGAAGCCGAACCGGGCGCAGCAGATTTCTGACCACAACGCGCTCTGCATCGATCGACACGCGATCAACCAAAGCACAGCCAAGCTCCAGAAAAAAAGTAAACCCCTGCAAGCATTCGCCTACAGGGGTTTACAGTGGTGGCCTCGGGCAGATTCGAACTGCCGACACCTGGATTTTCAATCCAGTGCTCTACCAACTGAGCTACAAGGCCGTGCTCACGGTAGCGTTCCGCTGTCGCGGAAGGGCGGGATGCTAGATGGCGTTATCGATGATTCAAGGGCTCATTCGTCGGGAGCGGATTTGGCCGGGGGCTCATCAATCGGGACCCCAAACAGCTCGATCTTGTGGCATGCTATGCGGTAGCCGTATTGTTCGGCGATGGTGGCGAGAATAGCTTCCATCTCGTCGTTCTTGAACTCGATAATGCGGCCTGAGTCAACGTCGATGAGATGATGGTGATGACCCTTGCCGATGGTCAGATCGAAGGAGGCCGAATCGCCGTTGAAATGGCGCTTGGCCGCCATGCCGATTTCTACCAAGAGGTTCATCGTGCGATAGACCGTGGCCGCGCTGATCGTGGCATCTTGCGCCCGCACCAACTGATGCAGCTCCTCAGCCGTTAGGTGCCGATCTTGGTCGATAAAGGTGCCGATAATGGCCTCGCGCTGGCCAGTCCAGCGTACGCCGCGAGCACGAACTGCGCGCTGGATAGTCGACAGAATCTCTGCCGGTTCCATGTCTTCGTCGTGCGCGTGCGCCCCGTCTGCCATAGTCGACCATTCTCCTAGCTGGCACGCTATGAGGCCTCACCGGCGGCGCCAGCGATGAGCGGGCACAAGCTCGGGCACGTGTCGTGTATAGCGGCGCTGCAACCAGGATCGCTCCCCTGTGCATCACGGGCATGGATAGCCCCTCCCACCACGCATGCCGGGCAGGCTAAGTGGTGAACCAGCCTTGCACCTTCGCTCCGGATCGCCAATGCTCCCCCATCCACGAACCCTACCGCCCCGTGCGAGGAGCCCACATGAGTGCACCCATCCGCGTTGCTGTTACCGGCGCTGCCGGCCAGATCTGCTACAACCTGCTGTTCCGTATTGCCTCCGGCGAGATGTTCGGCCCCGACCAAAAGGTGATCTTGCATTTGCTCGAGATCCCGGTGGAAGCGGTCCAGAATGCTCTCCTCGGCGTGGCCATGGAACTCGACGACTGCGCCTTCCCGACGCTGGCCGACATCGTCACCACCGGTGACGCCAATGTGGCCTTCAAGGACATCAACTGGGCGCTGCTGGTTGGCTCCAAGCCCCGCGGCCCCGGCATGGAACGTGCCGACCTGCTCAAGGACAACGGCAAGATCTTCATCGGTCAGGGCCAGGCGATTGAAGCCAACGCCGCCGACGACTGCCGCGTTGCCGTGGTGGGCAACCCCTGCAACACCAACTGCATGATCGGTGCCAACCAGTGCTCGCGCATCGGCGCCGACCGTTGGACCGCGATGACCCGCCTCGACCAGAACCGCGCCGCCACCCAACTGGCCAAAAAGGCCGGCGTGGCCGTGACCGACGTTGAGAACATCATCATCTACGGCAACCACTCGCCGACCATGTTCGCCGACTACACCAATGCCACCATCGGCGGCAAGCCGGCCGCTGCGGTCATTGGCGACGATGCTTGGCTGCAGGGCGAGTTCCTGCCCAAGGTTGGCAAGCGTGGCGCCGAGATCATCGCCGCTCGCGGCAAGAGCTCGGCTGCCTCGGCCGCCAACGCTCTGATCGACCACGTCAAGGCACTGCACACCCCCAGCAACGTTGCCCACAGCATCTGCGTCCCCTCCAACGGCAGCTACGGCTTCGCCGAAGGCGTCTGGGCTTCGGTTCCGGTCAAGACCACCGCTCCTGGCACCTACGAAATCGTTAAGGGCGTCAGCCACAGCGACTTCGCCAAGGAGAAAATCGCCGCGTCCAACGCCGAACTGGTCGGCGAACGCGAAACCGTTGCGGACATGCTCAAGTAAGCACCCGCCACGCGCATTCAAAAGCCGGGCCCCATCGGGGCCCGGCTTTTTTGATTTGCGGGGGAATTAGCAGGAGAAGTCGAGGGAGTTGAGGTCCGAGGGAGTGGGAGCAGGTTGGGCAACTGCGTCGGACGTTGCGAACAGGAACGCCAAGATGGTTCCGCGCACAACCCGCCATACGCCTTTGACGGTGGATTCGCCCCCCATTCAGCCCTCACTCGGACCTCAACTCCCTCGACTTCTCCTGCTAATCTTCCTGCTAATCGTTCAAGAACGATAGAGCGGGGCGCCGTGGCGTTCGAGGCGGCGCCAGCGGGTTTGTTGGCTCCAGATCAGGCCGCCGCAGCGCTCGGCCATGGCCCACATTAGGGCCTGGGCGGGCAGCAGGTTGATGCCGCGTTCAGACATTTCGCGGGTGTGGCTGGCGGCCATGACGTGGTCGGCAGGCGTGATTGGGATATCGGGGAAGGGCGCCAGGGCAGACAGCAGACGCTGGAATTGGCGCTCGTCTTTAACGCGGGTCAGCAGGCCCTGACGGACCCAGCCAATCATATACAGGCGCCGATCTTCAATCAGCTTGTCGGCGGTAGCCACCGCAGCGGGGTCGGGGTCTTGGCGCGAGAAGGCCCGCAGCAGCACATCGATTTCAGGCAGCACGATGACAGTGCGCAGACGGCTGCTCACGGCCGTATCTAGCTCTGGCCCCGGCGTGCTCACGGGGCGCTCGGGCCGCCCGGGCCGCCCGGGCCGCCCGGAACTGGCCGTTCGAGGATCACCGGTTTGAAATCGACCGTGGCCAAGAAGTCACGGGTTTTGAGTTGGCGCCGATAGGCCAAGGCCTCGGCCACCGCCGCATCAACGGCCTCACGCTTACTGCGAAAGTCACCGAGGCGCATCAGTTCCTCAATCGCGGCAATATCCACGTCTAGGTTGGTTGCCATGTCGCACAATGTATTGTGCGACACCGAAGCGCAAGCCCGGTGCACCTCTTGTGAGCGAAAGCCCTGCGACCCATACTTCGACCATAACGGACACCTGGGTCCGGATTCGCACAAGAACACGCACAAAGCCTTCCTTTCCTAAAGCCGCGAGGTCCCCCCGCTATGGACACCCACGCTGCGAGCTTCGCCACCCGCTGGAACCTAGACCTGCTCGAAGAGCAGTATGCCCGCTGGCAGCAAGACCCTGCCAGCGTCGAGAAGGACTGGCAGTTCTTCTTTGCCGGCATGCAGCTGGCGATGGAACGCCCCCTCGATGAGGACGGCGCCCCTGTGACCAGCAGCGGCAGCGATGGCGACAAGCCAGGTCGCGCCCTGCAGCAAAGCGTCGACGACCTCATCTACGCCTTCCGTGATCTCGGCCACAGCATCTGCGACCTCGACCCGCTGGGGATGAACAACAATCCCAGCAACCCGCAGCTTGAGCTCGAGCGCTTCCGCCTCGGCGACAGCCAGCTTAAGCTCGAGTTCGCCACCGATACCATCCCAGGGCTCGGCACCAAAACCTCGCTCGGCGACCTGATCGATTTCTTGCGCAGCACCTACTGCGGCAAGATCGGCGTTGAGTACATGCACATCACCGATCCAGAGCGCCGCATTTGGCTGCAGCATCAGATCGAGGAAAGCCGCAACCAACCCGCCCTCAGCATCGACGACAAGCGCCGGGTGCTGATCAAACTGTCGCAGGGCGCGCTGCTCGAAAAGTTCATCCACACCAAGTTTTTCGGCCAGAAGCGGTTCTCACTCGAAGGCGCCGAAAGTCTGATTCCGGCGCTTGACGCCGCCGTTGAATTGGCCCCTGAAATGGGCACCAAGGAGATGGTGTTTGGCATGGCCCACCGTGGCCGCCTCAACGTGCTCTGTAACATCATGGACAAGAGCTACGAAGAGGTATTCACCGAATTCGAAGAGAACTGGGACCCCAGTCAGATGGAAGGCAATGGTGACGTCAAATACCACCTCGGCTTCTCCACCGACCACATCACCGCGCGCGGCCGCCGCATCCACCTGACACTGTGCGCCAACCCGAGCCATCTCGAAGCCGTTAACCCAGTGGTGCTGGGCCGTACCCGCGCCAAGCAACGCCAGCAGGCCGACACCGCCGACCGCCAAGGCGTGATCCCCGTGATCATTCACGGCGACGCAGCCATGGCCGGGCAGGGCCTGGTGATGGAAACCTTCCAGCTGTCTGACCTCGACGGCTACCGTGTCGGCGGCTGCCTGCACATTGTGATCAACAACCAGATCGGCTTTACCACCCTTCCCCACGACAGCCGCTCCACTCCCTACTGCACCGACATCGCCAAGATGGTGGAAGCACCGGTGTGGCACGTGAATGGCGACGACCCCGAAGCCGTGGTGCACTGCATTCGCATGGCCCTGCGCTACCGGCAAGAATTTGGTCGCGACGCCGTGGTCGACATCGTGTGCTATCGCCGTTTCGGACACAACGAAACCGACGAGCCTAACTATACCCAGCCCACGCTGTACTCGCTGATCTCCAAGCACGCCTCGGTAACCGAGCTGTATCGCCAGCAACTCCTTGATCGCGGCGACCTCGACCAAGCCGAAGTTGAAGGCATTGAAACGATCATGAAGAACCAGCTGCAAGACGCGCTGGATCAGGTCAAAACTAAAGCCGCCAAGAGCCGCCGCACCAAATTCAAAGGCGTGTGGACTGGGCTCAGCAACCAATACAGCCATGAACCGGTGGAGACCGGCGTCGCCGAAGACACCATCGAAGCGGTGGCGGGCGCCCTGTCCACAGCGCCCGCCAACTTTAACATTCACCCCACCATCAAGCGCCTGCTCGGGCGTCGCGCGAAAACGATCAAAAACCGCGAGCCAATCGAATGGGCCTTCGCCGAAATGCTTGCCTTCGGTAGCCTGCTGGCCGAAAACATCCCGGTGCGCCTGTCAGGCCAAGACTCGCGTCGTGGCACCTTCTCACAGCGCCACAGCTACTGGTACGACGTCAAAACCCGCGAACGCTGGTCGCCGCTGGCTCACATCCAGGAACGGCAAGCCCGTTACTGCGTGTACAACAGCCCGTTATCTGAGGCCGCCGTACTCGGCTTCGACTTCGGCTACTCGCTAGCCGAACCAAACATGCTGATCATCTGGGAAGCACAGTTCGGCGACTTTGTCAACGGCGCCCAGGTCATCATCGACCAGTTCATCAGCTCATGCGAAGCCAAGTGGGGCCGCATGGCTGGCTTGGTGATGATGCTGCCGCACGGCCAAGAGGGCGCTGGCCCCGAGCACAGTTCGGCTCGGCTGGAGCGCTTCCTTGAATCCTGCGCTGGCAGTAACATGCAAGTCGCCTACTGCTCCACCGCAGCCCAGCACTTCCACATCCTGCGCCGCCAAATGCATCGCAGCTTCCGCAAGCCGCTGATTCTGATGACCCCCAAGAGTCATCTGCGGTCGAAAGAAGCGAGCTCGCCCATTGATGACCTGGTCAACGGCCGTTTCCATGAAGTCTTGCCTGACCCGGCTTTCACCGCCGGCTTCGAGAGCAAGGCCAAGCGCCTGATCCTGTGCACCGGCAAGGTTTACCACGACCTCGCAACCGAACGCACCAAGCGCGAACTCGACGACGTGGCAATCATCCGCATCGAACAGCTCTACCCCTGGCCCGAGCAACAACTGCGTGAGGTGTTGTCGCAATACGCCGACATCACCGATATTACCTGGTGCCAAGAAGAGCCGGAGAACTTTGGTGCGTGGCGCTTTATTGAGCCACGCCTGCGACAACTGCTCGGCCACGATGTGCGCTATGCTGGCCGCGCGAGTTCGAGCGTTCCGGCACCGGGCAGCAAGCTGCTGTTCAGCATTGAGCAAAACCAACTGCTCGCCGATGCGCTGCAATTACAGGCCTGACACTCCCACCCTTCCCCGACCCACGAGACAACACCATGGCCCACGATCTGACCCTGCC
>JAQIBG010000300.1 GCA_027859175.1 Planctomycetota bacterium | reverse complement strand
TCATTTGCGGGTGGGGCCGGCCTGGGGTTTTCCGCAGCGGCGCGTGCAAGACGCGCACCTGATTTACGTCAGTAGCGGGCACGGACGCTATTTCTTGGGCGATGAAGTGGTGCCCTTAGAGCCGGGGCGTCTGATCTTTGTGAGCCCTGGCTATCGCTATGGCGCTGAGGCCGAGCGCCGTGATCCGCCGTGGATTACGCCGCTGCGGTTTCGGGTTGAGGCTGCGCTACCACGTGGCGCTGGGCCGGCCTGGCAGCCGGCGCCGTGCGCGTTGCACACGCGCCTTGAGCCGGCGCAGCGTGCCGGGCTCATGGAGGTGTGCCATGCCGTGCATCAGGCTTGGCTGGCTGGTGGCGATGAGCATCAGCGTGCGCTGCGGCTGCAAACCGGTGTGATCAGTATGTTGCTGGCCTTGTCGTTGGCTATGGAGTCGCAGGGCCTGCGCGAGGAAGACCCGTTTGAACCGGTGGTGCGGGCGATTCGAGCGGATCCAGCGCGGCGCTGGGCGGTGCCGGGCATGGCGCGGGCGGTGGGCTTGTCTGAAAAGCACTTCATTCGCGCCTTCCGGGCCCGCTATGGCAGCACGCCACGCCGGTTTCAGATTGAAGCGCGCTGTGAATTGGCCGCGTTTTTGTTGGCGGAGACGCGGGATTCGGTGGCGAGCATTGCCGAGCATCTCGGCTATCCGGATACGGCTAGTTTTTCCAAGCAGTTTCGGCAACAGCGCGGCCGCAGCCCTGCTGCGTGGCGTCGTGACCAGACCACGGGTCCACTGGTGACAGAGCGCGTTAGGCTATAGGCTGGTGCCACAAACCGCCTTCGAGCGGAAGGAGTCTGTCGATGGCCGCCGGAGACTGGTATGTGACGCTGCAGGGCGTGGAGCAGGGGCCTTTGACCCCGGCTCAGGTCAAGGAGCTGGTGCAAAGCGGCTTGATTGGTCCGGCTACGCCGGTGCGCCGTGAGGGTATGGACAAGCCGGTGTTGGCGATGCAGGTCCAAGGCTTGCTGCCGCCTGGTGCCGTTGAGCAGGCTAAGGCGGCTGCCGCAGCGGCGTCGGTTGCGCCTCCGTCGGTTGCGCCTGCGTCTATGGCACCTGAACCCGCTCCTGCTGCGCCGGCTCCCGCCGTACCTGAGCCAGCCGCTACGCATGGAGTACTTACGCCTGGGCCTGAGTTCGCTGCGTCGGCTCCCGCCGCATCTGAACCCGCTCCTGCTGCGCCGGCTCCCGCCGTACCTGAACCCGGCGTTGTTCCGGCAAGACCCGCACAGAAGGAGTCGAGCGATATTCGGCCGGTTACGCTGGTGCAGCCGCAGACGGCGGCGCTGGATCGTACCGGTGAGGGCAAGGTGCGTGCGTCGGTGCCGTCTACGCGCCGTATTGCGATTGGTCAGGATCAGCAGGGGGGTGGTCCGGTTGAGCCGCGTCGTTCTCTCACTGGTGAAGATGCCGAGCCCGAACCGTCGGACCTCGACGGTCCGGAGACGAGCCCGCTAGCGCATCAAGACGCGCAGGTGATTGAGACCCGCGCCAGCGTGGGTCAGCGTGTCGCTGCGCGTTTGATTGATGATGCGATTCTGGGCGCGGTGATGATTATCGCGTTGAGTATCGCGGTGATCGCTGGTAACGGGAAGATCAAAGATGCCCTTACTATCATCGATCTGAACCGCATTGAGATGAGCCTGTCTTCGGCTGGCGACACGATGCCGGGCTATGAGGAGTGGGAAATGGGGGTGGCCGATGGCACCTATGTAAAACCAGAATTCCCAGACCGGCCGACCATGCAGAAAGGCCAAACCGAGGCCGAATTCAAGCCTACTCTTGATGCTTTTCTCGATGAGTACCGGGAGGTCGGGTACGAGCGCCAAGTTTATCAATGGCGGAGTCGAGCCTATATTGAAGACCGGCGCGAAATGGACGCGGTCTATGACCAGAAAACCTTCTTGGTGGCCATGGCGATTTCGGTCAGCGTGTTGTTGGGGCTGTTCTACTTCCCGTTGATGGAGGCCGCCACTGGTGCTACCGTCGGCAAGAAGATCATGAAGCTGGTGGCGGTTGATGGTAATTATCGCCGTGTAAGTTTCAGCCTTGCTGTAACCCGGCAGGTAATACGCCTGGTGCCCTTTGGGCAGTTGTTGGCCTTTGGCGTGACGCGCAACGCCTTGCATGATAAGATCAGTAAAACGCAGGTGGTGCCACGGTCGGTGTACCTGCGCCGCAAGCCGGGTAAGGAAGTGCGGGTCCGTAGGGGTGCGCGGGCCCGTAGTGTCGCCCCTGAGTCAGTTGATGAGATGCTGGCTGAACCGTCGCCGCCGAGCGCGCAGCAAGAGCCTTCAGAGGGCGATGATGCCCCGCGGGCACGCCGTCGTCGTCGTTAGGCTTGTCGGCTCACGCCACCGTGAGGGTGCGCGCCAACAGGTCGCTGATTTCCCGGTACCGGTAGGGCTTGACTAGGTGTGCTAGAATGCGGGCTTGAACTTGATCCGGGATCACGTCGTCGAGCTTGGCATAGCCGCTGCAAGTAATGGCGCGCAGATTGGGTTTGATGGCGAAAATGTCGGCCAGGGTCGCATAGCCATCTTTGCCGGGCATGATCAGATCGATCATAACGAGGTCGAAGGCATTGCGTGAATCGCGGATCTCGGCGAGGCCCTGCTCGCCAGAGCTGGCCTCCGTCACTTGGTGGCCAAGGCGTTCGAGCATGCCGATGAGCACTTGGCGCACCGCAGGGTCATCATCAATCACCAGGACCTTGGCGCCGGCAATGCTTGCACTCGGGTGGCGGACAATGTGGGCACCGGTGGTTTCGTCATGCAGCGGGAGTAACACATGGAAGGTGCTGCCTGCCCCAGGCGTGCTGGCAAGCAGGATGGTGCCACCGTGGTCGCAGATGGTGCCGTAGGCTGAGGCCAATCCGAGTCCGGTGCCGCGGCCGGGCTCTTTGGTGGTGAAAAAGGGCTCGAAAATGCGCTCACGCAGGCTGGGCTCGATGCCGCTGCCGGTATCGGCAACCTGGAGTTCGAAGTAGACACCCGGTTGAAGGCGGTGCGGGATGCCCTCATGCGGTTCGCGGTCAATCGAGACCAAGCGGCTGGTGATTGCCAGGGTGCCACCCTCGGGCATCGCGTCGCGGGCATTGAGGCACAGGTTCATGACCACGTTCTGGACTTGGCTGCGCTGTGCTTTGACCCGGCAGCGTTCGCTCTCAAGGCTGAGCTCGAGCGTGATGCCATCGCTGAGTTCGTCTTCAAGTAGGCCGACGGCATCGCTGACGGCGTCGTGAAGGTCGATCCAAGTGGTGGGGAGGGGGTTCTTGCGCGAAAAAGCCAGCAGCGAAGCGGTGAGGTCGGCGGCGCGATTGGCGGCTCTCAGAACGCGTTGAACGCGATCGCGGGGCCCAGCGGCAATGTCGGATTCGGCTGCCACCATCTCGCTTTGACCGATGATGACGGTGAGAAGATTGTTGAAGTCGTGGGCGATGCCACCGGCCAGCTGGCCAACTGCTTGCAGCTTCTGGGCCTGATGCGAGCGTTCTTGGGCTGCCATCAGACGGCTGAGATCTGATAACACGAGGACGGCGCCAGGGCTACCGTCGCTGGCGCTCAACGGCGTGGCGCGCAGCGATACCGGGGTGGCAACGCCATGGCGTTTGAGCTGGATCTGTGGCTGTGGTTGCCGGGCGTCGCGCGTCAAATGGGCGGGGTCAGGAAGGCTAACGCGATTGCGTCCTTCGGCGTCGAGCAGTTCTGCCAGCTCAGCGAAGGGGCGGCCGAGCGCATTGGCTTCGGTGGTGTCGAGTAATTCGAGGGCCGCGAGATTGAGGCGGACTACGCGTGAGTCGGCGTCGAGCACAATCACGGCTTCGCCCACGGCATGCAGAATCGCGGCCAAATTACTTTCGCTGCGGACCAAGCGGGTGGTGCCATCTACGGCAGCACGTGAGCGCTCGGCGAGGGCTGCTGCCATGCGGTTGATGCCATCCTGAATCTGGCCGACTTCGTCGTGCTCAGATATTGGGATGCGGCGCGCCAAGTCACCTTGGCCTATATCGTGGAGGGCAGCGGTGGTGTTATCGAGGCGGCGGAACACCATTTGGCGCAGCCCGAGTGACAGCGCCGCCAGGCTGAGGCCGAGCATTAATACCGAGGTCAGGCTGTACACAAACAGCAGGGCAAGGCGGTGGTCGTTGGGACTGATCGCGCCAATCGCCAGTCCACCGGCTACCAGCATCGCGCTTTCCACCAGCACAATCGCGGTTGCCAAGCGTCGCGAAATGGGCGCTCTGGTGCTCATACCGTGCGGCGAATTAGCTGGCTGGGTGGTTGGCTGAGGGGTGGCACCATAGATCACCATACTACGGCAAACGAGGTCAGCGGCAACCGCTAGCGGCACAGATTCTAGGTCATACAGACTAGCCGTGCGGTAATTTTTATTGAGATTTTCGAGGTAATCTCGTTTTCTTGTGTTTTTACCCAAGAAGGTTTGGTGAATCGGCCCGCACGCGTGTAACCTGAGTCCAGAACGGTGAACCGCTGTCTGCTTGTGGTTAGGATGAAGGCCGCCTATCGTGTTGCGTTTTGCTACAGCCGATGAGGAGCCGTGCATGCTGCGAACTTTCACTGAGCACCGTGTTCGCGAGGTCGTGGGCCTCGATGGAATGTGGGACTTTACCACCGCTGAAGACCGGCGCGACCAGGCTGTGTTACCGAAGCGCTACGCACGCAGTTGCGGCGTGCCGCAGGCCTGGGAGCAGTTGCCTGGCCTAGAGGGGTATCGTGGCCAGGGCTGGTATCGCCGTCGTGTTGCCGGTGATAGCGCGCGTGCGCTGCGCTTGGTGTTTGGCGGCGTGTCGCATACTGCTGACGTGTACGTGGATGGCACCAAGGTCGCGCATCATTACGATGCGTTTACGCCCTTCGCGGTGACGGTGGCACCAACCAAGCGCCGTGAGCGGGAGGTGGTGGTTGCGGTTGATAATCAGTTTGGTGACCACAGTGCGCTGCATATCGGTAATGATTATTACACCTATGGCGGCTTAACGCGGCCGGTTGAAGCCCACTACGTGGCGCCGATTTATATCGAGCGGGTCCACGCGGTGCCGGAGCAAGCGCGCGGCGGTCGCTGGGATTTAGCGGTAACGGTACGACTGCATAATTGGAGCGCGTCAAGCGGAACGCGTCGCGTGGTTGCGCGGGTGGCAGGCAGCGAGGTGGAGTTGGCGCGCGTGCGGGTTGCCGCCGGCGCTACGGTCAGCAAGTCCTTGCACTTGAGCGGCCTCGCGGTGAAGGCGTGGAGTGCGGCCGCGCCGCAGCTGTATGATCTCGACATCGCTGTGTATGAGGGTGACGATCAGGTTGATGACTTGCGCGACCGGGTCGGCTTCCGCGCCGTTGCGGTGCGCGGCAAAAAGCTGCTGCTTAACGGCAAGCCGCTGCTGCTGCGCGGCTACAATCGGCACGAGGATCACCCTCAGTTTGGGTGTGCGATTCCAGTTGAGGCGATGCGGCATGATCTGTACCTGCTGCGAGACCTCGGCAGCAACTTTGTGCGCACCTGCCACTATCCCAACGACCGGCGTTTCCTTGATCTGTGTGACGAAATGGGCTTTTTCGTGTGGGAAGAAAGTCATGCCCGCGCGATTAACTTCAAGCACCCACGCTTCCGTGAGCAGATCATGGACTCAACGGTGGAGATGCTCGACTGGCACCGCAGTCATCCCTCGATTATTATCTGGGGCTGTCTCAATGAATGTGACAGCGTATCGCGCGCTGGTGCCAAGGAACACGCGCGCGTGCTCAAGTACATCAAGAAGACCGACCCTTCGCGCCCGGTGACCTTCGCCAGCAATAAGGGCAGCAATGACGTCTGCTTGGGCCTGGTCGACATCGTGGCCTGGAATCGCTACACCGGCTGGTATGGCGGCGACGTGGCGGGTGTTGAGCCCGGCCTCAAGCATATCCTCAAGTGGCTGCATAGCCCCCAAAGTCAGGGCGGTGCTGGTAAGCCGGTGATTTTGAGTGAGTTTGGTGGCGGCGCGATTCGTGGTTTACGTGATGCGCGAGCCGTGCATTGGACCGAGGAATACCAGTGCCAGGTGCTCGACGAGGAGTTGCGCGTCTATTTGGGTCACCCCGACGTGATCGGCACCGCGATCTGGCAGTTCTGCGATGTGCGGGTAACGCCTGAGAATCGGTGGTGGGTCAGCCGTCCACGGACCATGAATAATAAGGGCACGGTCGATGAATATCGGCGGCCGAAAATGGTGTACGACGTGGTGAAACGCCGGCACGCGGAGGATCGTAAGAAGCGAGGCGGGCGCCTGTAGGTATTGGGTCCTTGGTCCTGGTACGCGCCGGTGGCGCTTGGGTCATGGGAACAGCCGCAAGTTCCATGGACCAGGCCGCAGGCGCGCACCCGGAACCCGATAAACACAAGAGCCCGGCGGAAACCGCCGGGCTCTTGTTCATCGCAAAACCAAACGCCTATTCGATGGTAAGTTTGGTCACGCCCTCTGCGGCGCTGCCAGCATCGATGTAGCCGATTGCACCGGGGTTGGCGGCCACGTAGGCCACCACGGCGGCGTCATCGGCCAGGGCCTCGGGTAGTTTACCCTTGCCGGTGAACACGATACGTTTCCAGAAGGAGGCAAAACTACTCGCGTTCTTGCCGATAGAGGCGTCAAGGAAGGCGTCATGAATGGCGCTGCCATTGGTGGTGAGATTCACCCTGGTGCCGTCGTCCCAGCTCCTTTTCTTGCCGAGATAGAATCCTTTCAGGTCATTTGCGCTGACTGATGTCGCGCTGGTGTTAGCGACCACTGCCACTTCTGCTGCCGCCTGACTGGTGCAGCACAGGGCGGTGATGATGAGGATGCTTTGTATCATGCGAGTCATGTTTCTGCCCTTTCCGTGTCAGAAGTTAAAGCTCGAGCGAAGGATGAAGTAAGACCAACTCTTCTCCAGTTCCTCCGACGGGTCATTGTAGGTGCTAAGGCCATATGCGCCGTTGACGTAGTGCGCTTCAGCTTTGACGAGCCAATACTCGTTGATGTCATAGCGAACCACGCCGGCGAAGTCATAGCTGTAGCCTGTGATGGCTTGGCCGCCATTGTCCTCGATCTCTTGGCCATCACGGTCGCTAGTGTCGGCAAATTTGGCCGAGAAGTAGCCACCAAATACCCAGCTGTCGTCCATGCGGTAGGTGGTTCCGAGGTAGCCACCGTCGCTGCTCGTGGTCTCGCCCTCTTCGGTGATTGACATGCTCGTGCCAGTAAAGCTGAGCGGGCCTTGGATCGTTGTGGTGACATTTGCGCGTTGCCAAGAGCGGGTGTACTCAAGGTCGAAGGTCCAGCTCTCGTAGAGGTATTGGCTAGAGAGGATTAAGGTGTCCAAGCGCTCGGTTTCAAAAAGGACATCGATGTTCACTGGGTAGTTAAAGGCGGGGTTGGTCGGCCCGGGGGGCATCGGATTAGCCGGGATGAGTGCGTACTCTGTGCTCGACATATCGAGCACCATGCCGTGGACGTGGTTGAAGTTCATCAGGAACTTGAGTCCATCAACTGGTGTTTCGTACACGATGTTGAGAGAACCAACCCAGTCGACTTTAGCGTCATTGATGGTGTCGACATAATTGCCGTTCACTGGTGTGTTTTGCAGGAATGTGGCAAGGTCGCCATCGCGAGGGACGCTTGAGGCCCCGGCTCCGACCGTATAGCTCAGGATTCCGGCGCCGTCGAAGTCAAAGACGCCGTAGGCCTCAGCGCCATTGTAACTTGAAGATATTTCTCGGAAGTCAGCGTTGTAAATGCTCTGCGGCAGGAGGGCGTAGCTGCGGAGGAAGTCATAGTCTTTAATCTCGCTGTACAGACCGCCGGTTGAGATCATTCGGCCGATGCGGAGACCGAAGTAGTCATTCATGGTCCAGTCGCCATAGGCCCAGTCGAGGGTGACCTGGTTGTTGCCGAATTTCCCCTGGTCGCGGGCGAAGAGTTGGATGCCAACGCGGATATTGTCTGCCACGTCGGTGCCGAAATTAATGCCTATTTCATTCAATTCCATTGTGCCGTCTTGGCTATCAGGAGTGAGGTAATTTTGATCGGTGCTATTGAGATAGCTTTGGCTAACGAAGCCGTGGATGTCCACATTTCCGAGATCAAAGGCCTGCGCCATCGGAGCCAGTCCGAGCGCGGCCAGCGTGCCGGCGACGATGTACCGGAGTTGCATAGGGTGCGTCCTCATGAGAAGGCTCCGGGAGCGGAGCGTGTACGCGGGTGGGTGATGCGAGTGTCGCATCGGGATTACCGGAACTGGGTGCGCCCAGGTAAGGCCATCATTCCGGGCATAATCAGGAGCAGAGCCATCTGTGTCAAATATTTATTAAGCCATTTATGGAGCGTGTTATTGGGATCGTAGTGGTCCTATTTCACTTTTGGTTCACCGGTGGGGTGTTGGCGCTGGTCGTGCATTCCTTATAAGTCATGTGGAGGCGGTGTTTTAATACTTTGTGGATGGATCGCTTTGGGCTATGGCGTGAGTGCATTCGCCACCGGCTACGCGGGGCGGTGGCGGGGCGTGGCGGAGCAATCGCCCGCGAGCAGTAGTTCGTTTTCAATAACCAAGCGACGCGCGCCAAGTGCGGGGATCTCCGTCACCTAGGGTGGCCAGAGGTGCGCCCATAGCTTGGCAGACCATTGCACACAAAGGCTTGAGCATTGCGCCCCAGCCTTTGCGCCCGGATCGATCTACGTTTTGAGCTTACAGCAGCGCTTGTAGTTGCCGCGCCACTTGCTGCATGTTTTCAGCCGCGCTGGCGAGTTGCTGAGCGCCCTCAGCGGTTTTGGCCAGTGAATCGCTCACCTTGTTGAGGAGGTTGGTGATGTCTTCGGTGGCGCGTGCGCTGTTGCTGGCATTTTCTGAGACTTGTTCGGCGCCGGTGGCCAATTGCGCGATCGAGCAGGCGATGTCTTCAACGCCGCGCGAACTCTCGGCGATATTAGCGGTGATCCCGTTGGCCATCGTGGCTTGCTCGCTCATGGCATCGGTAATCTGATCCGACGATTCGTTGATGCTGGCAATAATCGACACAATGGCTTCGGTGGCTTGCACGGCTTCATCGCTACCGCTTTGAATGCTGCCGATGCGCTCGGCGATATCGTCTGCCGCTTTGGCGCTCTGGCT
>JAQIBG010000255.1 GCA_027859175.1 Planctomycetota bacterium | reverse complement strand
GGCGGGACGGGGACGGCATGGCGCAAATCTCGCAGCGGTCACGGCCGGCACCTAAGGCGGCGCCAGCGAGGGATGCGGGTTGTATCAGTGCCCTGAGCTTTGGCTAGCAGTGGGATGCGAGCAAACGTGCAGCATTTGGGCACCGTGAAACGAATGCAACAGCAGCATCGAACGAATTCATCAACTCAGTGGTAAATCACTGAGTACATCGGTGGTGTGTGGGCGTTTTATCACTTATCCTTGTTGCATCTTGGTGCTAAGTGCACTACAAGCGTCACCCTTCGTATGTGACGGCTACGACCGTCCTCACCAACGCCTTTAAGGCATCAAGGAATCATACGCGCATGCGCTTAATCATCTGCCTCGCGGCCCTCGTCGTCGCTCTCTTCACCGCCGGCTGCATGGGTGACCTTGCTGCTCGGGCCATGGGTCCTGATCCTGCTCAGCAGCAGATCGACATGATGAAGGACAACGCCATGGTGCCGTACTTCGTCAACTTCCATAAGGATCCGGCTGTCGGCCAATTCGCTGTCTACAAGAACGCCATGGGCGAAGAGTGGTACGGCATTGTTGGCGGCAAGGACGGCGCCTGGTTGGTCGAGAAGCGCTCGCCCCAGCCCGGTCAAGACTTCACCATCGCCCTGCTGATGACCGTCGACAACGAAGGCTACATCTCCACGGCCTACGCCGCCGAGTATGACGCCGAAGCTGAAGAAGCGCCCGTCGGCACCGAAGTCAAGGTCATGGCCAAGCCGGAACCGGTCAAGGTTGACGGCACCGCTCCTGCAGGCCCCAAGCCCACTTGGTCGAAGGACAAGGCTGGCGATCTCGCCTGCGAAAAGATGACCCTCGACAAGTCGGAAATCTGGTACTCGCCCAAGGCCCAGTTCGGCTGGATGCTCGCCACCGAAACCCCGATGGACAAGGGTGGTATGGTCAAGATGGCCTATGACGGCAGCGTCAACATTGAGCTGGTCAAGCAAGGCACCGAAGAACTCGAGCCTTCGATGACCATGCCCGAAGCCAAGTAATTCTGACTGCGGTCACGAATGCATGACGGCCCGCGCCTTTTGGCGCGGGCCGTTTTTTTTGCGCCTGGCGGAGGTGCTGGTGCGTCCGAGTTGCGAGCTCTCGCGCGAGCCGGAGATGCTCTCTGTCACGCGCGGCGCGTAGATGCGCGCGCCACCAAGCGGGGGTGTACGGTGCGTATACCGGCCTCGGCGGCGGCGGCGTGAACGGCGGCCGCGCCAAGCTCCGTGAGCGGCGGCGAAATGACACTCAGGCCACGCATGAAGGCATCGGCACCTTCATCAAGCGCGATGATGCCGAGGTCTCGCCCGGCCTGGCCCCCGGTCGCTTCAAGCGCGTCCAGGGCTTGGCAGGCAATCACCTCACTTGGGCATAGCAGGCCCCACGGATTGGCGCCGCCGGTGAGGAGGTCGGGTATGTCGACTCGCGCTTGGGTCACGGCCCGTGCGGCGACGGCGCCTTGCTGGTCACGGAGGTGGACGGTGTCGTGGTCGTGGACGACCTGGTGCCAGTGGGCCCGCGTGCCGATGGCTCGCTGGGCGAGGCGCGCACGGGCCGTGATCCACTCGGCGCGCCAGGGAGCCAGATAGGCGATGCGAGTGTAGCCGCGGGCCAGAAGGTGCTCGGCGGCCATGGTGGCCCCCTCGTCGAGCGCCATGAGCACTTGAGCGCCGGTTAGGCGCAGTGGGCGCGTGCTGGCGTAACAGAAGGGGGTCGTGGTCGTTGTGGCCAGGGCTCGCGCTGCGTCTTCAAGCTCGGCCTGGGCGTAGGGGTTGGCGAGGCATAGGGCTTCGGCGCCGGTGGCGATCAGCTCCTTGGCGGCGTGCTCAACCGCGGTGACATGGTCGCCAAGTTCGCGCGCCAGCTTGAACAGGTTGCGAAACAGCAGTTCGCCGCCGGTGTCGGCGAGGGTCCGTTCCATGCCCTGGATCATCGTTGCGATGCGAGGGTCGCGAATGCGTCGCGGATCAAGGTCGTCTGGCGGGGCGGGTGCCATCAGGCCGAGGCGTAGTGGGCGCGCCCTTTGCTGCGCCTGGGCTTGCATTGGTGCATCGGGAATGCGGGCGACGACAGTGCCCTTGCGCCGTTGGGCCACCACCTCGCCGGCGGCTAGCAGCTGCCCCATCGCGCGCTCCATGGTGGGGAGCGCCACGCCATATTCTTTGGCCAGCAGGGCGCGGCCGGGCAGCTTCGCCCCCAAGGCGAGCTCGCCGTCACGAATGCGCCGCCGCAAATCGGTGGCAACACGAACGTAGAGCTGCTCCTGGCTCATGAGTACTCGGTTTCAGTGCCCATAAGCCCATGCTCAGGCAGGATTAGCGCTGGGCAAGGTATGAAGACTTGCGTTTTCTTCATCTATGTAGTATAGTCTGGACCATGCGCCTGTGCCAGCCTCGATTTGACCGCGGTTTCACCCTGATCGAACTCATGATCGTGATGGCGATCATCGCGATTCTGGCCGGTTTGCTGATTCCGGCGGTCAATGTGGCGCGCGCAGCTGCAGAGAAGGCCAGCTGTCTGAGCAACCTGCGGCAGCTGGGCATGGCGGTGGCATCCTTTGCCGAGTTGAATGATGGACAGGCCCCCTTGGTCTACGACGACTGGTCCAAGCGCAGTAGCTACATGTTCACCAACTACTACAACGGCCTGTGTGGGTTCGGGTTTTTGTATCGTGACGATGTTTTCGATACGCCGCAGGCCTTCTTCTGTCCGGTTTGGCGCAGTAACCCATGGCACAGCTTTCAGGGTGCCAATAACCCATGGCCGCCGCAGCGTATTACCCGTGCTGGTTATGCGCTGCGTCCGGAGGTGAGCATGCCGGTGCGCAAGCTCGCAGCGCCCCTGCCGCTGCTAGATGATTTTGGTAGTACCGGCGCTATTGGTTTTGATCTGATCAGTCACCTCAAGAACGTCACGGTCAGCGGTCATGGCAACGGTTGCAACGTTGTTTATGGCGATGGCCATGTTGCCTGGGTGCCGTTGGCGGCGTTTCGAGAGCCACTCGCGAGCTTCCCTGGTTCGCGTACGCGTGGCGTCGACAACCCTGGCACCGAAGCCATTCTAGCGGCTTTCGATCAAGCTGCGCGCGAGTAATTATCGTCGCTTACACGTATCGCCTACTTGGAGTTATCATCATGTATCACTGCTATCTCATTTTCATCCTCGCTGCGGCGACTCTATGTGGCGTGGTTGCAGTGGAGCCTATGCCGGCCCAGAGCGCTGCGCGCTTTGTGGATAGCATGGGCATCAATGTCATCGTGTATGATGACGAGCGGCATGAGACGGTGACCTTACCACGGCTGGAGGAGTTGGGGATTCGTCACTTGCGGGTCGGTCTGCGCAAGGCCGGCCATGACGATTATCGCGGTGAGGGGGCGGTCATTCTCGAGCGAACGCGTGGTTTGGGCGACGCTGGCTACAAGTTGACGGGCATTTTCCACTGTTGGTATACGATGGACGAGTTCATGGACATATGCGACGCCTTGGGCCCAGCGCTCGCGCAGGCCGAGGGCCCCAATGAGCCCTGGCACAAAGACCAGAAGTTCAGGTGGCGTGATCAGGGTTGGCCCGATGGCCCGAAGCTGTTCATGCAAGACCTTCATGCCGCCCTGCGCGAACGGGTCACGGGCGGTGAGGTGCCTATTCTAAGCTTTAGCGGATCCACCAGTGGGTACGGATCCATCGAACAGTGGATCGATTTCGGCAACGAACATATCTATCCAGACGGTGGCCGTGCGATCACGCAAGACGATCAATTGGCACAGAAGATAAGGCGTTGTCGCACGACCAACTACCCGACGGTGCCGCTGCAGTTTACCGAGTCTGGGTACAATTCTGGCCTCGGTGCCAAGCCTGGCATCCGTGCGACTTCAGAGTGGATGCAAGCGCGCGGTGTGCCTCGATTGTATCTTGAGGCGTTCCGGCATGGGCTCCATCGTCTGTTTATTTATGCGCTCAACGCGCGCCACGATACCGGCTTCTCCTTGCTCAATGACGACGGCACGCCACGCCAGTCCTTCGCTGCGCTGCGCGACTTGGTAAGCTTGCTTGGTGGCGCCGAGCAAGAGGTCGCAAGCCCGGGTAGTCTTGCTCTCGAGCTCGCATGCGCGGTGCCCAGTGTGCATTCGCTGTTGTTGCGCCGCGGCGATGGCGCCTTCGTGTTGTGTGTATGGAATGATGTCGACGGCTGGAACGAGACCGACAAGACCGATATCCGCAACGAGGAGGTACCGGCAACGCTGCGCTTTGGGCTTGCCCCGCACAGTCTCACGCAATATCGCCCGTGCGTGGACGGGCTAACGGCTGTGGCGACCAACAATGCCCCAACGACCGAACTTCAGTTGCTGGTCCCCGATCACCCGGTGGTGGTGATTATCGAGCAATAGCCGCGCTCTGCCCAGCCTGTTGGGCGGCATATTTGTTGGGCTGTCTTCGAGTGGAGCGGTGGGCCTGCCTACTGGCTCCACTCGCCGGGGCGGTACCAGAGCCGGGCGTCGTTGACTGGCGTGGCCGCTGGCAGCAGCGGGTTGCGTAGGCGCAAGACGCGGCGTTTGGCCATGTTGAGCTCAGAAATGCTGGCCGCGTGATGGCTGCGCACGATGTGGTTGAAGCTACCGTCGGCAATCATTGCCCTGAGGCCTCGTTCAATGCGGGCTGCCAGGGCTTCATTGTTCTGTGCGGTAAAGAAATAATACGGCCAGGGATAGAATAGGAGTAGGTCAGACTCGATTGCGAGTTCGGGCAAGGCGGCGCTGCGTGCTGCCAGTTCGGGGCCAATCTCGGTGACGCCACGACTGAAGTAATCAGCGCGACCATCGGTGATCATGGTGAACAGACTCTCGTAGCTCGGGCCTACCACGACCGGCAGACGGTTGGCACGAAAAACCTCAATGTCGCCCCAACCTTGGCCTTGAACCACGTGCAGTTGGGCGAGGTCGGTCAGACTGCGTACGCCGCGGAACGCACCTTGGCGGTCGGCGCGAATCAGGCAGGCCCGGAAACCGAGCAGGCCCTTGCGTAGTGGAATCCGGATTGGCCGCAGCACTTCCTCTTTGGCGCTTGAGGTACTCGTCCAGATCAGGTTGAGCTCAGTGCCACCTTGAACGGCCTCGATGTAGCGGGCCTCGCTGTGCATCGTGCTGGCTGGCTGTGTCTGGTAAGGGCCTTCATCGCTTGTGGCCTCAAGGGCGGCCGAGAGCAGGGCCTTGAGGTCTTCGAAGCGTTTGTCGTCTGCCGAGGCAGGGGCGGGGTAGACCACCGTGAGGGCTTCACTGGCCACAAGGGGAGCAAGGAGGGCAAGGAGGATTAGCAGGCGCATGGTGGGGGTGTAAGCGTGGATGCGGTACGCGCCACCGGATAGCCATATCCTCGGTGGCATTGCCGTTGTGGTGTGGCTAAACTGCACGACGCCGGCGGCCTGCCGCCGTACGCTTGGAGAGTCGAGACAGAGATATGGACACCCAGGTCATCACTGCTTTTGCTCGGGCCGGGATCGAGACCTTCCGGACCATGTGTCGATTAGAAGTGGCGCCGAAACAGGCCAAAGTCAAGGGTGACCGTACCCCTGGCGAGGGCATTCATGCCATCATTGGTATGAACGGCGCGGTGGAGGGCGCCTGTGCTCTGTCGGTTGTCGAGTCGACGGCCTTCGCGCTGATTGAACGGATGACCGGGCATTACCCCGAGTCGGTCGATCGCGATGTGATTGAGGGCATTCAGGAAATCGACAACGTCATCATTGGCCTCGCTCGGCGCAATCTCCAGGGCAGCGGTCTCGATTTCGTATTTGGACTGCCGAAGACGATGTCCGGCATCCTGTTTTCCACCGATGAGGGCCCCCAGTACGAAAACCTGGGGATCATCTTCGACACCGAGGTCGGCCGCGTGCTGATGGGCCTCCACTGGAAGCTGGGCGGGTAATCACGCTGCTTAGTGCTGCGGGCGGTGCGAGTTGCGCGAGTTGCGCGAGTTAATGCAAGGGCGCGAGGGGAATAGGGGGGCCGAGCACGGCACTACCTCCGACGGGCGCCGCCCCATTAGGACCGAGTGGCCCTCAGGCCCGCACGACGAGACGCGCCAAGTAAGCCAGTCGCGCGCATATCAACGGATCAACCAAGCCCTTCCCACCCTCGCGCCCTCGCGCCCTCGCGCCCTCGCGCACTCGCGTTATCGAGCACCTCCAGCCGTCAGCGCACTGCGGCGAGGAAGGCTTCGGCGTAGGCGGGGAGATTGGGGAGTCTGGGGGTTTCGACGGCGTGTTGCTCGATGTGCAGGCGGCCGGCGAAGGCTTGGGGTTTGCAGCCGGCGGCGAGGCTTTGACCGAGAACGGCGGCGCCGACGCAGGTGGCTTGTTCGAGGCTGGTGCAGGCCACGGTTTGATTCGGGAACAGGGCTGCAAGCACCGCGAGGTAGCTGCTGTTCTGACGGAAGCCGCCTTCCACGTAGATTGCGGTTTGATCGCTGACGCCGGTCGCCT
Source organism: Planctomycetota bacterium (assembly GCA_027859175.1). Classification (GTDB taxonomy): domain Bacteria; phylum Planctomycetota; class UBA11346; order UBA11346; family UBA11346; genus GH22. The sequence continues at coordinate 5,839 of JAQIBG010000255.1, read as the reverse complement.
CCAGGGCTACCTTGGTCTGGATCGCGAGGCTGGCATTGAGCAGGAAGTGCGCGCGCTCTTGGTCAGCGAACCAGACCGGGCGTTCTCCGGCGTCCAACTGGGCCAGGCTGTAGCGAGCGTCAACTGAGGTGGCGCCACCGGATTGGCTGGGGAACTGGCTCGGGAACGCGCCCGGCAGGATGCGGTCATCAAGCGTGGCCAAGGCGGCGTTCATGCGCTCGGCATCGAAGGTAACGTGGCTGCCGCCAATCAGCTCGTGGTAGCGCGCGTATTCCTGGCCGCCCATCAAGAAGCTGACCTTTTGATAATTGCCGGTGGCATCGATATTGAAGATGATCTTGCGGCCAAGTTCATCGTCGGCGTACACCGGCGCGTCAACGCCGTGCATCGCCACGCACCAGGTACCGGTGGAGTTGACCACAAAATCACTGCCGGCGTGCTTGATCAGATACGGTAGCAAGGCGGAGTTGGAGTCGTGAATGCCCACGGCCACCGGCAAGGGCGGCAGGCCGAGTTCAAACTGCAAGGCGCCGGTGAGCGTGCCGAGTTTATCCCAGGGCCGCTTGAATTGACGCAGCAACATGCTGTCTACACCCAGGGCTTCGGCACAGCTCGACGGCGCGCGCGTGGCCACGTTGTAGAGATGGGTGTGATTGAAGCTGAAAGTTGGCTCGGTGGCCTGGCGCTCGGTCAGCTTGAAGCCCCAGTACTGGGGATAATTGAGCAGGCGCACGGTGCGGGCGAAGCCCTCGGGATAGGCGCCCTTGGCAAACTGCAGCATCTTGCTGGGGTTGATCAGCAAGGGCAGGTCGCAGGTGCCGGTTTCGCGCTGCAGCGCCTTCTCGTCGCCGCAGGCAGCGTAGAAGTCGGCATCGAGCGCAGCCTGCTGCGCATCGCTCAGGCTGTGGTCGTAGCCGATCACCGGCAGGCTGAGCTCGCCATCGCAATCAAGGCAGGCCACGGCAGCGCCGTGGGTTGACACCGCAATCGCGCTGAAGGGCTGCTCTTTGAATAAGGCCGACAGGGTCTGCTTGAACCAGTCCCACATGGCCGCTACCGGTTCGTGCAGCACGCCATCAGCACCAGGCGCGGCGGCAAACTCCTGCTGGCGGTATGCCACCTGACGAAGTTTGTCGTCGTAAACAGCGACCTTCTTATTGGTTTTACCGATATCGATGACGGCTACGAGCGTGCTCATGCGGGTCCCCTGGGAACGCAGTGCGAATACGAAGGCTCTCCATAAAGCACCCCGCGCAGAATGCTACCGCGCGGGGTGTTGATACGTCAGCGTATGCTCAGCTTGCCTGAGGCACGGCCACGCGGAGTAATTCTTCTTCGGCAGCCTTGGTCCAGCAGCCATCGTCGAGCATCGGCCCGATCGAGGGGAACTGCGCAACCAAATCATCAAGACTGGTCATCGGGAAATCACCAAGCACCGGATACACCAAGATCTTGCCCGACACCGCACCGGTTTTCACCGCTTCGAGGCCTTCGATAGCGCCGCCCATGCCCGACACAGCGCCAACCGAGAGGTTGGTGTCGAGCGTACCGCTCTCCACCTTGCTCTGCACGGCGTACATGTCTTCCATGGTTGAGCCCGAGGTACCGATAAAGTACTGACCCTTGCGCACGTAACCGTCGAGGTCGATGTCTTGGCTGACTTCGGCCTGGATGCCGGCAAAAATATTAATGATCGCACCGGGGTTGGAATCGCGCACGGCGCCTGCCACCAGCGGACCAACCGGCACCATCACCATCACGTAGTCGGCTGGCTTCTCGCTCTGAGCATCCTTCGGATTAAAGAAGCGTGTCGGCACGCCAGTGCGCTTGGCAACCGCGGCCGCCTTGCGCTCGAGCACCGCGAGGCGCTCTTCGGCCATGTCGCTGGCTTCTACCGAGGTATCGGCCATGCCTTCGGAGATCACGCGGATCGTAGCCATCGAGCCCATCGGGCCAGCGGCACCAATCACGTGAACGTGATCGCCAGGGCGCAGTTCACCGGTTTCGGGAATCCGCGCCAAGGCCTTAGCAAAGCTGTCGCCGTGATAACCAACCAAACGCACGTTACCGTAATGCACGCGGCCCACCGGCGCACTCACGTCGCGGGCAAACAAACCGCCGCAGGTGGCAATTACCAGCAGGCCGTTGGTGGCCAACTTGGGCATCAGCGATTCGATCACGTCGGCATCGGCACCGGCAAACAGGATGTCGTCGATGCTCGTGTCAGCGATCTGATCGATGGTCACGCAATCAAAACCAGGCTTGCCGCAGGCGCAGGCCTCGTCGCCGTCGAGCTTGAGGCACAGGCGCTTGCCGGCGCGCTCGGTGTCGACGTGGGTAAAGTCGGGGTCGGTATCGCTGGTCTTGACGTAGAGCAGCGTGCCGCCTTCGGTGAGCTCGGTGCGCTCACGGTGGATGAAGGCTTGCTCAACACAGGCCCAGGGCTCAACCAGGGCAGTGGCTGATACCGACTTGCCCTCTTTCATCTCGAGCAGGTAGTTGGTGCCGTCAGAGGCCACACTGCAGCGCTCGTCAACCAGCACGTACTGCTGCAAGCCGCCCTCGAAGTTGTAGCCAAAGGCGCCATTGGAGCCCTCGGTCTTCAACTCGCGCCAGTCGGCCTGCACGAGGTAGCGCTTGCCGACCTCAACCGAGGTCACGCCTTCGCCTACCTCAACCACCTGTAGCACCACCTCATGACCAGGCACCGTGGGCGCATCGTTGGGCACATAGGTGGGGATCTGCTTGAGCACGTCGGGGGTCAAATGCGCCAAGACCGGGCTCTTGCGCGCATGACCATCAAACTGCTTAAGCAGCTTCATGTCAGAGAAGCACAGCCCAACGCATTCGACCTTGCCTAAAATTTGGCGCGGTCCGGGGCGATGCACCGGCTTGTCGGTGTTGAGGGCAAGCTGATCCGGGCCGACCAGCTGAATGGCTGTTTGCTTTTGTGGTATCATACTGACTCGAACAATACGCCACGTCCGCCACAAACAAGGCTCAGGACCGAACGCAACACGAACACAGCGCCAATTTGACCTTGGGCGCATCGTATCAATAAGCAGGCTCCAACCATGCAGCCCATCGCCCTCGTTACTGGTGCCTCGCGCGGAATCGGCGCCGCTATTGCTCACGGCTTGGCCACAGACGGCTATCACGTGCTGTGCGCGGCGCGTGATACCACCAAGCTCAAGGCTGTCGCGAGCGCGATTACCGCAGCCGGCGGTAGCGCCGAGGCCCTTGCACTCGATGTAGCCGATGAGCAGGCCGTGATCACTGCCTTTGCCGGCCTCACGCGCCTCGATGTGCTGGTCAACAACGCCGGCATCGGCCGCTTTGCGCCAGCCGAACAGCTCGATTTGGCTGATTTAGACGCGATTCTTGCCGTCAACCTACGCGGTGCCCTGGCCTGCTGCCGTGGCGCCATCCCTCTCATGAAGGCCGGCGGCGGCGGCCGCATCATCAACATCGGCTCGGTGGTCAGCGTCAAAGGCTACCCCAACCAAACCGCCTATACTGCCAGCAAGCACGCCCTGCTCGGAGCCACCAAGAGCATGGCCGCCGAACTCCAGGCCGACGGCATCCGCGTGTCTGCGGTGCTGCCGGGCGGCGTCGACACCGATATGGTTGGCGATGCACGGCCAGATCTCGACCGCAGCAGCCTGCTGTCGGCCGACGATGTGGCCGAGGCCGTGCAGTACCTCGTTGGGCTATCGAAACGCTGCTGCGTCGACCTGATCCAACTGCGCAGGCCCGGTGCAGCCCCATTTTAGTGCGCCCGAGGCCTTCGCTACACGCTGCATGGTGAACCACGTAAGCGCATTGATAGACAGGATCTTGCTTCCTATAACGGCAAGCCTAGGTTCCTAATGGACGTGAGGAGCGACCCATGGCCAAAGTGACAGTACTGTTCGGTAACGACCCCCAGGGCGAGTTCCCTTTAGAAAAGGCCGAGCACACCATCGGGCGTGCCCGGGATTGCGACATCCTGGTCGACAACCTGGGTGTGTCCCGCCACCACTGCAGCATCGTCCAAGACGGCGACGGCTGGGCTATCGTCGACAAGGGGTCTAATAACGGCACCTTCCTCAACGGCGCCCAAGTCAAAACCCAGACCCTCAAGCACGAAGACCGGATTGTTCTCGGCAAGTACTCGCTGGTGTTCGACGCCTACGGCTTTGCCGACAAGGGTGCTGACAAGCGCGGCGCCACCGGCGGCATGGGCTCTGAAATGACCATGTTCGTTGATCCCGAAGCCATCAAGCAGATGCAGGAAAAGATCAAGAGCGGCGGCAGCGCCCCGGCCCGGGTTGCCCTGTCGGTGATGCAAGGCGGCCGTGAGGCCAACTGCATCCTATCCAAAACCGAGACCACCATCGGCAAGGGCATTGATGCCGACCTGCCGATCAAGGGCCTGCTGGTCAAACCGATCCAAGCCAAGGTCATCAAAACCGATCAAGGCCATCGCATGGTCAGCACCGGCGGCTTCCGTTCGCTGCGCGTGAATGGCGCCAAGGTTTCAGAGAAGACTCTGCAACCGGGCGACGTGATCGTGATCGCCGGCACCATGATCACCTACAAGCAGGTGTGATGATCCGACTGTTCGTATGTGCGCTGGTGCTCATGGCGGCGGCCTGCTCGTCTGGCAACGAGGTCCGCAAAACTCCACCGCCAGCAGCGTTTAACCCCGAGCAATTCCCTGATCTACCTATGCCGCAGGGCTTCATCCCGAAACCCGGCGGTGATCACCTTGCGGTGAACATGGGTGGCGGCGCGATCCGTCGCTACCACGTGGTGCTCACCCAGGTAGATGAGAACACTAAGCTCCAGGGCGATGAATTAGAGATATGGTACCAACGCCGGCTCGCCGCGCGCGGCTGGGAACTCAGCCTCGATCAGTGGCCAAGCCGGCAAGAATGGGTCAAGGCAGGTGCCTCGGGCACCGAGCGACTGGTGCTTGAGACTGGACGTGCCGACCGACGCACCATCATACGCCTCGTTCTAACGCCCACCGACGGCTGATCGCCGCCGGCCCCGGCACGATTTTCGACTGCTCCCACTTCGAGGCTGTTCATGGCTGACAACGCCCCCACTGCTCCTGAGACGCCAGACGTCACCAGTTACTCCGACCCCCTGTACGATCGCATGGAAGTGATCGCCCGGGGCATCGGCAAGCGCTGGTACCTGATTGTCATCATCGCGATCCTGTGCTCGGTAGCCGTGCTCCAGCTCAAGGCTCGCAGCGAAAACACCCCAATCGCCGCCGGCGCTCATGCTCTACGTCAGGCCCGCAGTGAAGGCATTGAAGCCCTCACCGCCTTGGCCGGCAACGAGGCCGTGCTCAGTGAATGGCGCGCCCGCGCCGCACTCGAAGCAGCCAACCTAGCCCTCGGCACAGGTGACCTCGACAGCGCACGCAGCCAGCTGAGCGTGGCCAAAGCGCAAGCCGAGGCCAGCGCCCTGCGCGAAGTCGAGCTCACCGTTCTCGCCAGCCAGGCCGCCGTGGCCGAACAAGCTGAAGAGTTTGACGTCGCCAGCAGCCTGTATCTAGAAGTGGCCGACAAGACCGCCACCGGCATGCTGGGCCTCAACCTGGCCGCCACCCTGGGCGCCGGACGCTGCGACTTGGCCCTGGCTGCCGCCAGCGCCGACGCCGCCGAACAGACCGAACTGCGCCGCAGCGCGTATGAGCGCTTCCGCTTTGCCGGCGAGCGCAGTGTGGAAGGCGCCGAGCAGCTGGTGAACTATGCCCGCTTCAAGCGCTACGAGCTGGAACGCGCCTACCCCGAGCTGGCTGACGACGATAACGCTGCCGTGGTTGACGAGGCTCCGATCGAAG
>JAQIBG010000179.1 GCA_027859175.1 Planctomycetota bacterium | reverse complement strand
GGGTCTGATGAGTCCGCTCGTGATTGGAGTAGTCGACGTGCTCGGCCAGGGTGCGTCGGAGCGCCTCTGTTGAGAACGGGATGATGGATCGTCCGACCTCTCGACGAGTGGTCCCGATGAAGCGCTCAATGTAGGCGTTGCACTTCGGACTCTTCAGTGGGGTGATCGTGACCTTGCACCCGATTGACCGAAAGCACTCCTTGGCAGATTCGATGAACATGGGATCGCGGTCCATAATCACGCGAGTGGCTCCTGCGGTGAAGTCGCCCTCGTAGGCGGTAAGGTTCCGGCAGCACCTGGTGCCCCATTCGCCATTGGCATCATCGGTCACGCCCATGAGGCGGACCTCGCGTGTGGCGAGCCGAATGGCGTAGAGGGCATGGTGTCTGGAGGTCGATGTGCCCTGCGGATCGGGCACCTCCCAGGTGGCGCAGTCGATGGCCATGAGGCCGGGCCAGTGGGCTTCGATGAATCGGCCCCAGTCGGTGTTGCCCCGGCTTGGCTCCGGCGGGATGCCGTGGCGCCGTAGGACATACCCAATGCAGCGCTTGCTGACCGACCATCCCAGCTCTCCGGCTCGATCGGCGATGGTGGCGTAGCCCCAGTTTGGATTCTCAGTGGCGAGGCGGACGACCAGGGCCTCCAGGTCGGCATGAATGCGGGGCCGGCCTCGACGGTGCGATGAGTAGGTTTGGGCGATGAGCTTGCGATACCATCGTTGGAGAGTGTCTGGTGTGACCAGGGTCTCGGCCATGGAAAGCAGGTGACGGTCCAGATCGTTCGTCAATCTTGCGAGTTGGCGCCGTTCATCGTTGGTGGGGCGATGTTGCCCATCGGCGATGAGGCGCTTGAGGACTGCGATCTGCCGATTCGGGAACTCTATGAGCCTATGGAGGCGTCGCTGAATGAGGCTGGCGCAGGCCAGGATGCAGATGGCGGTTTCGGCGGTCAGGTCGTCGGGGGTCATGAGGTGACCCTGGGTGTGAGCTGGGGCTGGCAAGGTGGGGCGGACTTTTTGCACCCCACAGGCCAGGCAATGACGTGGGATGAGGACGACCGGACTTTCTTGACCCCACACGGTGGTCAGGCGCCCCGAGCTGCGTTGGGGGGCAACGGCCGTTGTGCCCCAACGGTATTCGGGAATTTAGTCTTCCTGTTTAGTGTAAACGCGGAATAGCGCTTGTGTGCCTGCGTTCTCAAGGCCTTGTTGTGCGGCGCTTTGATATTGCTTGAGGGCAAGGCTGAGGCCTGGGGCATCGAATCCTAGGCTTTGCGCGGATTCAACGGCGAGTTTCATGTCTTTGATGAAATGCTTGATGAAAAATCCGGGTTCAAAGTCGCCGTCTAAAATTCTTGGCGCAAGATTGCTTAAGGACCAACTGCCAGCAGCTCCCGTCGAAATGCTGCTGAGTACGAGGTGGGGATCCAAGCCGCTGCGCTTGGCGTAGGCAAGGGCTTCGCACACGCCCAGCATGTTACTGGCAATGGCGATTTGATTACAGAGCTTGCAGTGTTGGCCGCTGCCTGCAGGGCCTTGGTAAACGATGTTTTTTCCCATGAGATCGAACAGGGGCTTTATGGTTTCGAAAGCCTTGGCATCACCGCCCACCATGATTGATAGCGCCGCTTCTCTGGCGCCCTTATCGCCGCCAGAAACCGGGGCGTCCAAAGCTAGGGCCAGGCGTTCTTCCGTCGCTGTGGCAATGCGGATTGCGAGTTCCGGGCTAGAGGTCGTCATGTCGACGAGGATCTGCCCTGCTTGGAGCGCGGACATCAATCCATCGCTTCCAAAATAGACGGCTTCAACGTCTTGGGGATAGCCCACGATGGTAAACACGACTTCGCAATCAGTAACCAGAGCAGCGGGAGTGGGGTACCAGTGTGCGCCCTGATCAAGCAGGCCCTGTGCCTTAGATGCCGTACGCGTGGTAATGCCGAGGCGATGGCCTGCGGCGAGGAGATGGCCTGCCATGCTCGCTCCCATCACGCCGAGTCCGATAAATCCGATATTCATGAGGTGTTTCTCTTTATGGTGTCGTGCGTGATAGATCTTAGTCGGTTACGCTGAGTCGCTGTGGATGCTGGGCCAGGTGGACACTTGCCGATAATCATCATCAACATGTGACGTTAGCGCTTGCAGGTCCACCTGCCCGAGTCGGGTGCAGTAGCGAGCGTGATAGCGGGTGTGGGCAATCGCAACGTAGGCGCGCCAATGTTGTTGAGCTTGGCTTGCAGCAGTCATAGCGCGTTGATGTTGCTCAGGCAGGTGATCGCGTTCCCAGCGCCCTAAGGCGAGGGCTGCTGAGAATTTTTCAGCGTAGTAACGACCAAGCAGTGCCATGGCGCGCCAATCATCAATCATGCGTGCCGCTTCGCTCTGATCCTCACAGCGGTGATCTTGCATGTTCGCCAGCAGTTTAAGGCACTGGTCAGCATCGTGCTGCAGGGCGGCAATGGTTTGTGGTGGCGTAATACCGGCGCAGGTATCTTGCGCGCCCTCGGCGGCGCAAAAGTCGGCAATGCAAACCGTGTTGCTCCCAGGCATCGCAGCACCGCGCAACACGTCTTCGATGCGATGGAAGCCACGACCGCGGATAGGATGACTGGTGCAGGCTTCAGGGAAGAAGTGAAAGTCGAGGGGGTTCCAATAGGCGCGGTTCACGGCAGGAATAATGCGCGAGGCAGCTTGGCACGCTTGCATTAAAACCGCGCTATCGAGATCAGGGAAACGACTTGCGAGCATGGCTTGGAAGCGCTGAGTGGGGAGGTCCGGATTGTAGGCTAAGAGTCCCCACATCCGAAAGGTCAACCACAGGCGTTGGATCTCTAGTGGACAGGCGGGGTCCACCGCGCGACTCAGCGTGTCATGGCCCCAGGTATGGCCATCTGGACCTATGTAAAAACCAACGCAGCGATCGGATGATGGTAGGTGGCGAATAAAGGCTCTGGCAAAATCGGGATCGCCCCAGCGATAGCGGTAGATGTCATCATTGCGAACGGTCATCCAGAGTCGCAAATCAGGAGGCACATCGGGGAGGGTTTCGTTGGCAAAGGGCGGCGTTGGTGACGAATACATGTGGGCAATGGCATATTTAAAACTCAGATCAACGGTGCCGGGAAAATCCTGCCAGGCGCTAGCGATTTCTTGGTACGAGGCCATGTGAGCACGATGAATCAGGCGGAAAGGACGTTCGGGTTGGTCGCTCAGGGCATCTTGCACGCCTTGGCCATAGGCCTGCCACAGCCAGTTTTCTTGTTCAGCGCAACTGCTGCCCGATTTCATGTGTTCGCCTGCAGTAATGCCTATGCCTGCTAGCAAGGGGTAGGTGCGCACCAGTTCGCGAACACTACAGCGAAAATAATCAGCACAGACAGGATTGTCGGGGTCATCGGTGATGCCGTATTTGCCCTCAGTGCCAAAAACGTGAATATTCCAGGTGAACCAGAAGAGTTGCACGCCTCGGTCTTGGGCATAGTGCATTACCCGGCGCCAGAACGCGATTTTATCGTCTATGGATAGACTGACGACCACTTCAGCATCTGCGAGCATGGAGGGCTTATACATGTCTATAGCGCTCAGTGAGAAACTGGGATCAAACGCTTGCTTGGTTCGGAGCACGTCGTTCAGGGCGACCTCGGGGTATTCGGGCACCTTGACTAAGGAAGGAAAGGGGTGGAGGTTCCAAAGCGACAGTACGTCAAGGCGATCGCGTGCCATCTCGTCTAGGAAGGCTTGCCAAAAGGAGAAATCCCACATGTGCGGGATGTTTATTTGTGCGGCATCACCAGAATCGGAATAGCTAGGGGTACGAAGGTCGAGGGGGATGTTGAACTTGATGCCGCGATGTTCGACATGTGGGCGTTGGTCGGGATCAAGGTCGCGGGGGTCTATCTGATCGCGAAACGCTGCTGCAAGTTCCAGGCCACCATACATGGCTCCAATAACATCGTGAGCAAGCACAAGGATGTCGTCACCTAGGAAGCGCAGGCTAAATGCCTGCGGGTCATTGTGGCCGAGAGGTTTAAGCTCGCGTTCCTGGGCAAGTGTTGCACTGCTGGCCTGATCTGGGCAAATGATGATGGTGCCAGGACCATCAGGCATAAACGCCTGTATTTCGGACAGTGCGAAACCAACAGGAGGGGGGCAGACTGCGGTATAGCAGGAAGCGCGACCAGTCTTAGTCATGTTGAGCTCCTTGAGCACGGTAGTAAGCGTTGGCGCATGAGCCGAGATGACTCGCCATGAGTTCGCTAGCGCCTTGTGATTCGCCAGCAACAATGGCTCTTACAATGGCGCGATGTTGCTCTAAAGAGACAAGGCGATCTTTCTTGTTGGCAATAGAGCTCGCGACAATGGGTTCGAGTTGCTGTTGCAGCATGCTGTGGAAATGCGCCAGTACCGTGTTGCCGCTGGCGGTGACAATGCGGTGATGCAAACGTTCGTCATGCTTGAGGTAGTCGGTGGGCTGACTCAATGCTCCGGCGAGATCGTGAACGATGGCTTCGAGCTCGGTATGGTCGGCAGTGCTTGCGCGATTGGCAGCAAGTGCGGCTCCTTGCACCTCCAATAAACGTCGGGTGTCGAGGAGGTCTTGTTCATAGCGCGCTTCATCGCTGGCAGCCAAGGGCAAAAACACATCGCCGAGGCTCCGAACATCCACTTCGGCGGCAACCACTGTTGCGCGGCCTTGGGAACTGCCCAGGACCCCCAAGGCATTGAGTTGAGCTAGGCCTTCGCGCAGGGCGACCCGACTCACGCCAAGCTCCTCTTGGAGTTTTCGCTCGCTGGGGAGTCGATCGCCAGGTTTCAAGTCACCATCAGTGATGCGAGTGCGAAAATAATCGACAACCGCTTCTGCGGCAGAAATTCGAACAATGGCCATGGCGAAAATGGTATGCTTATCATACCAGCTGCAAGCAGGAGATGGCCGTTGGGTTCCTACGGAAGCGCTTGCCTGTGGGCGTGTGCTATCAAGTGATCTTGCCGGACGCGCTTTGGGTCACCGGCATGACTGCACATAAAGTCAGCGAATTCACCGAGAACCGACGAACTACGACCCTTGCATGCAAAGACCAATCGCCTGGAATTCAGGTCAAAGAACATGCTGATGTAATCGTGTCGTTTGCGGGCAGAGGTCTCATCTATCGCCACCTGACGGAGGTCCTTCAGATCGATCCGCGCCACGGCCTCGGTCACGTAGTGAGTGACCACGCGCCACAGGCGCGTGTCGCGAACACGTAGGATCCGAGCGACAGCTCGGATGGGCATGTGCTTGGCCATCTCCAGGATCAGGGCTTCCATCAGCAGTGTGAATCCGCTTCCCGGTCGGGCCCACGGTACCGCCACCTGCTTGACGCCACAGTTCGGGCAGCGCACACGCGGGACGCGGGCGGTCAGAAAAGCCTGATGCTGAAAGAAGTCGAGGTGCCGCCACCGCTTCTCGGTGCAGTCGTGGACCGGGCAGTTCGACTCAGCGCAACACGGGCAGGGAAAGTGCGCGCTGTCGCGGTAGGCGATCTGCAGGTCCAGGCGTTGGTCCTCGACCGTGCCAGGGCTCGACCAGACCGAGCGCCATCGTGAACAGAGGGTTGGTATCCATGTGCGCCAGGATGGGCGCTCATGGATGCCTGCAAGTATCCACACGGAACGACGCAGAACCATAAATTTTCCCATTCGTTGGAACTTTTGCGCCTTTCTTGACCGCCATAGCCTCTGGCGAAGGCTGGTTTGCGGCTCAACCGGATCCAACAGAGCGGGCGACTCGGCGAGCCAGCCCTACCTTTTGCTATCTCTCGTGGCCAATCTTCCT
>JAQIBG010000169.1 GCA_027859175.1 Planctomycetota bacterium | reverse complement strand
GGCGGGCAAGGCGGCTGGACGGAAGCGGCGACCATGCCGACGACGCGCCGCAGGCGCGCACCAGGAACTAGGAACCAGGAACCGCATACCAAACCACCCCTGGGCCCCACCCAGCTGATTGGTTAATCCCATATGGAAACAACGGCATTCCATAATGGACTTACCGGCGCATCGTTGTGGCCATGCGCGACAACACGATTCCGGCGGTCACCAAGGCGATGCGGGTTATGGGCCTGCTTGCGGTTGATAGTGACCTGAGCCAGAAGGAGATCGCTGACCGCTTGGCGATCGCCAGCACTACCTGCTTTCGACTCCTGCAAACCCTAGCGGCCCAGGATTGGGTGCGCCAAGAGCGCGGCCTGTGGCGGCTCAGCGGCGGCCTGCGGCCACTCCTGGCCGGGTTCGATGATCAGCGCCATCTGGTGCGCTGCAGCGAAGAGCCGATGCGCGAGCTGGGCCGGGTGACAGGGCTGTCGATCAAGCTCTCGGTCGCTGAGGGCGCCATGCAGTTGACACTGCACAAGGTTGAGTCGTCGCGCGCGGTATCCCTCACCGGCCGGGTCGGCGCGCGCTATGCGGTGGTGTTGGGTGGTACCGCGGCGGCCCTTCATGCCGATCGCAGTGCCGACGAGATCGAGCGCATTATCGCCGCCACACCCGATGACCACTGGCGCGTTGGCGACAGTCTCCCCGAGCACTTCCGCAGTCGTGGCACCGAACTCCGCGCGCGCGGCACGGTCGGTAATTTCGGCGTGCATGCCCAAGGCATCGACACGGTGGCCGCACCCATCCGCGACGGCAGCGGCCGAGTGATCGCAGCCATCTCCATTCTCGGTCTGCGCGGTGATTTCGCCAAGGAGGCCGAAGGCATCGCGCGCGAAGCGATCCTTGTCTGCACCAGCAACATCGAGCGCAATCTGCCCGCTGCGCGCGGCGCGGCGGCGTGATGGACTGTTGTTGGGACCGGGTTCCTAGTTCCTGGTTCCTGGTTCCTGGTTCCTGGTTCCTGGTGCGCGCCTGCGGCGCGTCGTGGGCATGGTCACCGCTCCCGTCCAGCCACCTTGGCTGCCGAAGGTTGACGCGCGCGAACCCCTGCCGGCATCCAACGCGCGAAGCGCGCACCAGGAACCAGGAACCCGATCCACACCGTAGGAGCCCACCCTATGAAAATAATCGATCTCAAAGCCCGCACCGTCGCCATTCCCATGTCCTGCCAACTGCGGCACAATACCGGCGTGCACCCTGGCTATTTGATGCGCACCGTGCTCGAGCTGGTGACCGATGAGGGCATTGTCGGCCTGGGTGAGGTGGGTGGCGGGGATCAGCGCGGTGCGCTGGCCAAGCTCAAGCCGCGCATTGTGGGCTGCGACCCGTTTCACCTCGAAGACATCAAGTTGCGTGTCTTGCGTAGTATCTATTACTTGTCCAACGCGCGCTTGTACGCCGCTATTGAGATCGCCTGCCTGGATATTCAGGGCAAAGTCCTGAATCGCCCGATGAGCGATCTGATTGGTGGTTCGGTGCGCAGTGCGGTGCCGATGATCGCCTATTTATTTTGGCGCTATGACCGCCCCGAAGGTGGCGACGACGAGCATCCCGAGGATATCGCTGCGCATGCTGTGCAATTGGCTGAAGAGTTGGGCGTACGCGCGATGAAGCTCAAGGCCGGCGTGATGGACCCGATGCTGGAGGCGCGCGCCATTGAGCTGTGTCGCGAGGCCTTGGGGCCAGACTTTGGCCTGCGCATTGATCCCAATGGTGTGTGGTCGGTGGCTACCGCGGTGCGCGTTGGGAGGCGCTTGGAGGCGATTGGCATGGAGTACTTCGAAGACCCGGCCTGGGGTCTCGAAGGCAATGCCGCAGTGCGCTCGCAGGTGCGCTGTCCGATTGCCACCAACATGTACCCCAATCGCTTCGATGACCTGGGCCCGGCGGTGCGCATGGGTGCGGTGGATATCGTGCTCACCGATCTCCATTACTGGGAGGGTCCGCGCGGGGTCAAAGACTTGTGCGCCGTGTGCCGCACCTTCGGCCTTGGCGTTGCGATGCATTCGGGCGCTGAGTTCGGGATCGAGCTGGCCGCGATGATTCACACCGCCAGCACGATCCCAGAGATGAGCTTCTCTGGTGATGCGCACTACCATTACCTCACCGACGACATCATCGTGGGCGGTAAGTTGGCCTACCAGGATGGCGCCATCGCGGTGCCGGCTGGGCCTGGTCTCGGCGTGGTGCTCGATGAAGACAAGATGGCCTTCTACGAGCGCTACTACGAACAGCACGGCGACTACTACGCGCGCTTCCATCAAGATCCGCGGCGTCCCGAGTGGGTGCCGGTGGTGGGTGGGGTCTAACTGTCATCGTCTAATCGCTCACAAGGAGTTTCTCATGTCACTACAGCTCGATCGCTATTTCGGTGTAACTCTTGGGTTCTGTGCCCGACGCGGTTGGTACGAAACCCAGCAGGCGCAAACTGAGTTTGATCGTATTGCCGATCTTGGCATCCCATGGGTGTGCCTTGTTGCCACCGTGATGCAGGAAACGGTTAACAGCCCGCGCCAGTTCGCCGACTTTGAGTGCACACCGTCTGACTTTGAGTTGGTGGACACTGTTGCCGAGTTGCAGCGCCGTGGGATAAAAGTCTGCCTGCGGCCGATGATCGAGTGTTACGACGGTCACGGTCGCAACCGGATTAACTTTCCGCCTGATGGTGAGCGAATTCCTGGTCGGGTCAGCGATTGCTGGGAGCGTTGGTTCCGCGGCATGCGCGCTCGCACCCGCCACTACGCCAGGTTGGCGCAACGGTCTGGGTGCGAGATGTACTGTCTCGACTCGGAAATTGATGGCTTCGTCGGGCGCTGTTCTGATTGGCGCAGTGTGGTGGAGGTGGCGCGCGAGGAGTACCATGGCCATCTCAACTCTTGCCATACCCATGCCGTGAATTTTGAGCGTGAGTTGGAGGATCCTGCGCATTGGTTCCGCGATCTCGACAGTCTTGCTACCAGTTTTTATCACCCCTCGGCAGCAGATCCTTCGTGCTCAGTGGCTGACAGGGTGGAATATCTGCAGCCCAAGCTTGCGATGTACCGCCGCATCGCGACGAGCCTAGGCCGGCCGGTTTGGTTTGGTGAGTGTGGCTGTCGTTCGTTGCACGGCGCATGCCGAAGCCCGTCTAGTTGGCGTGGCGGTGGCGGCTATGATGGTGACGACCAGGCACGTCATCTGCAGGCCGTGCTTGAGACCTTCCGCAATGAGGAATGGTGGGCTGGTCTTTTCTGGTGGAAGTGGGATGAGCACAATGTGCGCCCCAATTTCACCGATGAGCAGGGCAATGATCTGGGCTTCACAGTCTTTGGCAAGCCAGCGGCGGAGGTGATGCGAGCAGGCTTTGGCGCGGAGGCAGTGCTATGAAGCGTTTTGATCTGACCGGCCGACGGGCTTTGGTGACGGGTGCGTCGCGCGGCATTGGGCGTGCTATCGCGCTCGGCCTCGCCGAGGCGGGCGCCGATGTGGCGGTGCACTGCGCGGGCAATCGGGCCGCGGCCGAATCCTGTGTGGCGGCGATTGCAGGCCTGGGCCGCGCAGCCGAGGTGGTGGTTGCTGATCTGAGCGAGGCCGACGCGCCCGATCGTATCGCGGCGGCCTGCGGTGCGGTTGACATCTTGGTATTGAATGCGTCGATTCAGGAGCGCGCGGCCTGGGATCAACGCGATGCGGCGGCCTGGGACCGGCAGCTTGCCGTCAACCTGCGTTCATCGGCCGAGTTGATTCAATTGCTCGCGCCCGGGATGTGCGCAGCAGGGTGGGGACGGATTGTCACCGTGGGAAGTGTGCAGCAGGTGCGGCCGCATCCTGAGATGCTGGCCTATGCGGCCAGCAAGGCCGCACTGGAAAACCTGGCGCGCAACCTAGCGCGGCAACTGGCGCCGCAGGGCGTTACCGTCAACAATCTCGCGCCCGGCGTCATCGATACCGATCGCAATAGCGCGGTTCTTGCCGATGCGGCGTATCGTGAACGCGTTCTGCGGGTCATCCCCAGTGGCTTTGTTGGCGCAGCCGAAGACTGCGTCGGTGCGGCTCTGTTGCTGTGCTCGGATGCCGGCCGCTACATCACGGGGACTGATCTGCGGGTTGATGGTGGCATGGGCTTGCCGGGATGAGTTTGTGCGACGGTGACGGCAATCCAGTGAGGGGGCTGTGATGCGGGTTGGGGCTTGGTCTGAGGATGCGCGTTATCTGGCGCGCGATGGACGGCTGTGGATTCCGGTTGGCGCCAATGTGTGTTTCCCGCGCTTTGAGCATGCGGGTGACGCTGGCGTTGAGCGCATGTGTGGTTGGATTGATGATCTGGCCGACAATGGCGGGGATTTTGGCCGCGTGTGGCTGGGGCATGATTACTTCGATGTTGAGCATGCTGGGCCGGGTTGCTTCGATGAGGCACGCGCCGAGCGGATTCAAGCAGTGCTCGATCGCGCCGCGCGCCGCGGCGTCTTCCTCAAATTGACGCTCGAGCATTTTCGTCGCATCCAGCCGCAAGCTGAGGCCGAGCGTTTCCCTGGTGCGCCAAGTTTTGGCCGGGCCAATTTTCACTGCTCGCATGGCGGTATGGTTGCGGATATGGCGCAGTGGCTCAGCGACGCCACCGCGCGCGACACCTTTGTAACCAAGCTTGAGCGCTGCGCGGCGCGTTGGGCTGCGCATCCGGCCGTGGTGGCCTGGGAGCTATGGAATGAGATGAACGCGGTTGCCGGCGATGGCTGGCAGGCCTGGACCGAGCACATGCTTGGTGAACTGCGGCGCTTGGTGCCCGATCGCTTATGCGTGCAGAGTTTGGGTAGCTATGACGCCGATTCGAAGGTTGCGATCTACCGCTGGCTTGCTGCGCTGAGCGGCAATGACGTTGTGCAGGTGCACCGCTATCTCGACCTCGGTGCAGGCAATGCCATCTGTCACGGACCGGTTGACGAGCTGATTGCTGACGCTGTGCACACGCTGCGCAGTATGGCGCCAGCCAAGCCCTTGCTCGTGGCCGAGTGTGGCGCGGTGGAGCCTGGCCATGCCCGGCCCTCGGATCTCTATGCGCGCGATGACCAGGGCACGCTGTTTCACGACGCCCTGTTCGCAGCTTTTGCCGCTGGTGCTTGCGCCAGCGGCCAGCATTGGCATTGGCAAGACTATCTCGGTCAGCATGGCTTGTGGTGGCATCTGCAGCGCTTTGCGCGTGCCATTGCCGGCTTCAATCCGGCCGCAACCCAGGCCAGACACAGCGTAGTCGGCGACCTGCGGGTTCATGCGCTGCATGGTGAGCGTGTCTACTGGGCCTGGCTGCGCGATGCGCGCTGCGACTGGCGGCATGAGTTGCGTGATCGGCGCTCGCCTGAGGCGGTGAAGGGTGCGCGTGTGCCGGCTCCTTTTGCTGGGGCGGCGCGCGCTTATGAGCCCTGGGCCGACCGTTGGCATGACTGCCCCATCATCGACGGCCAGATGCACCTGCCGCCATTTGTGCGCTCCTGCGTGGTGCGCATCGATTCGTGACGGTCACGTCATTATCTTCCTGAAAGGAATTCCTATGAGCACCGATGCGTACCAAAAAGAAGTTGGGATGATGAACCTGGAGCGTCTGATCGACAGTCGTGAGGGTATCTCTGATACGCCGTGGTCGATTCCGGTGAAAGAGGTGATCGCGCGCTACGAACAATTGTACACCGGCGCGATTTCAGATGTGCTGCGTGAGTGCGACCTGCTCGATCAGGCCCTGCCCGGCTATCTGCAAGCGATGCGTCCCGAGCGCACCGTGGCCGGCGTGGCGTTCACGGTTAAGAGCGCGCCCAATTGCGTGATCAGCGGCGAGATGGCTTTTCGGACCACTATGATGGGCGAGTTCCATGACGACGCCTTCATCATTTGGGACACTTCAGGCGATGAGCGCGCCACGTTATGGGGCGGCGTCATGACGGCGACCGCGCATGGCATGGGGGTGCGCGGCGCGGTGATTGATGGCGGCGTGCGCGATTCGCATCAGATCATGGAGAAAGACTTCCCCGTGTTCTTCAAGCACCGCAGTCCCAATGGTTCACTCGGTCGCTGTCTGATTACCCACTATCAAGTGCCAGTGCAACTCGGCGACTGCGTCGTCAAGCCCGGCGACTTGATCCTTGGTGACATCGATGGCGTGATCGTGGTGCCGCATGATCTGGTTGTTCCGGTGCTCGAGCGTGCGGAAGAGATTAAGCGCAATGAACAGGAGATCTTCGGTTGGGTTGCCGAAGGGCGCACGATTGAGCAGATCACCGAAGATGGTGGGTATTTTTAGAGGGGGAGGTTCCTGGTTCCTGGTGCGCGCTTCGCGCGTTGGATGCCGGCAGGGGCTCGCGCGCGTCAGGCTTTGTTCGACGAGGCGGCTGGACGGGAGCGATGACCATGCCCACGACGCGCCAAAGGCGCGCACCAGGAACCAGGAGCCAGGAACCAGGAACCGAGCGATCAAACAGCCAGGGCCGCTGCTGAGGCCGTTTGACGAGCAATAAGCTTGGAGAGCACGGCGTGGCGATCGAATTGCATGGCGTAGTGCCGGCCTTCGGCGTTGAGCGTGGCGCGTTCTTCCGGCTTCATCGCGATCGCCAAGTCGATGGCGTCGCGCAGGCTGCGCACGTCGCCGGCCTCGTGGTACAGGCAGTGATCGCCGGTGGCTTCGGGTAGTCCGCCGGTGGTGGTGGTGATCACCGGGCCGAGGCCGCCTGCGAGCAGCTTCTCGGCCACGGCGATGCCGAAGGTTTCAATGAATTCCTTTCGTGGCTTTGACGGCAAGCAGTAGCCGGCGCAGGCATGCATAAGCAGGCCTTTGTCGGCGTCGCTGACGTCGGTGAAGAAATCGATGTTGGGGTTTTCTGCTGCGAGACGGCGGAGCTCCTGTTCGGCTGGGCCATTGCCGCAGATGGCGAGGGGCATGCGCCCATAGGCATCCGAATGGCGGTAGGCGGTGATGAGGTCGTCAACGCCTTTGGCCGGGGCCAGACGTGATAGGAAGAGAAGGAATTTACCGGGCTTGAGGCCTCGCTTGGCGCAGGTCGTGGCAATGTCATTGCTGCGCTTATCGCAGTCGAGGTAGAGTTTGGCATCGATCGCCGGATAGCTGACGGTTACGCGTTGATCGAGCTGGTCGGCAAAGCTGGTGCCGAGGCGATCGTCAACCTGGCTGCCTGCTGCTACGATCAGGTCGCGGGTGTAATCGCTGACCGCGACCGGGAGATCGTGGTCGAGGTAGTCGGCGAGGACGGTGCAGGCCGCGCCGAGTGCATCGTCGGCAATCGCCTGGCGCACCACGTCGGTGATGTCGCTGCCCACGGCCTCACCGATGGTGATCAGGTCGGGCCTGTTGGGAAGGTGGGTCGCGGTGCGGGCTGCATCGAGGACGACCTTGCCGTGGGGCACGAGGTACAGGTCCATCAGGTAGCTGGTGCCGTGCTGTTGTGCCAGCAGATCGACGATCGAACCACTCATGCCGTGGAGTTGGCCGCCATCGAGCACCTTGTAGCCGCCAACACGGTCGGGCCGCAGCACGGTGATGCCCTCGCTGTAGGGCTCGATGGCGTTGAGCGGTTTGAGTGGCAGGCCGCTGTTTTGGAGCAGTTCGATGGGGTAGCTGACGATGTGAACGTCGTCGAAGCCGGCTGCCATAGCAGCCTCAGCCAAGTTGCGTGCCTCGGTGCTATGCCCGCAAATAATCGGATCGGCACGAACGACAATGATCAGGTGGCGTGGCCCCTCAGGGGATAAGTGCATCGGCGTGCTCATGGTGATTCTTTCGACTCTCTTTGTGTTGCCTGCGTTGACCCTTGTGATTCCGTTGCCTCCCTCCAAA
>JAQIBG010000158.1 GCA_027859175.1 Planctomycetota bacterium | reverse complement strand
GATGATGGAAATGGACGAGCCTCAGTAAACGCAGGCTGTCTCCCGCCTTTACCAGCCCGGCCGCTTTGCGGCCGGGCTTTGCTATTCTCACGTATTGTAGCGCCGGCCTCGCCGCCACGATGCACGTCATGCTCGAACCGGCCCCCGCCAACCCGTGGCGCCTCACCGCGCGCCGCGTCATGTACACCAACCCCTGGACCACGCTGATTGAGGACGACATCCTCGGCCCCAGCGGCGCGCCTGGGCTCTACGGCTACTTTCAACGCAAAGACTGCATCCTGATTGCCGCCGTCGACGACACCAAGCAGCTCCATCTGGTGCGCCAATGGCGCTGGGCCTTTGAGCACAGCACCTGGGAATTGCCCTGCGGTACGTGCGAAGCCGATGAAGACCCACTCGCCGCGGCTAAACGCGAACTCCAAGAAGAAACCGGCTACACGGCCGCGCGCTGGAAGGCCCTTGGCAGCATGTGTCATAGCGACGCGCGCGTGGCCGGCTGCATCCATCTGTTCTACGCTAGTGAACTCAGCCCCAGCCCACCGCTCGCGGGTGACCACGAAGAGCAAGATCTGGTTGCCGCGGCAATTCCGCTTCACGAGGCCGTGGCGGCCTGCCACGACGGGCGCATCGATCACGCCTCGAGCGTCGCCTTGATCCTGCGCCTTGCCCACCTGCTCACAGCCGACCTGCCGCCCAGTCCGCAATAAAGGCCAGCAACTCGGCCTTAGTGGCGCTACGCGCATGGCGCACAAAAAAACCCGACGTGGCGTTGCCCAAGCACAGACGCTGAGTGGCATCGAGCCCCAGCAATAGCCCCAGGCAGTAACCGGCATTAAAGCGATCACCCGCGCCGGTGCTCTTTTTAGGCGTCGGCGTAAACGGACCGTTAGCCCAACCAGCCCCGGCAACACCAGCCGTGGCCGACACCTTAATCCCATGCAGGGTCACCTGGCTGACACCGAGCGCCTGCTGCAGCGCCGCGCACTGGTCAAGCAAGGCCTGCGGGCCGTCATCGTCACAGGTCGCCACACCGAGCAAGGCCGCCAAGGCATTGCCTTCGTTCCGATTGCCACCGAAACAGCACCGACCGCTGTCTTCAAAGCCGCGCATCGTTGCCAGCATCGCACGGATATCGGCTTCGCTGCGCGAGCGCGGATCAACCAGGTCGATAAAGAACCAAGGGCGGTGGCTGAGCTTACTGTACACCTCGCGTTGCAGCTTGGCCCAACACGCCGTCATATGCGGATACAGGGTCCAGTCGGTCAACGCAATCACGCCAGCCTGTTCGCACGCCGCGCGATAGCGCCCATCGGCTAACACCTGATCAAGCAGGGCCTCATCGATCTCGGCCAACTGCTCCATCGAGGCCAGCATGTATTTGCCATCCTGAAACTCGAGCGCCAGCGTCCGCCCCGGCTCACTGCCCCACGAAGTCGCCGATGCACACACATCCACCACGCTAGCGAAGGCCTTGTGGACCGGATCGCCCAGAGTCGCAAATAAATCTACCGCCACCCCCAGCGCGGCAATCCCATCACCCAGATTAACCGCGCAACCGCCCGCATCCTGCGATCGCACCACGATCTCCCGCAACGACGAACGCCCCGCCGCTGCCGCCATCAACTCCGCAAAGCGCGCAATCGTGGGCACCCGCGTATGCGCATCGAGCGCCTGCCGCTCCTCCACCACCTCAATCATCTCATCCACAAAACCATCAAATCCCGCCACCAAGCGATAAGCCGAAAGCTCACTCGATGCCAAAGTCTGTGCCAACACGTGCAACTGGTCATTCATAACTATCTCTCTTAGTCTCTCATTTTACGCCAGGACGCCAGGGGGTTATTTGCCGATATGTGCATCTCAGCCTCCCATTTTACGCCAGGACGCCAGGACGCCAGGACGCCAGGGGAAATAGCTTCTCACAATGCCTCGCATCAAAACAGCCCCCGCTCCGATCTCATTCCACCAACCTCTCTCATCACAAGCAAGCTCCCCTACAATTCCAGCCTGGCGTCCTGGCGTAAATTCCCGGTCTCACACCACGCCCTCGCGTTATCCGAGAGAATAGGCTTTCAAGATCGGTCCACATAATAGAGGACTTTAGCCGGGGTGGGGGCCGGCGCCGGCCATGCGGTCGATGATGGGGTCGGTGAAGATGTCGGCGTCGTCGCGGCTAGCGGAGGAGAACTCGCTGACCACGCAGCCCTCGGGGCCGGCTACAAACCAGTGTGGGGTGTCGGGGTCGATGGTGTACTGCTCGCCGGGCTGCAGGGTTAATTGTTTGCACACGGTGAAGCTGTCGCGTTTGTCGGCGGGCCAGAAGGCCGCGGCCGCTTCGCCGCCCTGCTCGCGGTTTAGGCCCGGCAGGAACAGATGGCAGGTGCCAGCGCGCACGCGGAAAGTCTCCTGCTTGCCGCGCATGCCGTCCACCGACGGATGCCGGTGTTCGGGGCAGATCTGGCCCGGCAGCATCGCCAATTCTTTGGCGCAGTAACGGTCGGTGTTGATGTACACGGAGATCGCCAAACCGATCTGGTCGAAACGGTCGAGGCCAAAATCGGCAATCTCAATCGCGGTCATCTCATCATCGCGCAGCAGCAAACCGGCTGCGCGAATCCGCTGCGCCGCTTGGAGTTGACGTTCAGCAGTGGTCAATGTGCTCATCAGATCGTCCTCAGGGTCGAGTTGGGCAATGTCAGCTAAAAGTTGCGGCCAGGCTTGGTGCCGGGCATTCCAGGCTGCGGCACCGGGGTCGTCATCCGGAGCGCGGTATCGGCACGCGGCCAGAATCGCATGCGCCAAGGCCTGCGGCACCACCCCCTGCTGATGACACAAGCGCGCCGCGCCGATCAGGCGATCACGCGGACCCAGCTTGCGCACCGGATCACGCGCCACACGTGGCACCGGGTCACCCAGGCCACGGTTGCGATAACGCAGGCATAGGTCATCGAGCAGGTCGCCGCACGAGGCAGCAATGCGCGCCGCCTCAGCCATGCTGTCGGCATGCGCGCGCACCAGCGCCGCGCTCACCTCGCCGGCAGCCTGCCGCATCAGCGCCACTAGGCCGGCATCATCCATGCAGTCAGGAATCGTTGCGTAGCCGCGCTCGGCGCCGAGATACGCCAGCACGGCATGGCTCGCGTTATGCAGGTAGAGCTTCTGCTCGACCACCAAACTGAAGTTGGCTTGCGGCTCAAGCCCGGGCAACTGCGGGATCGGCCCACGGAAGTCGGCGCTGGCCACCGGCAGATGGTTGTAGGGCTCAACGCGAATCATGAGCGGATCGTCATGACTGGTGCCGGGCGGAATCATGCGGCCGATTGAGGTCCGCACGCAGCCAAGCTGAGCATCGTTACCACCGGCCGCTCGCACGGCTGTGCGCAGGCAGTCACAGGCTTCCAGGCCGTTCTCGCACAGCAGCACGTCAAGCGGACGATCACGCTTGGCCAAGCCCGCCGCAAGCGGCACGCCGAGGTGCGGTAGCGCAGCCAAGCCCACGGCGGTGGCCGCACAATCGCAGTCAGCGAGAGCCGCCGCCACAGCGTCTACCTCGCTTGCGAGAATGCCGTCAACCGGGGCCACCGATACCGAGCGCTCGCCCGTGGCCGCCACCTCAATGATGGTGTACGCGCGGCGATGCTGCAGCGCGGCGATGCGCAACTGATCGATATCGACCATCGTCACCTGCCAACCAGCAGCGGTGAACACAGGGGCTATGAAACCACGGCCGATATTTCCGGCACCAAACAAAACGAGAGACGGCATGACCGGCCGATCTTGCACACAGGGGCAATACAGGTCAACGAGTGCATGCCAACGAAACCGAACATGAGCCGCACAGCCATCCGCGGCGAAGGCCTACGCGAGCGCCTACGCGAGCGCGACTGCACCGCAGGCGGGTCAATCGCTCTTCATCTGGCCTTAGTCCTGGCCCACTGAGGCAAGACCAAGCCCCTTTAATCAGGGCGGGTACTCACGGCGACCAGGCCAGCACCTCGTCGCGTGTGGGAATACTCGGCGCTGCACCTGCGCGCGTCACCGCCAACGCGGCCGCGTGCACCGCTTCGGCAAGTGCGGCGCCTGGATCATCGCCGCGCTCACACCCGGCAATCAGATACCCGGTAAAGGTGTCGCCCGCAGCAACGGTATCCAGCGCCGCCACCCGCGGCGCCGCGGCATGCCAGCGCTCGGCACCGCGCCCGAGGTGTGCGCCCTGCGCACCGTCGGTCACCGCGATCAACACCAGCGGATAACGTGCGCACAAAACATCGAGCATCGCCACTGCGGTATCATCACTGCCTGCCAAGGCCGCGGCTTCATCATGATTGAGCACGAGGTAGCTCAACTCCGCCAAGGGCCACGCGGCCACCGCGGCCGTCATCGGTGCCGGGTTGGCCGCGATCCGCAAACCGTAACCGCGCGCGCGGCGCAGCACGGCACCCGGATCGGGCGTCTCGTTTTGCATCACCACTAGGTCACCGGGCTCAGCCGCCGCGAGCACGCCATCAACGGCTTCAACGGTCACCGCCGCATTGCTGCCGGCCGCAATCACAATCGCGTTTTCGCCATCCTCAGCGACTTGGATCATCGCCGTGCCGCTGGGGCCGCTCTGGCGCATCATCGCGTCGAGGCCAACGCCCGAGACCGTCAACACCGCCTCGAGAATCGCGCCATCGCCACCCAGGCAGCCGACGTGCTGCACGCTGCCTCCAGCCCGCGCTAAGGCCACGCTCTGATTGAGCCCCTTGCCACCGGGGTGTTGCTCACAGGCTGCCGCGGCCAAGGTTTCGCCGGGCCGCACCAGATGCGGAACCCGCAACACCAAGTCGATATTGCAACTGCCAACACAGAAGATTGTCATCCTCACACTCCCGCCACTGATCCTAGGCCTGCCGAGGCGCACTCAAGACGAGCCAAGCCGCCCTGATTAGGACAAATCACATGTCATTGCTGGTAACGCACGGCCCGGTTGAGGCCCGCACCACCAAGGGCCCATCCAAGTGCTCGAGCACCGGATCGGTGTCGCCACGGAATTGCCGCACCAAGAGCTCCACCGCACGCATCGCCATGTCGCGCCCGCGCACCGCCGCACAGGTCAGCGCGGGCGTAATCAGCGCGGTGGCGTCGGTATCGTCGAAACACGCGAGGCTGAGATCGCGCGGAACCCGCACCGAGCGCTGGCGCAACTCGGTCAATAATTCGAGCGCGTCGTGTCCATTATACACCACGGCCGCCGTGGCATCACCCAGGTTCTCGGTCAGTGCCCCGTACGGGCCGATGCACTCACGAACCGGAATGTCGTTACGCAGGCACATGTCTTCAAACGCAGCCCGACGAATCGACTCCGACGGATGGTAGCCATACCGTTCGCGCTGAATGTAGGCGATGCGGCGATGCCCCAGCGCCACCAAATGATCATACAAGCTTGCCATCAAACTGCGATCATCAGGCCGCAACTGACTCAAGCGCTGATCGGAGTACTGATTGACCAACACCGTCGGCAAGCGCCGCTGCGCCAAGTACACATCCAATTGATCGGGCATCGGATCAGAAACGATCACGCCTTCAATCCGACTCGCCGCCAAATCTTGCTCAAATCGCGCCAGGGTATCTATCGCTGGCACCAACTGCACCTGCAGATCATGCCCCAGCGCCGCGCGCATCAAGGCATCCAGAAAACCGGCGAAGGCGCCGCTGGTAACCGGCGCCGGGCTGCCCGAAACCACCGCTATGCGCCGCACCACCGTGATGCCGCGTCCGCGCGGCGCGTAGCCCAACTGCTCGGCTGCGGCCTGCACCCGCGCGATGGTGTCGGGCGAAATTTCGCAGGTATCGGGGTGATTCAAGGCCTTCGACACCGTTGCCTTGCTCACGCCAGACACCTCGGCCACGTCGGCAATGGTTGGCCGCTTGGTCATGGCTGATCCACCGGGGCCGCAGCAATCGTGGCGCCACGAATCTCGGCCGCAGGCAGGCTCAAACGGAAGCCATGATACTCACGGCGCGCGTCGGCATTCAGACGTGCCAGCTCAATCGCCAAGTTGCCAGCCGCGCTGCCGAGTTCTTGAAACGGCATCACCACCGAACTCACCGCCGGACTCCCCATATCAGCATACAAGCCATCGATCCCCACCACCGAATGTTGCGCCGGCACCGCACGGCCGGCCTGCTGCAATAAACGTTGTACCGCCACGGCCATAACATCGTTGTGGCACAGCAGGGCGGTATACTTCAGGAATTCTGGCACCAACTGGTGCATGCGCGCTGCGTGAGCGGCGATGTAGGCGCCCGGCCGCAGATGGCCCGGCGGCGGCGAATCAGTGGCCGCCAAAAACTCGACCTCAAGATCGTGGGTTCTAAACAGGTGACGCTTGGCAATCGCAAAGCGTTGCATCTCAATCGTGTCACCGATCTGACCCGACACACCAACCCAAGCAAAGCGCCGGTGGCCAAGCTCCACCAAGCGATCAATCGCCGTGCAGATGCCAGGCGCAGGATCAGCCAGCACCAAGGGCAAGTCGGTTCGATGCATCGGCTCCATCACCAACACCAACGGCACCGTCAGGCTATTCAGATCAAGGTCGGTGAAGCCAGGCGTGCAAATATAACTCCAACCAACCAAGGCTTCGCAGTTTTTCGCCAGCCAACCGGTCAGGCCCAAGCTTTCCCAGCGGCCGGTCTCACTTGGCAGCAATAAATGTTTGCCAGCGCCACGAACCGAAGCGCTGACGCCCGCCAATAGTTCGCTAAACAGCGTCTGGGCATTGCCGGTGAAATTGGTGCTCTGACAGATCAGGCCTACCGTGTCGGTGGCACCCGCCGACAGTGCCCGCGCCAGCGAACTGGGTTGATAGCCCAAGTCGCGGGCCGCGCGTCGCACGCGGTCAGCGGTGGCAGCCGCAATACGATGTTGCTCAGCTTGCCCATTGAGGACCCGGCTCGCGGTAGCCTTGCTGACCCCCGCCTTGTTTGCCACGTCGATGAGCTTGACCATTGCGCAACCGGTTTCGCCTCACGCAGCCAACTTGCACCAGGAATCCCGGTGCAAGCTTCTGCATAGCGTGAGACGCTAGCCTCGCCGCCAGACCGCGCGGCCTTTCCGACTAGGGAGCGGGCGCAGGAGCAGGCGCAATCGGCGGCCAGCGTAACACCGTCACGCTGTGAGCCGGCGCGGTGAACGCAGCGGCGTCTTCCTTGACGCTGGTCAGCTCCGAGTTGGCAAGGATGGCACGCGTCCAAGCAGTGGGCGGTGCCGAGGCATCAACCTGCACCAGACGCAGCTCCCGCTCCTCGCCCCGATTGATCAGTAACACGGCGCGGTGCCCGGCGCCAACCACTGCCATCGCGGTGACGTCTTTGCCGGTGGTGGTCTGCGCCAACACCATCTCGCCCACCATGTCGCGGTTGAGCAGATGCATCAGATGGCCGGCCGGTCGCAACCGGAACTCCTCGCCCACCATCTTGCCATAGGTGCCGTCATGATCATTCCACGCCAGGCCCACCGCCACCGCACCGCTACGCGCGAGCTGCACATAGTTGAGCGCATCGAATAGCGCACCGGTCATCTTGGCCATGCGCTTTTTCTCGTGGTCGGCGCGCCAGGTCCAAAACACGTTGTGCTCACCCAGCCAGATTTCAGTGTCGGCCATGCCGCGCTCGTCGAGCTGCTTACGCAAGCCGCGCGCGCCACCGGCGATGCCAATGCCTGCATCCCACAGTACATCGTCAGACGCATCCTTGTCGCCGCTGCCATAATTATGATAGGTCGCCACGTCCACCGTGCCGGCGGCATCGAGGAAGCGTGCGATGCCCTCACCCTGGTAGGGGTGCGTCCACGCTGCGCCGCAAATTTTAATGCTGGGGTCAACCGCGCGCATCGCGTCGGCACAGGCCTTAAACAGGCCCCCCATCTCATCGAGCTTGCCCTTATAGCGATTCTCGATTTCGTTAACGGGCTCCCAGTACTGCACCTTCATACCGAGATCAACGTTCACAATCCGCACCAAGCTAGCACAGAAATCGGCATACTCGGTGGTTTTGGCGGTGTCGAGCCGCCCGCCCTCGCCCTTCATCCAGTCGGGCCAATGCGGAATCGTAATCATCCGCGTAGCCGGCAACACCGGGTCGAGCGCCTGCATCACCGTGGCGATGCGCTCTGCATTCCAGGCCTTGGTTTCATGGTTGAGCCAACTCTGGCGACCCGTCCCCAACATCTCGGCCGAATGCAAACGCACCGCTTCAGGCGCGAGGTATTCTAGGCCAGCCCGATAGCCTTCAGCTGTAGCAATATCTGGGTCCATCCCGCCCCACAGGTTGATTCCGTAGAGACGCGGCGGCACCGCCCCCTCTGCAGCGGCCCAGTCAACCACCACGTGATCAAGGGCCGGCAAGGCCAGGACGGAACAAGCGAGCAGAGCGAGGAAACGTGTCATGTTGTGCATGCTGCCAGCCCGCTAGAGTTTCGCATCGGGTTTCGTTACCAACGCGAAAACCTGTGCGAAACTAAACCGCCGTAGCCACCCTTATGGCCATGAAGACAATCCTGCTTTGCTGCCTTACCTGCCTCACCCTTCACGCCGCTGAATTTCGCATCGAAGCCGAGAACAGCTCCGACGCCAAAGTGATTCAAGACGCGGCCTGCTCAGCCGGCGCCGCCAGCACCAGCGATCGCGCGTGGCAACCATTATTGATTGCCGACACCCCCAAGGCCGACGGCGCTCTTTCGGCGTGGATTCACCACCGCGGCGGCCCGATTGCCCTCAAAGCCAAACAAGCCGACGGCAAACAGAACGACGTCAAGTGGATCTGGACCAAACCCGAAGACTGGACCTGGACCCGGCTCGGCCGCTTCGACCAAGCCACCCTCGGCACCCAACTCTACATCATTCGCGGCGATGCCGGCAGCCCGCAGCTCGACTGCGTTGTCTTGCGTAGCGACGCCAGCGATACCCCGCCCAGCATCGAGTAGTATCGAGCAATTATGCCCAGCACCCAGGCCTGTACCACAACCGGCACCAGCACAGATACCTGCACCAGCACCGCGGCGCACTTCAGCCTCAATGCGTTTCGCGGCTGCCACGGTGCCGATGTTGAGCATCCGCTCTACCAAGCCCACCTCGCCTACATGGGCGTGCGCAGCCTGCGCATCCACTCCTGGAACATGCTCAAAGACGCGCGCGCACATCACGGTGGCTGGCTCGATGTGGCACATAAGCGCTGGGACCGCGAAGCCGTGGCGCGCTGCTGCGAGGCGTGGCAGCACTACACCGGCGAGCTCATCATCAACATTCCCGGCTGGCCGGTGTGGCTGCAACAACGCGGCGACGTGCTGGCGCCAGCGCATTGGGACGACACCGCCGCCTGGTACGCCGAACTGGTCGACCTGGTGGTCAACACCCACGGGCTGCAAGTCGCCTGGTGGGAGGCCACCAACGAGTTCGATCAAGGCTGGATCGTCGCGCCACGCGCCCGCGGCGAGGCAGACCACGCTGCCGACATGGCCGCGCTCTACACCCGCTGCAGCCGCGCCATGCGCGCCGCGGGCGCCACCCAGGTTGGCGGCCCGGCCTTCACCCGCCCCGATCAACTCGACAACGTTGCCGGCTTCATCGACACCTGCCGCGAACACTGCGACGTGCTCTCGGTGCACGCCTACGGCTGCGGCAGCGCCGACACGCCCGACCGCGATCTGTTCGCCCGGCCCGCCGTGATCGCCGCATCGCTCGCCGACATCCGCGCCATGCTCAATCAGCGCGGCCTTCACGACCTACCGCTGCACCTCAACGAATTCAACGTCGCCTGGACCTGGGACAGCCTCGACCCGCGCATGCCCGATCACCGCGGCGCCTGCTTCGACGCCGCCATGGCCTGCTGCTGCATTCCCAGCGGCGTGCAGGCGATGATGGCCTGGAACGAATGCGACGGCGTGTACGGCAAGATGGACGGCGCCTACCGCCTGCGCCCGGCCGGGCATTGGTACCACCTCGCCAACCGGCACTGCATCGGCGAGTGGACCACCCTCCCCAGCGCGGATGGCCTGCACGCGGCCCAGGTGGCCGGTGACGCGCGCACCAGCCTGGTGCTGGTCAACACCACTGATCAGGTCGCCAGCGCCCCAAAAGCGGCTGATTCCGCATCCGGCGCTGAATACTGGCGCATCGATGAAAACGGCTTCACCCGGCTCGGACCCGCCGCCAGCGCCGGCTGGAAGCTTTTGCCACGACACAGCATTACGGTGGCCGTGTGGTGATGGCTTAGGTGACGGCGCAGGCCATGGCTGGCGATCGTTAACCCACTATTCACGATCCTTGCTGCGCGATGCAACAGCTTTATATTAAGCGGAACGTTGTAACAGCGCCCCCTTATGCCCGAACCCACATCCCAATCAAAACCCAGCACCGTTCTGGTGGTGGACGATAACCCCGCCGTCCTGGAAATCGCCAGCGACGTGCTGCGCGAAGCTGGTCATAGCGTGATCACCGCCGCTGATGGCGAGCAAGGCGTGGCCCTGTTCGCCAAGCAAAACGGCAGCCTCCACTTGGTGCTGCTCGACGTGGTCCTCCCCGGCCTGCATGGCTCTGAGGTCCTACGCGAATGCCAGCGCATCAACCGCGCCGTGCCCGTGGTCATCATGTCCGGCTTCGTGCGCGACACCGGCATCGATGAACTGATCGCCGAAGGCGCCAAAGACTTCATCGCCAAGCCCTTCGAGATCGCCGACCTCGCCGCGATCGTCGCCAAGCACAGCCGCAGCTAAACCACCCTGACCCACGCAGCGCTGCGGCCCGCACGCCGCTAGCATATGGGCATTATGGGAACCATGCATACCGGCTTTGCCGACCAGCTGATCCGCGCCGGCACCCCCACCGTGGGCTATCGCGGACACAACCCGCAACTTGGCGGCCAGCCCGCCAATAAAAAGGCCGCCCTGGCCCATCGTGGCGGCCGCAGTCCGTATCGACAGCGCCAGCCGAAACGCAGCCTCGGCGCTCTGCGCATCGCCCTTGGCCTCAGCCTGATGGGGCTTGGCGCCGGCATCACCGCACTCGGCCTGGTCGCCGCTTTCGCTGGCGTCAAAGGCATCCTTGATCACGGCCGCAGCTCGCCCGCCATCGTCCTGCTCGCGGGCATCACCATGATCGGAACCGGCATCGGCGTGCTTACCTCCTGAGCACGCCAAGCAGCGAGCGCGAAAACCCTGGCACCCCCAGCCAGCGCGCGATCCTCATGCCCATGAGCGTGTTCACTTGGTGGAACGTCGGCAATCTGTTCGACGATCATGACGACCCCGATACCGGCGACATGGTGCGCAGCAACCACGCCTACCGCCGCGACCTCAGCGAAATCGCCGAAATCCTCGGCATGGTCAACCCGGCCAGCGACCTCATCGGCCTGGCCGAAGTTGAGAATCGCGCCGTGATGGACGAACTGGTGCAAGAACTGCGCTGGCACCAGCGCCACCTCGATTACATCTGCCCCGCCCACATCGACAGCAAAGACCCCCGCGGCATCGACGTCGGCGTGCTGGTACGCCGCGACGGCGCAGTCCGCGTAGACCGCGTTGAAGCCCACTGGCCGCTCGATTCCGACGCCGTGCGCCCCGCCATCCTGGTTCACGCACGCCTGGCCGGCACCCGCCTGCGCGTCGCCCTGCTTCACAGCAAGAGCAAGCGCTCGGGCCCCTGCCAACGCAACGATCCGACCCCTGGCAGCCGGATCCGCTTCGCCTACGGCCGCCTCCTGCGGCAACTCGCGATCGACGCGCACACCGACGGCGTCCCCCTACTGGTGATGGGCGATTTCAACGACGAACCCCACAACGTAGCCCTGCGCGACGGCGCCGGCGCCCACATCGGCCGCGCCGCCAAGCTCAACGGCAACCGCCTGTATAACTTAACCCTCGAAGCAGCGCCTGACAGCCCCGGCACGCATAATTATCGCGGCGACTGGAGCTACCTCGACCAAGTCTTGATTTCCGGATCCCTACTCGCCCCCACCAGCAGCCTCCACGTCGTCAAGCGCCCCCGCATCC
>JAQIBG010000129.1 GCA_027859175.1 Planctomycetota bacterium | reverse complement strand
TTGGCCCCGGCACCACCCGGGTACCTCCCTCTGGCTGGCACAACGCAATTATAACCACTTCCGAGGTCTCTGGCAAAACAACCTTATCACACTGTCCACTTTTCGGGGGGAAGATCATTGGGCCGAACATGAGGGGGACGTAGCTGATGATGCCAACCAGAAGCATGCCGACGATCGCGTAGACCGGGTTCTTCTTGAGGTTGTCGACGCCATAGCTGAGGCATTCGCCGATAGACGGAACGGCCATAGAGATTCTCCACGATGAAGGAGTGAGGGTGGGGTATTGAAGGCAATAGTCTGTGTCACGGCTACCAAGCAGTCAATGCGTAAGGGTTAGCATGCTTCGTGCCTACCGATACGGCTATGGACTCGGTGCAACGATGGCTATGGGTGATGGCCCAACGCAAACGGCCGGCGTCGTTATAGACGCCGGCCGTGTCTGATTTGGCATGGGCCGTGGCCCGGATGCTTACAGCTTCTGGCGGATACCCAGCTTGTCGGTGATGGCACGGTAGCCTTCAATGTCACGCGAGTGGATGTACTTCAGGAGCTTGGAGCGCTTGGCCACCAGCTTCAGCAGGCCGCGCCGGCTGTGGTGGTCTTTCTTGTGGGTCTGCAGGTGACCGGTCAGGTAGTTGACGCGCTCGGTCAGCAGGGCTACCTGGACCTCAGCGGAGCCAGTGTTGCCGTCGGTGCCGCCGAAATCCTTGATGATCTCAGCTTTGCGATCTTTGGTCATAACCATGGCGATGCCCTTCCATAATAAGGGGAGTGGTGAAAAAGACCCGGGAGGCGTGTCGCCTATCGCTTTCCCGCGTCGTGAGGGGGCGAAACCTAGCCGCAAAATGGCAAAGGCAAGGCTGGTGATGCCTGGGCACGCTGTGCCGACCACCCCAACCCGCTCACCTGACCGCGGTGCCCCAAGCTTGCTCCGGGCCGAGAGGCTTGCTAGACTGGGTCGTGAATTGCGCCCAAATCTATGCCTGACGACACGATACATGTTGACCGCTTTATCCTGACCGAGCCGATTGAGGTGCCCGGTTTGGGCTGGCGGTATCGTGCGCGAACGCCCGATGACGAGCATGCGTATATCGGCTGGCTGTATCGTAACCCCTTTCTTGCCAGCGAATTGCCGGAGGTGGTGACGCTTGGCCGGCAGGCGCCGGGCCTGGTTCACCCCAACATCGTTCAGTTGCTTGCTGCCGGTCATAAGCGGCTGGCCATCGGGCCGCCTGAGGGCTTTCTGTATGCGGTGACCGAGGTGGTGGACGCTGACGCCCATCTGGCGACGCGTGTTCCTGGGGCGCCAGCGCCGCCGGCCCATGCCCTACGAATGATGGGGCAGGTGGCGGCAGCGGTGCAGGCAGCGGCGGGCGGGGCCCATAGCCATGGCTGGCTGGCGCCAGAGTGCATCTACCTGCGGGCGGCTGGCGCGGTGGCGATGGTCAATCCGTGGCAGGGCTGGGTGGAAGGCCGGCTGCGTCAGCATCGCACCACCGGCACCTCGAATTGGCAGTACACCTGGGTGGCACCTGAAACCGTGTTCAATCCGGATAAGGTGACCATTGGTAGCGATCTGTTCACGGTGTGCGCGCTCGGCTATGCGATGTGTACCGGGCAACCGCCCTTTGATAGCGCCAGTGCGTTGACGCTGGATCCGGCTTTGTTCCAGCTTGAGGTCACCGATCCGCGGCGCCTACGACCGGATATGCCCGAAGGCTTGGCGCAGATTCTTGAGCGCGGTTTGGCGCCACGCTGGGAAGACCGTTATCACGACCCGATGGCCCTGCTGCGCGACCTTGAATTGGTGGCAGGTGGCGCCCTGCCGGATGCGAAAGCCGTCAGCGCCTCCTCTGCTGGTGTGGCGAGTGTTCCGATCGACCCACTGATTGCCTCGTTGGGTGCCGCGCCGCCCGCAGCGCGGCCGGCCCCCGCAGCCCGTCCTGGTTCGGATCGTGTTGAGTCGCAACGCCGTGGCAGTCAGCAGTCTTCGCGCACGCGCGCGTCGGGTCGCCATGAGCGCCCGGCACGGGCCCAGAGCGGCGGGCAGGCTGTTCAGCGGCCTAAACGCGTTCGCGCTGCCAGTGAATCGTCGCGCGGGCCAATGGTGGTGGTGATTGCGGTGGCCGCGGTGGTGCTGCTGTTGGGCGGCGTGATGGCCGTGGTGCTGAGTGCTGGTTCCCAGCCGGTTCGAATCGCGGCTGCGTTGGCGCCGCCATCGGCGGCTGTAGGGGCTGCCGAGCCGAGCGCCCCAGCGCCGCCAACGCGCGAGCATCGCGGCGGTTTAGCTGCGCTTGATGACCTTGAGCGTGCGCCTGATGCAGGGTCGTGGTCGCCCGCGCCTGCGCTTACTCCTGCGGTTGTTCCTGGAGAGGCGAGCCCCGTTGTGGCGGAGCCAAGAGTTGAGCCGGCGGCGGCAGAACCAGTGCCAGAACCGGAACCAGAAGAGCCCCGCGTCGCTCACGAGCCGGTGTTGCCCTTGGATTCTGAGGTCGTGCCCGGTGTGCGCCAACAGTCCTATCTCGGCACCTTTGAATTCTTGCCAGACTTTTCGACCCTCACGCCATCGGCGACGCAGCTTATTCCCGCGATCAATCTTGCGGCCGCGCCGCGGAGCAATGATTATGCCCTGCTGATCGAGGGCCTGCTCAAGGTCTCTGACGATGGGCTGTACCGATTCCGACTTGATTCAGACGATGGGGCCCAGCTGTTCATTGCGGGAGAACGTGTTGTCGACCTCAATAGGGGCTATCAGGTCAATTCTGGTGGTGGGGTTATTCGCTTACAGGCCGGGTTCCACCCGCTTCGCATCGCGTTTCACCAGGGGCCAGGTAATCAGAACCTGCGCCTGCGCTGGAGCAGCGATAGTGTGGAGACCATGACCGAATTGACGGAGGCCCTGTTCCATCGCGTGGATGCGAGTCCTGATGATGTTGTCAGTTCGCCGTCGGTTGCGGCAGTGGCGTCATCTGTAGAGCCCGAACCTGCGGCAGCGGTTGAACCCGTGGGATCAGATGGTTTGGCGCAAGATGCTGTCAGTCTGGCGACGATTCGTAAGGGGGTGGCGGCGATATGTGCGGGGCGATCAGCGCCGCACCGCGTTCCCAAGGGCTGGGAGCCGCTGTTATCTGACTTGGTGACGGCTCGCGATGCGCTGCCGACGAGTATTCGTGCACACGGCAAAGCCTTGGTGCGCAGTCGCGCTGGGATTGATTTCCATGGCGCCAAATTTGAACTGTCAGTGGTGGATGATGCTGGTCTTGAATTGCGCAGCTCTGATGGTCGTTCGTCTATGCGGCTGTCGTGGGCGCAGGTGAAGCCTGAACAGATGTACGCCCTGCTCAATCCGATTGCCGCCAGCTTGTCGCCCGATCACCGTGAGAAATTATGGCAGGTGGGGGCTGCGTTTGGCGTGCTTGATCGACGCCTTGAACACCATCGTGCCGCTTGGGAAATCATTAACGGGCAGGCTGAGGTGGTTGCGGAAGTTGGTACTGAGGCCGCTGCTCAATCAGTGCCTCGCACTATCCCGCATATTGTTTTAACGACCAATGATGCTTGGTTTGCTCCGGCACAGGCCGACTGGGAGGTGGTGGCTGACTCTGATGCAATTGAAGGCCTGGCGCTTAAGACGCGCCATCGTCTCGATACCAGCGGTCATCAAATTGAGGTGAGTAAGCCATATCTGCTGTTTATTTTCGACGCCGAAGCGGGGCGTGACTATCATGTTTGGATGCGTGGCATATGCCGCCCGGATGAAGCAGGCGAGGATCGGCGCGTCAGGTGTGATGCGGTTGATCTTGTCTTTGAAACGCCGGTCAGTTTTGCTGGCGATCCCTATCGGCAGGGCCTGAGTGCCGAGGCGTATCCGAACATGGCTACTGTTGCCGGTTGGGGGAAGCGCGATGGCTGGCATTGGCGTGGTGGCAATGGCGACCGGCCTACGCCAGAGCAAGATGATCAGGCCATTGTGGTACGATTCGCTGAGTCTGGACTCCAGCGGATGCGCGTTCATCTCTTTGAGGGCTCGTCTCGTTTTGACGCAATATGGCTAAGTTCAGAGCAGAAAACGCGACCTGGAGATGGGGTTCAGCCGCCTTCTACGCAGCGCAAGTCAAGCGACACGCCTCGCGTCGACGGATTCGTGGTGGTGGATGCAAAAACCGGTCGGCCGGTTGGGGCCCCAACGCCTGTGGCCAAGGAAGCGACGCTTCTGATGTCGGATCGCGAAGTGGGGATCGTGGCGCGGGTGTCGGGGCCGATTATGGGTGTGGATATTGATGGTGCGACGAAGCGGAGGGAAGGCCATCGGCCGTTCGCCCTCTATGGCGACCCGAGCGCGGATGAATCATCCGGTGTCGAGGTGTATCCGCTGTCTTTGCAGGCTGGTGTGTACCAATATGTGGTGCGACCAGTGGCGGAATCGGGTTTGACGCATCACTTTGAGTTGACCGTACGTAAGTAGCTAATCAGTGGGGGCGTTGGCTTCACTGTGTAGCGTCAACACCTGGCGCGGTGCGTCAGCAGCGAGGCCGATGACGAGACCGCCATGGCGGTCGCTGCGGCCGCGGCCCTGCCAGGCTTGCTCGCCGGTGAACATATCAAAGGCCGTGACCAGATAGACGCGGTCGGGATGCAAGTTGGGCACCTTGATGGTGGGGCCGCGCTGAGGAAAGCGGCTGGTGGCTCCCTTGGCGTCGGTGAGGGCGTGCCAGGTATC
>JAQIBG010000492.1 GCA_027859175.1 Planctomycetota bacterium | reverse complement strand
ATGGTGGGACCGTGTTTGAGCAGTCATGGTGGGGTCCGGTAGCGGCCAAGATCAGGCCTGCTCGTATCTGCGAGCCTGTGGTCCTTCAATGGTTGCCGCGCCATCCGGCTCAACTCCCGTCCCCCCCCCTCCAAATCCTCGCTCCCTCGCGCCCTTGCGTTACCCCACAAAGCAAGACGCCGATCTTAAACGGTGTCCTCATCGTCCAATGCGCGCCCGTCGAAGGGGCTGCGGTCGATGGTGCTGGGGCGTTCGGCCACGATATCGGCGACCAACTCGGCGGTGATGGGGGTCAACAACACGCCGTTGCGGAAGTGACCGGTGGCCACGATGACACCGTCAATCGCTGCCACCATCGGCAGGCCGCCGCGCAGGCGTGGGCGTAAACCTGTCCACGATTCACTGAGCTCGTGGCGCTTGAGCGCCGGGAACAGGCGGCGCGCTCCGGCAACTAAGTCGTCAACTGCATCAGGGTCATCGCTGCGATCAAAACCGGAGCGAACCATGGTGGATCCGATCACCACACCACTACCGGCGCGCGGCACGCAATAGGCATGGCGGCAGTGCACGAAATGCTTGAGCAGATGGTCAGCGCCACCGAGCAGCGCCATCTGCCCTTTAACTGGTTCACCAGGGAGGTCGAGACCGACCAGTGTCGCCAGATGCGGCGTCCACGCTCCGCTGGCGAGCACCACCCGGTCTACCTGCACCTCGCTACCAAAACGTGGCCGCACCACGCCACCCGCGATCCCGGCCACGGCGATGCCATAGCGCAACGACACGCCGGCTTCGGCACAGCGCTCGCGCAAGACCTGGGTCACCGCGCGCGGATTGACCTGGGCCGCCGGCAACCACAGGGCTCCCTTAACAGCCGTGGTGAGACTGCGCTCCTGGTCGAGCACCTCGGCGCGACTCAGCAGGTGATTCTCAATCCCGGCAATGCTGAGGTAATCTT
Organism: Planctomycetota bacterium; assembly: GCA_027859175.1. Classification (GTDB taxonomy): domain Bacteria; phylum Planctomycetota; class UBA11346; order UBA11346; family UBA11346; genus GH22. The sequence continues at coordinate 13,016 of JAQIBG010000492.1, read as the reverse complement.
GCTTACGGAGTACCTCGCGCTCATCGATTTCGTCGATAATCGGAATCAGGCTGCCGTGTTCACGAAAATCAACCAAGCCGTGATCCACATCCAAGGCCGAGAGGAAGGCCGGCCAGCGTTCGAGGCTCTCGGTACCGAGAACATGCAGCGGGCCCGGTTCTTCGGCTTCGTTGTGTGGCGCCAACATGCCAGCCGCGGCCCAACTCGCTTCGCGCGCTTCGTGCGCGCCATCAAACACGTAAACCCGATGCCCGTCGCGCGCCAAACGCCACGCACAGGCCAAGCCGATGATGCCGCCGCCAACCACGGCAATACGTAGACTCGAGTCAGACATCGTCACCGTATCAGTAAATAAGTTTATGAATCTGTTGGAACACCAGGGTCAGCACGAAATTGCCAACCAGAATCAAAATGCTCGCACTGACCACGCCTTCGGTGCAGGCGGTGCCAACGCCAGCCGCACCACCTTCAGTGTGCAAGCCCTTGCGACAGGCGACCAAGGAGATGATGCCGCCAAAGAACACGCCCTTGAGTAAGCCGGCCACAATATCGTAGGCATCAACGTAGGTGCGCACCTTGTCCCAATAGGCGCCCTTGTCGATGTCCCACACGGCGGTCGCGAGCCAGTCGGCCGCACCCACACCCACCGCCCCGCAGATCGCCACCAGCAGCGGCATCAGCAGCACGCAGGCCAAGAAGCGCGGCGCCACCAAGTAGCTGATTGGATCGGTTCCCATGACCCGCAACGCATCGAGCTGTTCGGTGACTTTCATCGTGCCGATCTCGGCGGCCACCGATGAGCCAACCCGGCCCGCCAGCATCAAGCCGGTCAGCACCGGCGCTAATTCAGCCACCAGCGAGAAGTTGACCATCGCACCGGTCATGGTCTCGCCCTTCACGCGGGCCAGGGTCACGTAGGACTGCACCGCCAGCACCATACCAGTCGACACGCCAGTCAGCACCACCACCGGCAAGGAGAGGTAGCCAATCGAATACAGCTGAAGAACCACCGTGCGCCGACGCTGACGATCGCGCAGCAGGGCGGTGACCACGAGGCCCAGCAACACGCTCAGTTCGCCCAAAGCCATCACCGCAGCCACGCTGGTGCGACCAACGGTGCGGGTGAAGCCGCCGACATACCGAACCGGCTGGACAGGGTACATGGCCCTCATGATGGCGCGGCGAGGCCGAGGTCCAGACCCCAGACCGATGCGAGGCACGGCTGTCTAGTTGACCACCGGTAGTCACCCGTGCGCCAAGACCGCCGAGCCGCGCAGCCTTGCGACCGCCAGCCCAGCGCCAGGATGCCCGCCATGCCCCTGCTTTGGCTGGTTGATGACACCCCCCTTTGGCACCACGTGACCGCCGCCACACTCGAGCTCACGCCGGGTTGGCGCTTCGCTGGCCTGCACACCGTGAACGCGGCTTGGCTGGCCTTTCGCGATTCCGTCGAATCTCAGCCCAGTGGCCTGCCGCGGGTGATCTTGATGGACTTCTACCTCGGCACCGCGCGCGGCGACCATCTCACCGAGCAGCTCCGCGACCTCGAGCCGGAAGGCGTGCATACCACCATCGTTGGCCATTCATCGATGAGCCACGGCAGCGAACTCATCATCCAATCCGGTGGCGATTGCGCGGTAACCAAGGCCTACAACGATGCTGGCATCAATCCGCATCTGTTGAAGTGGTTGAAGGATTTTCCCGAAGTAAGTGCGGACTGAGAGGTCCTGGGTCCTGGTACGCGCCTGTCGGCGCTTGGGAAGTAGGAACAGCCAAAATAAACCACGATCAGGCCCACTGGGCGGGGTATCGGGGCAGCCGCCCCGCGCCTAAGCCTGCCTGCAGGCGTTCCAGGACCCAGGACCCAAAACCTCCACGCCAACGCGCTCAAACCTTCGCTTCACCAGCTCGCTTGAGCACCCAAGTCAATGCAACCGGGCCGGCCAGCTCGTGGATCGCAACGCAAGCCACCAATAATCCGGCCAGCTCGATACCCCAATCGCCAAATGAACTCTCGATGATCGCTGCTAGGCCAAGGGTGACCCCCGCCTGGGGCACCATGCCGAGCCACAGATAGCGCCGAGCCACGGGCTCCACGCCCGTGAGCCGACAGCCGATCTCAAGGCTGGCCCAGAACGAGGCCATGCGCACGGCTACCAGCACCACCACTGCGAGCCACGCGTCTCTGAGCATGTCGAGATGCAAGCCCAGTCCGGCGGCCACAAAGAACACCACAAACACCGGTGCCGACACGCGGCCAAGCGCGCCTTCGAGGTGATGGCTGCCCCAGGCGCTGCGGCGTGGCCACATGTTCTCGCAGGTAAAGCCAGCCGCCAGCAGGCAGAACAAGGGCTTGATGTGCAGGCTCGGCGCCAGCAAGGCCACCACGAGCGACACACCCACCAAGGCCCAAGCCAAGCGCGGATACTCTCGCTCAGACAGCCACGCCAAGCCCCAGCCAATCGGCACCCCCAGGGCCACCGACAGCGCGATGTGGAATAAGGCCGTGCCACCGACTGAAAATATCTGAGTGGCCGAGGTGTCATCACCGGTGCTCTCGGCCAAGCCCTTGGTCAAGGCCAGCAACACGGTGAACCCGAGGATGACCACAACGTCTTTGAACACCGCCAGGCCCATGGCCATTTCCGACAGCGGACCAGCGCTACGCGTCTCCTTGATCACCGACACCACCACCATCGGACTCGAGGCCATGACCACAAAACCGATCATCAAGGCCGGCACCCAAGCCGGCCCACCGGCGGCATCAAGCCCATCCCAAAACGGAAAGATGCCCGGCACCAAGAGCAAGACCACCAACACCGCCAGTGGCGTTACCGCCGCCTTAGCCAAGGCACACACTACCACCGCCGCTAACCGACTGCGCAACCACGACAGCCGAATTTCGGCACCGGCCATCATCGCAATCAGGCCGATCGCCAATTCGTTCACTGACTTGATGACCTTGACCTGGTCTTCAGTCACCAACTGCAGTACCGCCGGGCCAACCAAGGTCCCCAGCACGATGTAACCAGTAAGCCGCGGCAGGCCGATTTGCGTCGCACAGCGACCGGCCAGCGCACCCGCCACCAGCAGCAAGCCCGGCAGCAATAGTAAAGTGGCGCTGTGACTGGGCTGCACCAGGTCAACCAAACTCACTACCCACAGAACACCCACGGCAGCCAGCAGGCCAAACCAGTCACCCCAGGGCAGGGCGCGGCGCTTCAAGGCGTGGGCGTGCAGGGTGGACCGGTCCATCAGCGTGCCGACGTTCGGCTGCTCCGGCGGCGATGCAAGGCGTGGACGCTGCTCATCCTGGCATCAGCGCAACGGTAACCGCATCCTGCACCGCCCGCCCCTCGGGGCTGAGCGCGAGGCGACTTCCATCGTACTGAATTAAGCCCTGCCGGGCCAAGACCACAGCGGTCTCGTGCCAGCGTTCGGATGCGTCGCCGAGGGCCTGCAGGGCCGCCAGATCAACGCCGTCGGCCAGGCGCAAGCCGAGCATCCAACACTCCTCAATCAGCTCGACCTGCGTGAGGGCCTCCACCTGCCACGCCGCATCACCGCCAGCCTGGATCGCAGCGATGTAGCGCCCCGGATGCTTCTCGCGCGTCATGCGCTGCCCAGCGAGCGTTGACACCGCACCACACCCGGCGGCCTGATAATCGCGCTGGCGCCAATACGCCAAATTGTGCCGGCACTCGGCGCCAGGGCGCGCAAAATTGGACGTCTCATATTGCTCGAGACCGAGCGCAGCCAAGCCGGACCAGGCCTGCTCCAGCAGATCACGACTGGTATCCTGATCGAGCACCTGCAGTTCGCCGCGCTGATAGCGCGCATGGAACTCGGTACCGGCCTCAATCGCGAGGTGGTACACCGAGGCGTGCTCGAGCTCATGCTCACCGATAAAAGCGATGGTGGCCGCCAACTCGCTGCGCGTTTGCCCAGGCAGGCCGATGATCAGATCAGCCGACACCCGCGGCACCGCTTGCTTGGCCAAGGCCAGTGCGCCGCGCGCTTGATCCAAATCGTGCACGCGGCCGAGAAAGCGTAGATGGTGATCTTGCACGGCCTGCACGCCCAGGCTGATACGATTGACGCCATGCTCGGCCAGCAGCGCAAAGCGCTCCGCGTCGCTTGACCCCGGGTTGGCTTCGCAGGTCCATTCATAGTTGGCGGCCAGGTGGATATGATCGCGAATGCCAGCCAGCAAACGTTCGAGCGCCTGCGGTCCAAGAATCGTGGGCGTGCCGCCGCCGATGAACACGGTCTCATAGGGCCCGACCGGCAGACGGCCCACCTCCTCGAGCAAGGCGTCGACGTAGCTTTCAAACTCGTCTTCACGACCGGCGATCGAATTGAAATCGCAATACGGACACTTGGCCGCGCAATACGGGATATGCAGATAAAGGTGACGTGCGTTGGACGCCGGCGGGATGGTCACGGCACTCAACTGGTCGAGCGCATCATCTCGTCCCAGCTTAAATCGGTCACCAGGGTCGTTTCCGACAGCAGGCCACCAAGGCTGGGATCCTCGATAGCAATCTGGGTCCGCGCGAGCAGACCGTCTACCTCTTGGGCCGACATCCGCTCCACCACCTTGGCACTTCCAATCGAACGCGGCGGCAACTCGCGCAGATTCAGCGTCATCTCCTGGCCATCCGGATCAACATCGCTCGGATGGATCAGGATGAAGCCACCCTCAGACAGCCGGCGACTAATCACGCATACCACATCACCGATTAATACTGGCACATGCAGCACGGCTTCGGATTCGAGCACCACGCCGCGCACGCTGTAGGTGGTCACCGGCTCAAGCTTATTTTTCACCTGCACCGGCGGCATCTGTACAGCAAACAGACTATCGGCGCCTTCTTTGAAAGCGGTGGTGCCCAACAACACCTGATTGCGATTGGCCTGTGACTGAATCCGTTGCGCGGTGTTCACGGTGTTGCCAAGCACAGTGTACTCAACGCGGTCTTCCGAACCGATGTTGCCGGCCACCACTTGACCCGCATCCATGCCGATGCCCATGCCCAACTCGGGCTCACCGTCTTGCACCCGCAAGCTATTGAGACCCACCAAGCCGTTCTGCATGTTGAGGCCGGCGGCGGCAGCGCGAATGCACGAGTCTTCCTGCGAGAACGGCACGCCCCAGAAGGCCATGATGCAGTCACCCATGAATTTATCGATAGCACCGCCCATCGCCTCGATGCACGGCACCATGCGATTGAAAAAACCGTTCATCATCCCAATGACAGCTTCTGGCGACATTTGCTCTGACATGCGGGTGAATCCCACCACGTCGGCATAGAAAATCGTACCGTGGCAGGTGCTGCCACCGAGGCGCAGGTCGAGCGCACCCGACACCGCCTGGTCAACCACCGGCTTGGGCAGGAAACGCATCAGGTTATTACGCGTTTTGGTTTCTTCGGCCATCTGCTCGAGCAGCAAGGCGTTCTTCAGGGCAATGGCAATTTGGCGGCACACCGCGGCTGCCAGTTCCATGTCTTGCTCGGTGAAGCTGCGACTGCGGTCGGAGGTGTCCACCACCAGCAAGCCGAGGACTTCCTCTTTAACGATCAGCGGCACCACCATCGCTGAACGAATGTTCAAACTGACAATAGACATACCCTGATCGAAGTCGGTATTGGCGCCTTCCTGATACACGATCAGGTCTTTGCGCAGCAAGGCCTGACGACACAGGGTGCTTGACACCGCATTGTGATTGGCCGCCAGGGTGGCATCGCTCTTGCCGCGAATGCGCATCGCCTTGGGCGTCAGGTTCTCGTATTCGTTGCCCAGCATCAGGAAGCTGCGCTCGGCGTGCGGGAACACCTCGAACAAGGTGTCGAGCACCGGGCCGTACAGTTCGTCGAGCTTGGCGATGCTGGCCAATTGCTCAGCCACCCACATGATCGCGTTGAGCCGCTGTTCAAGCCCATCGGCGTTCTGCTCACGACCGGTAACCGGCTTGAGCATCGACAGCGAGAGCGACTGCGACAAGTCGGCGTCGGAATCGACATCCTTGAAGCCGAACACCGAACTGCGACTGCCAACGTCTGAAGTTTGAGTTTTGCGACTACGTCGCTGAACCCGCAGCCGGGTTTCGCCAAAGCGCACCGTGTCGCCATGATTAAGTGGCTCGTCTTCAATCCGCTGGTCGTTAACGAAACAGCCGTTGGAGCTGTCCTGGTCTACCAGATGCAAAGACACGCCGTCGTACACAAACTGACCGTGATGACGGCTCACGTTGGGATCGGGGATCTCGATCTCGCATTCCGGGCTGCGCCCGGCTCGCTGTGTCCCGCTGACTGCGATAATCGCGCCTGCGCGGGGACCACTGAGAAAAACCAACTCGAACATGGTCCTTATTCGTATCGCCACCTAGCAAGGTGAGCAACCGGTAATGGAGGTTCCTGGTTCCGATTGCGCGCTTTTGCCGAGAGCGCCGCTATCCGGTCCTGGGTCCTGGAACGCCTGCAAGCAGGCTTAGACGCGGGGCGGCTGCCCCGATAACCCCGCCCAGTGGGCCTCTCGTGGTTTTCTTGAGGCGACTCTTTACCCAGGGGGGTCGGTGACCCCCTTCAACTATTTCAACAGCCTGCTAAGACCCAAGCGCCGTCAGGCGCGTACCAGGACCTTCTAATTCAGCAAACTCACCACAACCAAGGCCAAAACCGCGGCACCAGCGGCGCCCCAGCCCATCATGGCCACGAAAAGGGCCACTTTGAGGCGCTTGTCGAGATCGCCTAAACTGCCTTCAAGCTCGGTGATGCGGTCTTTTTCGGCCGAAATCACATGCAAGATCTGAGACCGGGTCGAGGGCAGAGCCCCCTGATCGGCGGCCTGATCGATTTTCATCATCTCCAGGTCGGCGATGAGGTCGTCAGCGCTCTGATAGCGATCGATCGGATCCTTGGCCAGCATCTTGCCTAAGATGCGGACCATTTCATTCGGCACGTCGGCACGGAGTTCGGTCAGGTCTGGCGGCGTGGTGTCGATATGGTCACGCATGACCTTCGAGCACGAGCCATCAAACAAGGGGCTGCCAGTGAGCATGTGGAACATGCTGGCGCCCAAGGAGTACACATCGCTGCGCACATCCAGGTTGCGCTCACCGCGCGCCTGTTCGGGCGAGATGTAGTCGGGCGTGCCGAGAGTGGTGCCCTCTTGCATCAGTTCGGCATCATAGACCGACTGAATAAAGCCAAAGTCGCCCAACTTCACGGTGCCGTCTTTGGTCAGCATGATGTTGGCGGGCTTGATGTCACGATGGACGATGTCTTGCGAGGCCAGGTACTTGAGCGCCTGGCACACCTGCAAAGCGATGTCGACCACCTTCTCAATCGCCATCGAGCCATCGTGGGCGATCAGATCTTCCGCGGTCACGCCATCGACGTATTCCATCGAGAAGTAGTACTTCCCTTGGTATTTACCGACGTCGTAGACCTGGATTAGGTGCGGATGCGACAGCTTACCAGCAGCACGGGCTTCCAGCAGGAAACGCTTGCGGAACTCTTCGTCATCCACCCATTTGTCATGCAGCACCTTGAGTGCCACCTGACGGTGCATGTTGAGTTGCTCGGCGAGGTACACCTCGCCCATGCCGCCTTCGCCGATACGACGCGTCAGCTTGTAGCCGCCAACCTGCTTTTGGGCCAGCAGGCCGCCTTCGCTCTTGGCGCGTTCATCGCGGATGATCCGGCGCAAAGCCTTCTGCAAACGCCCAGCGGTGGTGCTGTCGGTAATACCTTCAGCAACCAACACCTCGTGCAGGCTCTGCTTACGCTCTTTGGCTAGGGTCATCGCCGCATCGAATTGTTCGGGCGTTATGATGCGCCCTTCAACCGCCAGCTGACCGTACCGGAAATCCTCGTCCATTGATCCCTCGAGACAGGTGACCAGCCAGAATAGTCAGCACCGCCCCCAGGCCCATCCCCCGGATGTCGCCGATTCGGGGGGTGGTGACACACGGACGTCAGAAATGACGGCGCCACAAGGAGATGGAGCAAACCGGGGCAGCCCCTTGCACGAGCTCAACCGGCCAGCACGCTGCCCATCCACAGCGGAGATACACATGAGTCTGCACTACATGGAAAGCCACGAGTGGGCCAAGCTTGACGGCGACGAGGTTGTCATCGGGCTCAGCGCCTTTGCGGCCGGCGAAGTTGGCGAGGTAATCCACGTCGAACTGCCAGCCGTTGGCGACGCAGCCAAGCGCGGCCAACCCCTGGCCGAAATCGAGTCGGTGAAGTCGGTCAACGACTTCTACGCCCCGATCGACGGCGAAGTGGTGGCAATCAACGAGGCCCTGGCCGACGCGCCTGAACTCGTCAACGAGTCAGCCGAAGACAAAGGCTGGTTCTGCCGGATCAAGCCCAGCGCAGCGGCGCCCTTTGACGGCCTGCTCAACGCGGCCGCCTATCAAACCAAGGTCGAGCAGGGCTGATTATGCCCGGCGACGGCCGGGTTGGCATCGGCTTCGACATCCACCGTCTCGAACCCGCCGACCCAGGCGGGATCGTGCTGGGTGGCGTTACCGTTCCCTGCCCCTACCGCTTGATTGCCCACAGCGATGGCGACGTGGTGCTTCACGCCCTGTGCGACGCACTGTTGGGCGCCGTGGGTGCTGGTGACTTGGGCGAGCTGTTCCCCGACACCGACGCCGCCCACGCTGGCCGCGATTCCTGCGAGTTCGTGCGTGAGGTGCTGGCATTGCCTGCCCTGGCCGCGTTTCGATTGGTCAATCTGGATGTGAACATCATCGCTCAGCAACCGCGCCTGGGGCCGCATAAGCCGGCCATCCGGGCCCGGCTGCAAGAGCTATTCGAGCTCACGAGCGATCGCGTTGGCGTGAAGGCGCGCTCACATGAGCAGGTAGACGCGGTTGGCGAAGCCAGGGCCATTGTGTGCCATGCGGCGATCCTGCTCGCCGCGCGCTAGCTGGCTGCATCCACTGCCTCACACCAAACGGCAAAGCCGGCGCTGAAACAGCGCCGGCTTTGTTGATACAGCATCACCGCCAACGAAATCAGTCTTCGAGGACGATGTCGTACAGGGTCATGCCTTCTTGCTCCATGTGGTTGGCTCCCTCGATCGAGATCGGGGTCCACGGCAGCAGGCTGAGGCGCGTCTTCGGGATCGGCTCCTGGGTGTGCTCACACAGGCCGTAGGGCAGCGGTTCCTTGGTGTCGATCTTGCGCAGGGCGCGGTCGATCTGCCACAGGATCTCCTCTTCGTTGCCAACCATGCCCAAGGACATTTCCTGGAAGTCAACATCCGAGCCGCGATCGGCTTGGTGGGTTGGCGCCACGTGGCCATCTTCGGCGTCCATCGCGTCCTTAACCAAGTCCTTGATATCAGCGGTGATCTCACGCCGCTTCTCTATGAGGATTGCGCGCCACTTCTTTTGTTCAGCAGCCGTAAAGGGAGATTTGACAGTAGCTTTGCCCATGATCGATCCTCATCAACGTGTCGGAGAGCAGTGTCGTTGCCCTGCTCTGAAAAGCGCGGAGAAAGTAAGACGAATGCTATGATTGCAAGCTCGTTCCAGCAAGGATGAACCGGGACTCAAGAGCTGCGCCACGCTGTGGCAGGTCACACTGCCCAGCCTGACTCCTAAGCACATGCGATCACATAGCTTGCAACAGGCACCCCAAAACTGTCTAGAGGCCATCGCAGACCATGCTCCGCGAGATAGCCTGGGCCATTCATGTCTGGCGTGCCCCGCCTATGCGCCCGCACAGACCGGTCGGCAGCGCCAAGCCCAACTAGCCGGCGCTCTTCTGCTCGCCTGAATCATCGGCGTCAACGCGCTCTAAACGCAGGCGCACCACCCGGCGATCGGTGGCCTCAAGCACGGTCAACCGCGCGCCATCACCTTCCCAGTACATCTCCACTTCAGGGATGCAGCCGAGCCGGCTGGTCAGCAGGCCACCGAGACTCTCGTAATGCTCGTCTTCGGGCAGATTGAAGTCGAAGCGCTCATTGACCTCATCGACGTGCATCCGGGCATCCAGATCCATGGTCGTGTCATCGAGCGGAGTCACTTCTTCTTCGCGCTCTTCATCGTATTCGTCGTCAATCTCACCGAACACCTCTTCGATGATATCTTCGATCGTCACTAGGCCGGCAGTGCCACCATATTCATCAATAACGATCGCTAAATGAATGCGATTGCGCCGGAACTCGACTAGTAGATCGGAGACCTGTTTGCTCTCGGGAATCAGCAAGGGCTTGCGCAGCACCTCTTCCAAGGGCGGGAAGGCATCCGGCGGCAGACCGATCAGATCTTTGACGTAACACACACCCACGATGTTGTCGCGGTTGCCGTCGTAAACCGGCAGCCGGCTATGGCCGCTCTGTTTGGCCAAGGCCACAGCCCCAGCGGTGCCTTCTTCCAAGGGCACCGCGTTCATATCGGTGCGCGGCGTCATCAAGCGATCGACCGCCAAATCGCGCAGATCGAGAATCGATTCGATCATGTCGCGTTCGTGGCCGTCTATCTGACCAGCATATTCGCCAGCCGAGACCGCAGCCATGATCTCGTCGTCGACTTCTTCCTTGGCTTCAACGTCACCCGAACGCAGCAGGTGCCCAACAGCCTGGGCCGAAGCCCGAAACGGCAGGGTTGGGAGCCACAGCAGCACATAGAGCGCCGTCCACGGACGCAGCAGCCACAGGGTCAACTGCTCGGCGTGGCTGCTGCCGAGCGGGCGCACCACTGAGTCGAGAACCACCAAGGCCAGACCCACCAAAACGATAAACCACAGCACCGGCGCTGGCGCCTGATGCTGGTTGATAACCACCCACAGCGCGGTCGCCAACACCATGCGGCCAGTGTAGTCGAGCAGACGGAAGGTATTGTGATAATCGCGTAGACGTTCAGCGAAGCGCTCAAAGCGCGGCAGATCCTGCTTGGTGCGGTTCTTCTTACGCAGCAGCTCTTCCATGTCGGAGAAGCTGAAAGCGGCCAGGGCCTCTCGGCTCAATACGGTCAGCACGCTGAGCGCAGCAGCGCCGACCACGATCCATAACACATTTCCCACGGGCTTCTTGGTTACCCTCGCTGTGGTCAACGATGTCGGCGCTGGGGCCGGGTCCAGGGAAAATGATAAAGATCGGTCAACGCACCGTGAACGTGGCGGCGGCCGAGCCCTGTGCCGAGGTTGAGGGTTGGAGCGCCGCGCGGGGCTGCGAGCATGGCGCCGTGGCAATTACCACCCAACGTGCCGAATCTCTGCTCGCTGGCCCAATGGCCCTGCTCGCAGTTATCCCATGGATGCTGTACCGGCCGCTGGTGCGCGCGCGCAATCTCCTGTTCGACTGGGGCCTGCGCCGTCAGCGCCAGGCCGGCGTGCCGGTGGTGTCGATCGGCAACATCAGTCTCGGCGGCACCGGCAAAACGCCGCTGGTAGCGCTAGTCTGCGCCGAACTGGCAGCGCTCGGGCATCAGCCCCAGGTCCTCAGCCGCGGCTACAAGGGCGACGGTCAGGGCAATGATGAAGCCGCAATGCTCGACTGGCCAGTGGTGTGCGACCCGCAACGCATTCGCGGCGCCAAGCGCGCCCGTGCCGCTGGCGCGAGCTGCCTGGTTCTCGATGACGGCTTCCAGCATCGCCAGATCCACCGCAATCTCGACATCGTTGCGATCGACGCAACCCGCCCCTGGGGCCGCAGCGACGGCCGCCGCGGGCGCACCGTGCCGCTCGGGCTCCTGCGCGAACACCCCAGCGCCCTGAGCCGGGCCAATCTGCTCGTACTGACACGCTGTGATCAGGTCTCTGAGCAACGCCGCGATAAGCTCCTGAGCCTCCTGGCCAAACTCGGCACAGGCGGCACGCCGGTTGTGTGCTGCGCCCATGCACCCAGCGCCCTGTGCCACCTCAACGGCGAGAAAGCCGGCACGCCTGAAGACCTAGCAGGCCAGAGCGTGGTCGCCGCCTGCGGCATCGGCAACCCCAACGCATTCACCCGCACGCTGCGCGATCTCGGTGCCGAGATCGTGGCCGAGCACCATTTCGCCGACCATCACCATTTCACCAGCGCGCAGTGCCAGGCCCTGATTGCGGCGACGCCGGCCGATGCCCTGGTCCTGATTACCGCCAAAGATGCAGTCAAATGGCGGGCCCTGATCAGCGGCGCCGAGGCCGAGCGGGTCCGCGTTCTCGAAGTCAGCGCCCAGATGCCAGCTGACGACTTGGCCGTCCTGCGCCGCCAGCTCCAGGCACTTGCGCCCAAAGCGTAGCCTTCGTACCAAGAGGCTGACCCAATCTGTCTATCCAGGCCACGCGCGCGCGGCACCCCGGGCGTTGTGTTCGCGACCGCGCCCCCCTACCGTTAGCACCATGCTTCGACGGATCGTACCTGCCCTTGTCATCGCCTGTCTCGGCGCGCCCGCCTTTGCGGCTGACGCGCTGATTACGCGCCTGGATACCATCCCGATCCACTTCAAGGCCAAGGACCTCAGCCGGGTGGCTGAAGCCCAGCTTTGGGTCACCACCGACGACGGTGCCACCTGGGGCAAGCAACTTAGCGAAAAGGTCACGCCCGGCACCGGCGGCCCAACCTTCCGCTTCCAGGCCCAGCGCGATGGCCGCTACGGCTTCGCTACGCGGGCCGTGTACAAAGACGGCAGCTCCGACGCCGAACCCCAGGCCGGTCAGCCGCCCAAGGCCAACCATGTGGTGCTGATCGATCGCAGCGACCCGGTGATCGAGGCCTTCTCGGTTACCCCCGACGCCACCGACCCGCTGCGGGTCAGCGTGACCTGGCGCGTCAGCGACGCCAACCCGGCCGACAAGGGCGTGCAGTTCATGATGGCGCCCCACGACAGCGAGAGCTGGATTCCCTTTGGCGGCAAGCAAGCCCCGAACGGCGAGTGGGCCGTCGCCTTCCCGCGCGAAAGCCACCGCCTACGCATGGACGTGCGCGACCGCGCCGGCAATCGCAGCGTGAGCGAGGTGTGGGCCGCGCCCGCACCCGCCGCATCCACCGCAGCAGCGACGCCCGCA
>JAQIBG010000487.1 GCA_027859175.1 Planctomycetota bacterium | reverse complement strand
TGTCACGCCTGAACAAGAGTCAGGTACCAGAAGCGATGCTCGACCACATCGCCTGGGGCGTATCGCATCGCATCGTCTATCGCGACTTGATGCTGATCCATTTTGGTGAAATCGCCACGCCCGACCTGCTGGTTCAAGCCGCCGACATCATGCTGCTCACCTGCGGCGTCAACTGGGTGGTCTGTGCCGGTAAGTGTGGCGACCGCCTTGTGGTGGTATTCCGTGGCGACGGTCACCGCCAAGACGTTGGTTCGCGCGCTAAGGCCGCTTTTGGCAAGATTGGTTCGGCCGGCGGCCATCGCACTATGGGCCGGGCCGAGATCCCCCTGCACGGTGAGCACGTTGACGCCACCGTCGACATTCTGGTCGACAACCTGTTCAAACGCATGAAACAGCCGCGCCAGCAGGAGTTCATTCGCGTGATGCGAAATTATCTGCATGGCCAAGGGCCGGTGCCGCCGCCGAGCTTCGGAGATGGGTTATGACCACCGATTCACCTGAATGGTTGCACTTCCTGCTCAATCGTCAGGTGGTTGCCGAAATCGGTGACGGCTTTACTGCCTTCGGCACGCTCGAATACGTTGGCCCGGCCCATCTCTTCATGCGCGATGTCGATCTGCACCAACAGGCCGAAGCCAACTCCAGCCGCGACGTTTACGCCATTGAGGCGCAGGCGATTGGCATTCGCCCGAATCGGAAAACGATGGCAATCCCGCTCAATCGTTTGATTGCCATTTGCCCCCTCGAGGACGTTATTCCATGAGTCGACTCCTACGCATGCTGGCACTACTGGCGGCATGCTCGTGGACTGCCGTCAACGCCGTATTGGTTGGCGTGGCGATGACCGCCTTTGGCGTCCTCAAGGCCCAACTCGATGACCTCGCCGGGCGCAAAGTGGCCGGCCAGGTATTCGGGCAGATTCTCGACTGGTGGACTAACATCGCCTGGATTCTCGCAATCGCCGCCGCGGTTGGCCTCGCGCTCACGGCGGCCATGTATTGGTATCGCGCCGCCCGCGTGCGCCCAGTGCTCCTGATTGTGCTGCTTGCCGCTATGCTCGGCTGTCACGCTGTGGCCAGCCTTCAAGTCAGCGAAGTGGCGGAAGCCCGCGCCGCCCTCGAAGACCGTGACCCACGTGACGACCCCGCCTTCAGTAAGCTGCACAAAGCCAGTGAGCGAGTCTTCGCTCTGGAAACGATTCTGGCTCTGGTGGCGACTCTCGCCCTCGCAACCAGCCTGGTGCCGCGTGATCGCCTCGAAGTGGCCGTCGATGCCGACTAGTGTGGCTGCCTGTGGCACCAAACCGGCACTAGCGAGCCTACTCGTTGCAGCCGGGCTACTGACTGGCTGTATTGAACATCGCGCCGCAATCGACCAAAGCGAACCCGCCGCCACCCTAGTCGACGTATCCGGTGAATACCCCACCACCGGCATCGAACGCAGCTCGCACCTGCCGCAAGAAATCCGCGCCACCGCCTGGCGCCGCAACGATGCTGGCAGTATTGAGCGCGCCGAGATCGTGGCCGCCACAGCCCTCCCGTGGTGGCAACGATTCCCTGCAGATTTAGTGTCCGATCTCCTGATTCCCAAGACTTTCATCGTCGAGAAACGCGTTACCGTCAGTGTTGCACCCCTACCCAGTTATACCGATGCCCAACTCGAACACATGGCACGCGCCCACGGCTATGCTGGCCGCGCGCAAAACACACCCTAGCTGGCTCGGCGCCCTCCTGTTGGTGACGCTGGCACTGCCACTGGCAGCCGCCGACGCGCCCACCACTGGTGAATGGGCCCCGATCCAAGCCGCCATCGTGGCCGAGCATCCGCAGGCCCGCGCGCGCCTTGCCGCGCTGATGGAAGGCCGCAGCTGGCCCGATGGTTGGGTTAAGCTGGCCGATCTCGATCGCCAAGCCGCCGATTACCGCGCTGCTTTCGCGCATGCTGGCCGCGCCTTCAAGGCCTTGCCGCGCGACAAGCCGGGCACGCCACATCAGCAGACGGTACGCGCAAACGCCGCCTGGATTGCGATCAATGCGGGCCACCACCTCGGCAAATACGCGGCCTGCGTCAAAGTATTCGATACCTTCAAGGGTATGCCTGACCCCGGTGGTGAGGTCCACTTCCGCATGGCCGAAGCAGCGCTGGAACAGGATCTCCCGCGCAGCAAACAACTGCTGACCGCAGCCAAACAATTAGTCAGTGCCGGTGGTGCCAGCGTTCCGATCGACTACCGCGTGCTCGAGGCCCGGCAGTACGAGCAAAGCGCTCAGGCAGCCACCGATACGGCCACCCGCACCGAAGCCCTGATCGCTGCCGCACTCACCTACGAGCGCGCCGTCGACGGTCAGAGCCAACTTGGCGCCCGCTACAACTTGGGTCGCCTCCAGCGTCAGATCGCCAGCCTCGATCCTGAGCGTAACGAGGAATTCTTGGCCAAGGCCGCGGCGAGTTTCAAAGCCGTGCTCGAAGCCGATCCGCAAGACGCCGATGCCCGCTTTGAACTCGGGCTGATTCGCCTTGAGCAAGGCAAGGATCTCGCCGCCTTCAACGCGCTGAACCAAGCCCTAGAACAGTACTTGGCTGACCCCAACCGCAGCGGTACCTGGATGGTAGCCACCGCTTATCGCGGACGTGGCGCCGCCACCTTGCAGTTGGCTGAAGCCGGCGGCGGCGAGTGGACCCACGAAGACGCCCTGACCGACCTCAAGCGCGCCGAACAACTCGGCGAAAACAGCCCTGATCTGTACAACAACCTGTTGGTGGCGTGCCTGGCCTTGCAACGACGCCGAGACGGCACCGACACCGAACTCGCAGCCAAGATCAACACCATCCTCAACGATCACCGCGACGCGATCGAGCCGACCAACCTAGCCCTTACGCTGCTTCACCAAGCCCGCGCCGCCCTCATCGATGGTGGCGAAGCCGAGATGCGCAGTGCCTTCGCTACCGCTGGCAACGCCGCCGGCTTGCTGGCCGCCAGCCTCGGGACTGACTTACAATCATGGGCAAGCTGGACCGACCCCAATCGCGAGCATAACAACAGCTGGCGTTATCTCGGCCACGCCCTGTTCACCCAGGCCGCACTAGCCGAACGCCTCGACGCCGAGAACGGCCATTCCAACGACGCCACCCAACTGCGCCAGCACGCCTATGCCGCGTGGCGGGTTGCCGGCAGCCATGGCGATGGCCAGGCCCAGCAGCACTACCTCGCCTATGCCAGCAATGATGACCCAGCCACCGCCTATGCCGCCGGCTGGGTGGTGCTTGGCTGGAGCGATTACCTGTCTGGCGATGCGTGGCGTTCGGTGATTGGCAATTACGGCGCAAGCCAGCGCTGGCGCAGCCCGATTCACCTCGGCATCTGGGGCCTGCTGTTGATTTTATTCCTAGTGCTTGGATTAAAGAGCCGTTTCCACGCTGCTCCTGAAGTCCTTGAGGCTGGCAGCCCCGAACGTCAACGCCCGGCCAACACGCCTAATCCGCCAAGCCCACCACCTGCCAAAAAGCCGGCCGCTGCGCGCCCCCAGGCCTCGGCACCAGCCAAGCCTAGCGGTGGTGGCAAGAAGCTCGATGAGACCCTCCTCCCAGACAGCATGTACGCCGGCGGCGTTCCCAAGCGCCGCGTTCAGGCCCTTGAGAGACGGGCCTCCGATCCAGGCAGCGACGACGGCGCCGCAACCGAGGAGATGACCTCGGAAGAAACCCAAAGCTACGCGCCAGGTCAAGCGCCTGGGCGTCCGCGGACACCCGACCCTGGTGGTCAACAAGCGCAAAACCGCAACGCCGTCAACGACGTCGCGCGGCGCTTGGCCCGCGAACAGGGCCAAGCGCAGAACGACCCGGCCGCACCTCGGCCCCGCCGCCGGCGATGACGCAGGTTGGCCTCGTGCTGCCAGCTGCCGGCTGCGGATCACGTTTTGGCACCGATACACCGAAGCAACTGCTTGCGCTCGGTGATCGCCCGGTGCTGATTCACGCCCTGCAAGCCTTCAATGGCCTGGTTGATGCAGCGGTAATCGCTGTGTCCGCCGACATCGCGCAACAAGTCACCGCGGCGGTCGAAAAATGGCCGTGCCAGTTCTCAATCAGGATCGTACCTGGGGGCGCCACCCGCCAAGCTAGTGTCGCAGCCGGCCTGGCGGCCTTGCCACCTGAAATCGATACCGTTTTAGTCCACGACGCCGCCCGCCCTCTCGTACCACAGTCAGTCATCGCCAACTGCCTCGCAGCCATTGCCACCACCGGCGCAGCAGTGGTATGCCAAGCCTGCACCAGCACGGTGAAACGGGGCGTCGACAACCTGGTATCTGAGACCGTGCCGCGTGAAGACCTTTGGCTGGCGCAAACGCCACAAGGTTTTCGCCGCGATTGGGGCAGCGCAGCCTTTGCGCGCGCCGCTGAGGAAGCGTGGGTCGTCACCGATGACGCCTCGATTTTGGAGCACGCCGGCCACCCAGTCGCGATCGTTCCTGGCGACGCCTGCAACCTGAAGATCACCACGCCCGACGACATGGCCGTTGCCCAGGCCTTATTAAAAGCGCGCCGCTAATCAGCCCCGCTGGCTGCGCCGCCAGCGCCCCGGTGCCTCGCCCACCACAGCGCGAAACGCGCGGCTAAAATAATATTCACTGTGAAAGCCAACCCGCTCCGCCACCTGTTTGGCGCTCAGTTGGGTGTACTGCAACAGCGCCCGGGCGCGCCGGATTCGCTCACCACGCAGCGCCTCCTGAAACGACATGTTGAGCACCTCGCGCACCAGATCACCGGTGCGTGACGGTGACAGGCCGAGCGCGCGCGCCAAGTCACCCAAGCGCACATCCTCGCTAGCACGCAACATCAAGAAACGCCGGATCTGCATCCGCCGGTCGCCGCTGTGGCCAAGCTGCAAACCAGGTAAGCACTGCGCCACCAGGCCCTGCGCCAACAACTCCAACGGCCCGGCCACGGCCGCCATGGCAGCGGAATCACGCGGCGCCAAGGCCAGTAGGAGCCGCTCAAGCGCTGGCGGCAGTTCCGCCGCAGTGTCTGCGTGGCGGTCCGAAGCCCATTGCCCAGCAAACACGGTGCAGATGTGCATGCCCTCATGTCGGGCTGACACCACCACCTCAGCGCAGCCCTTCCAACAGTGGTGCACAAAGGGCCCCGCCGTATCGGCCGCCCGCGCCGGCACACCGCCCGCGCAATGGCGCATGCAGGCCTGATCCCAGGCGCTGCGCTGACGACCGGCGTCACAGAATGGGTTTTGATGACG
The DNA here is from genome assembly GCA_027859175.1 of Planctomycetota bacterium. GTDB lineage: Bacteria > Planctomycetota > UBA11346 > UBA11346 > UBA11346 > GH22. Next base: position 12,391 of record JAQIBG010000487.1, on the reverse strand, counting down.
ATACCGCGCAGCAGGCAGCAGCGGCTCGCCGCGCTCATCAAGTAACAGAGCGGCGTGGTCATGAATACTCAGGCGCACACCGAACGCGGCCTCGAAATCCACCAGCGACTGCTCCAGATTGGCCGCGCCCAGGCCGTCCATCGTCTCATAGTTGCCACTAAGACCGCTCATACAGCATTAAAGTACAATAAAATAGAGCGTAGGTCCATTGTGAAAGCGCCCTAGCGCCACCTACAATGGCGCTCAGGAGAATGCACCATGCCTGCTACTGATCTGCTCGTCCTCGCGGCCACCCCTGGTGGCATTATGAGCGCGATTGCCGCTGCCGAAGACGGCCTCAGCGTTGCCATCATCGAACGCAGTCAGCATATCGGTGGCCTGCCGGCCAACGGCCTTGGTGCCACCGACATCGCCACCCGGGGCGCAACGCGCGGCTTGTTCACTCGCTTTACCGAACGCGTACTCGCCCATTACCGCAGTCACTATGGGCCCGACAGCAAGCAGGTGGCGGATGCCAGTGCCGGCTACCACTTCGAGCCCAGCGTAGCCGAGCAGGTGTTTACCGAGCTGTTGGCCGAGCATCCCGCCATCACCGTGTACTGCGGCTACCAGTTCGACGCCGATCCAGCTCGCGTTGAGATGCAGGGCAGACGCCCGCGCACGATCACCATTACCGAACTGGCAACGGGTGCCGAGCATAGCTTCAGCGCTCAGGTGTTTATCGACGCCAGTTACGAGGGCGACCTCGCAGCGGCTTGCGGTGCACCATTCCGCCTCGGCCGTGAAGGCTACGACGACCTGCACGAAGATATGGCGGGCCCGCTGTACCAGTCTTGGCGCCACCCCTATCAGCGCGTCGGCACCGGCGGCGACCATCGTGTCCAGGCGTATAACTACCGCCTGTGCCTGACCAGTGATCCCGCCAACCGGGTAACCGTCACCAAGCCTTCTGCGTACAACCCAGCCGAATACGAAAGCCTGATCGGCGACCTAGCCAAGCAAAGCTGGACTGGCATTACCGGTCCGGAACTCCATCTCGAAGGCATCGGCCGCCTCACCAACATGGTCGTTCTGCCCAACAGCAAAACCGACGCCAACAATCAGCACCTGGCCTTTATCAGTACCGATTTACCTGAGGAAAACCAAGACTGGCCCACGGCCAACTGGGCCTGGCGTGATAATTTTGCTCAGCGCCTGCGCAGCTACATCTGCGGCCTGCTGTATTTCGCCCAAAACGATGAGCGACTGCCTGAAGATTTCCGCGCTGCCTGCGCGCAATGGGGCTTTGCCGCCGACGAGTACCAAGACAACGACCACTTCCCGCGTCAGGTCTACGTCCGCGAAGGGCGCCGCATCGAAGGCGATCACCTGTTTACCGCGCACGACGCCAAGCCGATTGCCGAAGGCCTGCGGCCGCCGGTCCACAGCGACAGCATCACCGCCAGCCACTATGCCCTCGACAGCCATGCCTGTCGCAAGCGCGAAGCGGGCAAGCCACACCTGGAAGGCTTCCTGTCGACCCCCTGCGCGGCCTACACCGTGCCCTATGGGGTGATGCTGCCCAAGGCGGTAGAAGGCCTGCTGACCCCGGTACCGGCCTCCGCTACCCACATTGGCTTCAGCACCCTGCGCATGGAACCGTGTTGGATGGCCCTGGGCGAAGCGGCCGGTGTGGCGGCCGCCCTCAGCGTGCACGGCGGCGCGGCGCCACGCAGCATTCCCGTTGAGCGGATTCAGGCCCGCCTGTTGGAACGCGGCGCTGTGCTGGTGTACATCAAAGACTGCGATCCAGCCGATCCGCGCACGCCGGCCATTCAACGGGCTGCACTCGCCGGGCTGATTCCCGACTGGGAAGCCCGTCTCGATGAGCCGGCCGAGGCCGAACAGGTGCGCTGCTGGTCTGCAGCAGCCGGCCGCCCGGCGCCGGCTCACGCGGGTCGTAGCCGTGGTGAGGTATTGGCTAAGCTGTTTGCCACCTGAGTCGGCACCCGAGCCGGCCATTGCCCACACCCCGGGGCCTCCTAGCCTCCCTGCCCCATGGCATTGAATGAACAAACCGTCCGCCACGTCGCGCATCTGGCCCGCTTGGACCTGAGCGACGACGAGGTCCACGCGATGACCCGCGAGCTCGACGCTATCGTCGGCTATGTTGAACAACTCCAAGAGGTAGACACCACCGGCGTAGAGGCCGTGGCCAATGTCGCCGGCTTGGTCAACATCACGCGTAGCGATGAGCCCATCGAGATGCTCAGCCACGAACAAGTGCTGCGCAATGCCCCGAAGGCCAATGGTGAAGCCTTCCTCGTGCCCAAGGCCGTGGAGCGCTAGCATGACCGACTGCCGCAAGACCGACTGCCAGAGCATCGCCGCCGCCGTCAACGCGGGCGCCAGCGCCACCGTCGAAGTTGAAGCCGCCCTGGCTCGCGCCGAGGCCGACAGCACCAACGCCATCATCCGGGTCTATCGCGACACCGCGCTGGCCGCTGCCAAGGCCGTTGATGCCCGCATCGCCGCCGGTGAGCAGCTGCCCCTGGCCGGCGTGCCGGTGGTCCTCAAAGACAACATGTGCTACCAAGACCACCCGGTCACGGCTTGCTCGAAGATCTTGGCTGGCTTCACCGCGCCCTATCAGGCCACCGCCGTCACCAAGTTGCGTGACGCTGGCGCCGTGGTCATTGCCGCCGCCAACATGGACGAGTTCGCGATGGGCTCGTCGAATGAAACCAGCTGCTATGGCCCGGTGAGCAATCCCGTTGCCAGCGACCGCATCCCCGGTGGCTCCTCCGGCGGCAGCGCGGCTTCGGTTGCGGGCGGCATCACCCCGCTGGCCCTCGGCTCCGACACCGGCGGCTCGATCCGCCAGCCAGCCAGCCTGTGCGGCTGTTTGGGCCTGAAGCCCACCTACGGCTGCGTCAGCCGCTACGGCCTGCTCGCGTTCGGCTCCTCGCTCGACCAGATCGGCCCCTTCACCACCACGGTTGAAGATGCTGCGCTGGTGCTCAGCGTGCTCGCCGGTCACGACAAGGCCGACAGCACCTCGGCCAATCGCCCCGCACCCAAGCCCGGCGTTGCCGACCAGGGCCTCGCCGGCAAGCGCGTTGGCTGGGTTCCGGCCCATGTTGAGGGCCTCCAGAGCGACGTTGCCGAGGCGCTTGAGCGCGCCAAGGCCAAGGCGGTGGAAGCCGGCGCCGAGCTCGTGGAGATCAGTCTGCCGCATGAAAAATATGCGGTAGCGGTGTACTACGTGGTCGCCACCGGTGAGGCCTCCTCAAACCTGTCGCGCTACGACGGCGTCCACTACGGACACCGCACTGAGGGCGCCAAAGATCTCGATCAGGTGTACAGCCGCAGTCGCGAAGAAGGCTTCGGGGCTGAGGTCAAACGCCGGATCATGCTCGGCACCTACGTGCTCTCGGCCGGTTACTACGACGCCTACTACAAGAAGGCGATGCAGGTGCGCTCGCTGATCTGCAAGGATTTCGCGACCTGCTTTGAGCAATGCGACGTGATCCTCGGCCCCACTAGTCCGACCACCGCGTTCAAGCGCGGCGAAAAAACCAGTGATCCGCTCCAGATGTATCTGTCTGACGTATTCACCATCGCGGCCAACCTCGCCGGCATTCCCGCGCTATCGGTGCCGATGGGCACAGACAGTCAGGGCCTGCCAATCGGCCTGCACCTACAGGCGCCACAGTTTGCCGACGAAGCCCTGCTCGCCGCTGCCAAAGCCCTAATGGCCTAGCATGCCGACCGAACGGATCTCCGACCTGGCCGCCGTACCCGTGATCAACGGTCTATTTGACCGCTGCTCGCAGTATGGCATCCGTTCGGTGTACTTGGCCAACCAGGTCATGGAGCCGGGGCCCACCTACATTCGTGATCTGATTATCGAATTATCGAAGCCGCCAGCGATGAACGATGTCGCCGTGAAACTTTTCTGCCTCGACGCCAGCCACGCCAGCTTGGATGAGCAGACCATGATTGATCGCTGCCAGTGCAAGGTGGTTGACGTAGCCGGCCAAGCGGTGTTCCATCTTTTATCGGGTGGCCAGAACGATTTTCATGTGACCTGCCGTAGTATTGGGATTGAGGTCTTTTAGCGGAGCGGGGTTTCTGCTCGGTCTACCGAGAAGGTCCTGCGTCCTGGTACGCGCCTGCGGCGCTTGGAACGTTGGGACAGCCGCCGCTGTGGCGCTCGACCTCAAGCCCGAGTTCGGAGCTGCCGTCGCCGTACCTGCCCGATGCGCAATCGCTCAGGATTCTTGGCTGTTCCCAAAACCTAAGCGCCGCAGGCGCGTACCAGGACCCAGGACCCCTCGTCCGCTTACACCAAGAGCGGCGCACAAAGCGCACCCCTGGAACCAGCACAAGCTACAGCGTCATGCTCAATCGCGTCAAGGGCCGTCGCTCGCGCTCAGCTACCGGGCGCAGGCTTTCTGGCAGGCCGTCGAGCAGCCACGCGAGCAAGGCGCAGGCAGCACTCGACCACAGCGCACTCACCATCATGGCGCCAGCGCTGAAGCCGGCCCAGCCACCGGCGAAACCGTCGCTCACGCGTACAAAGATGCAGAGCAGCGCCGCGAGCACCACGCGGCCAATCCAGTCTTTCGGCAACAGGCGCGCCAGCGGCACGTACACCACACCGGCGGCCATGAAGCTCAGGGTGTGAAAGAGCCCTGATGACGGATCCGCCGTATCGGTCAGCAGGCCGAGCCACCACGCGCGCAGAATCGCACGCTGCTCCACGCCCTTAAGCCACACATGCGCCAACAAAGCCAGCATCAGATCAGGCGCGCTTGGCGCAGGCGCCAGCCAACTGTGCTGCAAGGCAACCAGAACCATAGCCAGGAGCGTGAGTGGGATGATTCGCACAACGCCAAGCTATGTCACCTGATGGCCAGCGCCACTGCATCGCAGACCTGTCCTTTCCCTGGCCCAGGCACACGTAGCGTCGCGGCATGATCCACTGCACCGGAATCGACGAAGCGGGCTACGGCCCCATCCTAGGCCCCCTTTCAATTGTCGCCGCCAGCGCCCGAGCCGAGAGCCGCGATGAACTCCACGCCGTTTTTACGCGTGCGCCAACCGGTTTACGCGACAGCAAGAAGCTGCACAAACCGGGCGACCTGGGCCCGCTGGAGGCGGTGGCGATGGCCGCCATCACGTGGTTCACGGGCTTCCAGCCTGAAACCGCGGCCGACGTGTTCGCCGTCCTCGGCGAAACGCCCACTGACCGCGACCTGCCGTGGATGGATGGCGCCGACCAACTGCAGTTGCCCTGTGCCGCCCGTCACATCCCCGACTGGCAACTCACTGGCCTGGAACCGGCCGGCATTCAGGGGGCCCTGATTCACCCGCGCGCCCTGAACGATGCCGCCGACAGCGGTGTTAATCGCGCCAGCTGCGAGCTCGATGCGATTACCGGTATGCTGGCCCAGATCCCCCTCGCCACCGGTTCTGCTGACGTGTTATGTGACCGCCTCGGCGGACGGCGCTATTATGCCGAGGCCCTCCAGGACGTGTGGCCCAGCACGCAGGTCGAGATCCTTGAAGAGGCAAAACTGTGCAGCAGCTATCAGGTCAGCATGGGCCAGCATCAGGCCCAGATTGCGTTTCAGGTTGGCGGCGAATCTGCGTCACCCCTCACGGCAGCAGCTAGTTGCGTCGCCAAATTTGGCCGCGAACTGCATATGCGCCTGTTCAACAGCTACTGGTGTAAACGTATGCGGACGCTCAAAGCATGCGCTGGCTATGGCTCAGATGCCAAACGGTGGATCTTTCAGGTCGGAACAGGCACTACTGGGGCGTACGGACCTGATCTGATCAGGGGTTACGATACGCAACGTTGAAAACACTTGAAACAGTTGGAACACTTTGCATGATGGGGTCCATACTCAACTGCACATAAACGCTAAGCTACGTGCACACCCGGTGTAAGATTCGTGGAGGGATCGTTCTAGAGCGCCAGTTTTTTGCTCGCATATGGGCAAGACCACCGTATGAACTGGTACAGAAGGAACGATTGCAACACTTTCGGACCGCCACCACAAACCGTCACCACGCCTAGGAGACAACCATGGACGCTATCGGACCCCTACAGCTTCGCGTTATGCATTACATCTGGAAGAACGGTGCGAGCACCGTGCACGCTGTGCACGACGCCCTCAACGCCGAACCCGGCGCACCCAAGCTTGCCTACACCACCATCCTCACCGTGATGCGTAACCTGGCCAAGCGCGGTATCCTGAACCAGCGCCCCGCCGGCCGCAGCCACATCTTCGAGCCCCTGGTCGACGAGCGCACCTACAAGCTCTCGATCCTGCGCCAGGTTCGCGAAGACCTGTTCGGTGGCGATCTTAACCGTCTGCTGGGTCTCCTGTCGGAAGACGCCGACCTGTCGCAGCGCGAGCGCGACGCCCTCGGCCAAGCCAGCGCCTGATCATCCCTTTACGGGAGTTAAGAACGGGTCGCGCTCTTCGAGCGCGGCCCGTTTTTTATTTAAGGGTCCTGGGTCCTGGTACGCGCCTTGCGGCGCTTAGGTCGTGGGGACAGCCGGCCCGCCATGGCAGTCGGGCTGTTCCTAGGATCCAGGACCCACAGCGCCAAAGGCGCGCACCAAGGACCCGACTGCAAGGTCCTGGGTCCTGGTACGCGCCTTTCGGCGCTTAGGTCGTGGGGACAGCCGGCCCGCCATGGCAGTCGGGCTGTTGTTCCTAGGATCCAGGACCCATAGCGCCAAAGGCGCGCACCAAGGACCTAGCCGGCTGGCCGGCTACCCGGCTACCCAATCTTACTCAAACGCTGTGCTGCAAACGACACCAACAACTCCTTCACCCCAGCCTTGTCGAAGGTGATGATGATCCTCCTATCGGCCGGCGGGCCCTCGAGACGCTCAACGGTGCCTTCGCCGAAGCTGGTGTGCACCACCCGGTCTTTCGCAGCAAAGGGATCACCCGGCAGGGCGATGGGCTCGTCGTCGCGGTCCTGGTTCTGCTTGCGTTGCGCCGAGCTGCCGGCGGCCACCGTTTTGCCGCGCAGGGCAGACTTGAGCGCGGCCCCACTCATGAGCAGGCCCTGGTCAATCGCATCGCCCATGGTGCGTGGCCCGCTGATGGTGTCGTCGTAAGTGCCGTCAGACAGCATGTGCGCCAAGCTGTTGGCCGGATACACCGGCCCCTCTGCCGCCGCCTCGGCGTAAGTCAGCGGGCGCTTGGCGCGATCGGCGTGCTCAATACAGGCATCCGGCACCTCAGCCAAAAACATGCTCGGGGGATTGCGCGTGGTTTTGCCAAACTGGGTACGCACTACGCAATTGCACAAATAGAGCTCTTCTTTGGCGCGGGTGATGCCTACGTACATCAAGCGCCGCTCTTCCTCATAATCGCAGGGGCGCCCCTGGCGTACCAAGGGCATCACGCCTTGCTCGAGACCGGTAATGAACACCACCGGAAACTCGAGGCCCTTGGAGGCATGCAAGGTCATCAGCACTAACTGATCGTCGCTGGCGCCGGATTCGTCTTCCGAGGTGAGCAGGCAGATATGATCGAGGAAGCCTTCCAGACCGCCCTGCTCGGCGGCGTCGTACTGCTGGGCTGCGGTCAACACCTCGCGCAGGTTGGCAACGCGATCGGGCCCTTGCTCCTCGTCGGTTTCAAGGACGTACTCCTCGATGTCGGTCAGCTGCAACACCTGGCGCACGCATTCGCCCGCCTTGGTCAGATCCATCGCCTGAAGCCGCGCCATCAAACCAGCAAAGCTGCGCAAGGGCGTGGCACTGCGCCCCACCGCCACACGTTCGAGCAATTCTTCAACCATCAGCACTTCATGCACCGACACGCCCTCGTCGTAGGCGAGGTCGCGCAGCATTTCCCAGGTGCGGTCACCGATGCCACGCCGCGGCACGTTGACGATGCGGGTGAGTGCCATCAAATCGCGGGGGTTGACCATCAGCTTCAAGTAGGCCAGCAGGTCCTTCACTTCTTTGCGATCGTAGAAACGGGTGCCGCCAATGATGCGATACGGTACACCACGCCTGATCAGCCACTCTTCTAGTGTCCGGCTTTGCGCGTTGGTGCGATAGAACACGGCGATGTCATCGAGCCGCCGACCGGCCTTGTGCATCCGCTCGGCAGCGGCCGCAATCGCCATGCCCTCGTCGTCTTGGTCATCCACGGTCACCAACTTGATACGGCTCCCCTGCGGATTGTTGGTGAAGATGGTTTTATCTTTGCGCAGCGTGTTGTGCTCAACCACAGCCTGGGCTGCGCGCAGCACCGTTTTCGTGGACCGGTAGTTCTGCTCCAACAACACGGTGTGGCAGCCGGGAAAGTCTTTCTCGAAGCGCAGGATGTTTTCCAAATCAGCGCCGCGCCAGCCGTAAATGGCCTGATCGGGGTCGCCGGTTGCACAAACATTGCCATGCGCACCTAGTTGCCGAATCAGTGCGTACTGAGCGGCGTTAGTATCCTGATATTCGTCGATCAAAATATACGGGAAACGCTCTTGGTATTTGGCCAACACTTCCGGATCGCTCTCGAACAGTTTGACCGTGCGCATCAACAGGTCATCAAAGTCGAACACGCACTCTTCGGTGCACAGCTCTTGATAGCGCTTGTAGGCGTGCTGAAACACAACCTGGCGCTCATCACCCGGCGACACCTGCTTGGGATCAAGTAGGCGATTTTTCCACTGGCTGATTTGCCACGCCAAAACCTTGGGGTCGAATTCTTTAGGATCGAGCTGCATCTCGCGCGCGATGCGCTTCCACATCCGTTTTTGATCGTCCACGTCGAGGATGGTGAAGGGATGGGCGAGGCCGAGCTTGTCATTCTCAAGCTTGAGAATGCGCAAACCCGCTGAGTGAAAGGTCGTAATCCACGGCGTTTTCAGGCCAAGCAGGCGCTCGATGCGTTCCTTCATCTCGCCGGCGGCTTTGTTGGTAAAGGTGATCGCCAGCACGCGATCAGCGCGTGTGCCGTGCTGGATCAGGTTGGCGACGCGATGCGTGATCACGCGCGTCTTGCCTGAACCAGCGCCGGCAACCACCAGCAGCGGCCCCTCCAGGTGGCTGACCGCTTCCTGCTGATGCGGGTTCATCCCCTTGAGGACATCAACCGCCATGACGACTTAGTCCAAAGACACCGGCAGCGCAGGGCCGCCGAGATGGATGTGGTCGATCAGACGGACTTCGTCCACAAAGGCCGCCGCCGCCAAGACGCAGGAGTCTTTGACTTCGTCCACCTCTTCAAAGCCGGTCAAGCTGACCACTTGAGCGTAGTCGAGATCAACGCCAGTATGGACCAACAACTCCATCGCCAAGATTTCAATCAGCTTGTTGCTGTCGCGTTCACCAGCCGCGTAGGCCTGGTTTGCCATCTCAAGGCCACGCGGCAGAGCCAGAGCTTTCTCCCGCCCTTCCTCGCTGAGGCGCCGATTGCGCGAGCTCATCGCCAAGCCGTCGGGCTCGCGGACCGTTGGGCACACGCGCACTTCCACGCCCATGTCGAGGTCTGACACCATGCGGCTGATAACCAGGGCTTGCTGCAGGTCTTTCTGGCCAAAAAAGGCCACGTCCGGCACCACCGCGTTGAACAGCTTGGTCACCACCGTGGCCACACCGCGGAAATGGCCTGGCCGTGCAACGGCGCACAGCTTGTCTGTGAGGTTGCCAACCACGTCCACAAAGGTGGCGTAGCCATTGGGGTACATCTTGTCGCGATCCGGTGTGAACACCGCGCCGACCCCGGCTGCCGTGCAGATGCCGAGGTCATCGGCCAGCATGTTGGGGTAGTTCTCCAGATCTTCTGGATTATCGAACTGCGTTGGGTTGACGAAGATCGAGACCACCACCTCGTCACATTCAGCACACGCCGCCGCGATCAAACTGCGGTGGCCGTCATGCAGGGCACCCATGGTGGGCACAAAACCGACGGTTTTACCGGCCTTGCGTTGCTCACGGGTCCATGCACGGATTTCGGCTGGGGTGCTAAACTGCTGCACGCTCACTCCTCCACCGGGCACAGTTGGCTCCGGTGGGCCGCATCCTGGGGGCGCAGCGCCCATGCCAAGTGCGGTTTCGCTCAGATCTCCTCGATCGTGTTGAGGACCTCGCCACGCATGATCGACGCCACTGCCGCGCGATGCATCGGACGTCGCATGGCTAGAAAGCCTACTTGTTCGCGACCGGGAACCTTGCACGTGTAAGCCGTGTGGAATATCACCACGGGTAGTAGCCACACTCGCACCCACACTGCAGGCACCACAACCACGTGCAGGGCTTGCCCCACCCGCGGCTGGCGCCTACTCTCGCCAGCGGCATTAACCCCGTGCAAGGAGTCTTCTTTTGGCCTATCTGACGGTACGAACCAAGGGCGAAGACGGACACGACTACTTCGACCTGACCCAAACCGAGGTGGTCCTCGGGCGCCAGGAAGACTGCGAATTCCGAGTCGATTCTGATCGGCTGTCGCGCCGGCACTGCGTGTTCACCCGCGAAGACAACAACTGGTTCCTCGAAGACCTCGACAGCGCCAATGGCACCCGCGTTGGCACCGAGAAAATCAGCGAAAAGGTGCCGCTCAACGAACGCGATGTGGTCAAGGCCGGCAAGCTGCGGATGACCTTTCATCGCGGCAGTCGCAGCCAGCGCAAAGCCAAGAAAGACGCCAAGGCCATTGACCTGGACGGCGATGATCTGGGCGGCACCAGCACGGCCCCAACCCGCGAACCCGGGATCAATGACCCCCCAGAGGCCATCCCCTGTGAGCATTGCCACACCTGGTTCAGCATCGCGCACCGCCTGCCGGGTGACTCGATGGCCTGCCCGCAGTGCAACAAGTCTTGCACTGTCCCCCAATTGGTGAGTTGATTCCGACATGAGCGATGTGCCCGAAGACGCGCCGGCCGAAGCCGTCGACGCCGCCCCAGATGCGTCCGACCAGGCCAGCGACAAAGCACCGAGCAAGCCGCCACGGCAGCTGCGCCTGGGCACCCTGATCGTCATCCCCCTGCTGGTGATCGTGGCGGCGGTCGCCGTTTGGCTGGGCGGCGACGCCTTCCTTGAGAACCGCATCGCCAGTGCCATCGACAAGCAGGGCCTGGAACGCGGCGATACCCAGATCAGCGCCGATCTGTTTGGCGGCAGTGTGGCCCTCGAGCAGGTTGCGCTCACGGCCCGCAACGGCGATGAAACCCGTGTCGTTTACAGTTCGCCGCGCACAGCCTTGGATCTTGCGGTGCTTGCCAGCATCAGCAGTGGCGACGCGATCATCAATGAACTCACCGTGGCTGATGCCCATCTCGACCTGCGCCGTTTTGCCGACGGCAGCATCCCAGGCCCGCGCGACCTCGAAGCCGAAGAGATGGAGCAACGCCAGGGCGAAGAGCTGCCCGAGGAACCGCCACCACGCGACCTGGTGGAGCTCTATCGCACACTCCGCAAGTGGTATGACCGGGCGCGCGAGTACTACCCCGAAGGCGGCGACGACGACGCAGCCCCCGAGCAACCCGTGCGCCCAGCCGAAGACTGGAACAACGCGGTTCGCTATTTCCCCACCCCGGAGCCAGGCCGGCCGTCTTTGCCACGGATGCTGATTCGATCGCTCGAACTCAGCGGTACCGGTGTCATCTTACCCGACTCGAGCCCTGAATCGGCTATGCCGCTGGATGTCGCCAATTTCACCATAAGTGGCAGCAATGTAACCACGCGCTTGGCGGCGGGTGAGGCCATGAAGCTCACCGGCAGCTATGCAACCGTGGCCGCAGGCCAGGGCGCGTTCACGCTATCGCAAACCGCCACCACCGGCGCCGCCACCTTCAGCCTGTTCGACGTACCGCTTCCCGTGCTTGCCGACACGCGGGTCAGCGGCGATGGGCTCGAAGGCTACAATCCCAAAGGCCAAGGCGAACTCGCGTTTGATGTCTTGTGGGATCAGGAGGCGCTTTCGGGAACCCTCACCGTGCGCCTGATCGACCTCATTCTGAAGCCCGACCCGAGCCGCGGGCAAGAAGCGCAAGAGGTGGCCAAGGCCCTCGACGACATGCGTCAACTGCACCAAGAACTCGCGCCCGATCAGCCCTTCGTGATCACGTGGCGCCTGCAAATTGGCGGCACCTTAAGTGATCCCGAGATTCTCGACCTGGGCATGGCGTCCTTACTGCAAGCGATCAAAGACAGCGCCGGCGCCATTGCCGACGCCGCCAAGGCTAAGGTCAAAGCCTTGGCCGCTGATGCCACCAAAGTCGCCACCGATCAAGCCAAAGGCCTGATTGATGACATCAAAGCAGGTGAAGATCCTGAACAAGCAGCCAAGGAACGCGCCAAGGAGCTTGAACAACAAGGCAAGAAGCTCGAAGACGAAGCCAACAAACTCAAGAACCTGTTCGGACGCTA
>JAQIBG010000460.1 GCA_027859175.1 Planctomycetota bacterium | reverse complement strand
TTGTCTTCCTGATAGGCCAACTGCGCCAAGCCAAGTTGACGCAAATTCGACTGGCACTTCATCGAGCGCGCTGAACTGCGGGCCATGTTGACGGCAGGGATCAATAAACCGGCCAAAATTGCGATGATGGAAACCACCACCAACAATTCGATCAAGGTAAATGCGTTTTTGCGTGTCATAATCACCTTCCTTTATACACAGCCAGAGGGTTGATTACAAGCGTGACTCTGAGGGCCTCTCGTGTTCAGCGGACCGACATGCCGAGCGTGCCGGTGAAGCGTTTCCCACTCCAGGAATCATCTTCACCGCCGTAGGTCACGAAACTAACGGCGCTTAGGCCTTCCTTATCAGCCGGGATCGTCCACTCGAAGATGTAATCCTGCTTCTTGGCTTCAATCTTCTGGCGACCGACCATGCCAATCACGCCAGCGCGCTCCTTGCCTTGGTACCAATGCGGGTCGATCCGCAATTGTCCGCCCTTGGCTCGCTCGACCTTGGTGAGGCGAACGCGAATCTTGATGTGATCACCTGGCGAAGCCTGTTCCTGACAGGTGATATCACCCCACTCGAAGGCCTTGTTGGTCAGTTTTGGTTCAGCTGCCTGCGCAAGCGCCGTCAAGCTCAGGATGACCAGCAGGGACACACGAATCAGCATGATAAAGCTCCTTATGGCGACGTCGCCATTTTTGTCAAAAAAGGTTAGGTCGGCGGGGCGCACGTGCGGCCGGTGAATAAAGTAAAAGGCACCGAAACCGGCGTACGAATGGTCGAAGGGTCGGCTATTTTGGCGGTCAGCTCGTGGACCGCTGCGCGCCCCATCGCGGCTGCCTGGCAGTAAAAACGCGACAAAGCCAGGCCGCCAACGTCTTCTACATTCTGGTCGACAAACATGATCGACACATCCTCAGGATAACGCAGGCCGAGGGCCAACACCGCCATCGACGCCACCAGGCCAACACCTTGACTCTCGCCCACAATGGCGGTGGGGCGCTGCTTGACGTCGAGCCATTCCCGCGCCACGGCTAGGAAGTCGTCACCTTCGCGCGCCGCCGTTGTGGTCACCAATTCACGCTCACGAATCACGGGCCGGCGCCCCGCCGCCTGCATCGCGTCACAGTAGCCAGCACGCCGGTCAGCTATGCTGTAGTGCCCGCCTGGCATCGAAAAACTCCAATAGGCGATGCGCTTGTGGCCCATCTTCAAGAGGTGTTCAGTGGCCAACCGGGCCGCTTCGCGATCAGCTGGGCACACGCAGTCGCCAGCACGGGCATTGTTGACCCAAACGGTCGGAATCCGATAGCGCTCGAGGAGGGCCACCAGTTCAGGCGGTTCGTTGTGGCTATACGCCATGATCAGACCATCGAGCATCTGGTCACGCAGGGCGCCTGGCAAATAGCGTTCATCGCGGAACTGGTCATCACTCATGCGCGCAACGGTCAAATGCATCCCGACCTCGGCGAGGCCATCGTGAACACCCTGCAACAGCCCACTCTGGACGGTGCTGGTCGATTCACCCCGCGACAGCATCAAGCCGGCAGCGCCAAAACGGCCGTCGCGCATCGCGCGCGCGGCCTGGTTCGGCCGGTAGCCTAGCTCATGGGCCACCGCGCGAATCCGCTCGGCACGCTCGATCGCATCCTTGCGGGCGCCCTTGCCTCCCTCGCCATTCAGGATCCGGTAAGCGGTGCGACTGGATACCCCTGCGCGCTTGGCGATCTCATCAAGCGTTACCGTCGCATGACTCATGAGCGCAGTATGACGCTAACTGGCAAAATTGCCAGCTTTTTGTGGCGACGTCGCCATTTAGTGACACACTACGCTCATGCGCATCTCCATCCTGCTCTGCCTCCTGACCCTGGGAGCCACTACGCTCTCCGCCGCCGACACCGTCACCTTCAAGCCAGGCGATCAGGTGGCGTTCATGGGCGATAGCATCACCCATGGCGGCAACTACCACCAGAAGATGCAGCTGTTTCTCACCACCCGACTGCCCGGCCAAAACCTCTGGACGCGCAACATTGGATGGTCGGGCCACACCGCCAAAGGTGCGGTGAAGGAGTTCAGCTGGAACCACCCCGACCCGGCCACCCCCATCGTGTTCGTGCACTACGGCATGAACGATGTGGGTCGTGACGATTACAAGAATCGCCCGACACCCCCCACCGACGAGCAGCGCGCCAAACGCCGCGGCGGCTATGAAGCCAGCCTCAGCAAGCTCCTTGATCTCCTAGCCACGCCCGATCGGCAACTGGTGATCATGAGCCCCACCATTTTTGATGATACCATGGACCGCTGGGACAGCGCCGGCGAACGTCCGCACCTCAACGCCGAACTCGCGCGTTTTGGTGCCATGGGGCGAGCCATCGGTACCGAGCGCGGCCTGGCGTGCATCGATCTGCATACCCCGATGGACGCCCTCAACACCCGCGTGCACGCTGATAATCCGACCAAGGGCCTGACCAAAGACCGCGTTCACCCCACCGATAGCGCCGGCAGCGATATTGTATTCATGACCCTGCTCGGCCCCCTCGCGGTTCCGCACCAGGTCTACCAGGTGCATCTTGATGCCAACGGTGCTGCCATCAGTTGCACTGGCGCTGAATTGCTAGCGGCCGAAGCGCAGGGCACAGGTCTCAGCTTTACTCTGCGCGAGCACGCCCTGCCCTACCCGATGACCGACAAGGACCGCGGCCTAGTGATGAGTGACTTCACCACCCGATACAACCACCAAGGTCTCACCCTGAATGGACTCGCCGCTGGTAGCTATGCCCTCAACATCGATGACATCACCGTTGGCACCTATACCGCCGAGCAGTTCGCGACTGGCATAGAACTCTCAACGGTGACTACCACGCCGCAATTCACCCAAGCCCTTGCCCTGCGACCGGTCATCTTCGGGCGCAAGCAACAACTCGAAAAAATCATCCGGACCCTCAACTCAATGCGGGCCAACCTGATTTGGGCCAAGCTTGACGA
>JAQIBG010000433.1 GCA_027859175.1 Planctomycetota bacterium | reverse complement strand
CCCACGCCTGCCCGCCCTGGCGGTTACCGGCGGCAAAGGTGGCGTTGGCAAAACCTGTGTCGCAGTCAACCTGTCGATCCAACTCGCTGGCCTAGGCCTACGGCCCTTGCTGGTCGATTGCGATCTTGGCCTTGCCAATGCCGACGTGCTCCTTGGCGTCAACCCCACCACCACCCTGTTTGACGTGGTGTTCGACCAAACCCCGATTGGGGCGGCCGTCATCAATCATCCCAGCGGCATTGGCTTCATCCCCGCTGCGAGCGGTCGTGAAGAACTGACCGCCCTCAATCCGCGCCAGTTTCGCGGCATCCTCGATGAACTCGCTCGGGTAGCGCGCGGTTATGATCTTCTGGTGCTCGATACCGCAGCGGGCATTCAGCGTGAGGTCACCCATCTATTGCGCGCCGCTACCGCATCCTTGGTCGTGCTCACGCCCGACCCAACCAGCCTGACCGACGCCTACGCCCTGATCAAAGTACTCGAACAGCAAGAGGCCGGCCGCGATCTCCGCATCCTGGTTAACCAGGTGCGCGATCAGCAAGAAGCGCTTCAGGTGTTTGCCAAGATCCGCAAAGTCGCACAAACCTACCTGCATCGCGATCTGAGCTTTGCCGGCTACATGCCACGCGACCGCGCCGTGCAAGACGCCGTCCGCAAACGCCGCCCCTTTGCTAAAGACGCCGATAGCCCTGCCGCGCAAGCCCTTCTGGCAGCGGCAACCCGCCTACGTGGTATTGACTGGAAGTAAGCGCCCTGTCGGCGCTTATTCTGCGCTGGCCTCTGCGCTTTCGCCTTCGGCGCCCTCTTCCTCAGGCTCCTCGTCTTCCAAGAGTTCGCCATTGAGGACCTTGTCACCAAAGGGGTCATGACGCCAATCGAAGCCCATATCGGGGTCGTCATCGCGAATCCATTCGCCGCGACGCAAGCGGGATCGCATAATCGGGATCCAACTCTTGGCCTTACCCAAATCCCAGGCTTGCCATGTTCCACCGTTGACCATCACGATTGGCCGCGTGTGACTGCGGCCCAAAGCCGTTGCTGGCAGACGCCAGCATTGGGCCTGGTACCACCCGTCCCACTGCGTTCCGCCCTTGAGCAGGACAGACGGCGATTCACCGGTGCGGTCATTAATTAACTCCACCCGAACCAAGGTCTGATATTCATCGGGTTTTTTGCCCTTGGCATCCTTCACCCAGGCCGGTGTCTCTTCTTCATTGCGCACCAACATGACCCAGGGCATCGGGTCACCTTTGGCGCGCGGCAAGAAGTGAAAATCTCGGCTCTGCGCTTGAGACAGTTGCTCAACGGGAATATTATGCACAATAGCCACATCCTCGAACGAGAACTGCGTCCAGCGCCATAGCGGCGCAAACAGAGGGAGAATGATCCAACCAACGACGAGCACAAAGCCCAACATGATCAGACTCAGCATCTTGCTATACTTGTCGTGTTCGCGTGTTCCCATGCTGCTAGCCTAAAGGCTCAAGGCAAAAACAACAAGACCGGACAAGTCAGGACGCCGCAGGCCCCACCGCATACCCATTCGGGTTGTTGGACTGCCAATTCCAGGTATCGCGACACATCTCATCGACTCCAAGTTCGGCCTTCCAGCCTAGGGCTGTCGTGGCCGTGGCCGGATCAGCGTAGCACGTGGCCACGTCACCGGGCCGCCGGTCAACCACCTGATAGGCAACTTTACGGCCAGATGCCTTCTCAAAGGCCCGAATCATATCCAACACCGAATAGCCCTGCCCGGTGCCAAGATTGTACGGAACACAGCCGTGCACATCGCTCAAGTGATCGATGGCCGCCAAGTGGCCCTTGGCCAGATCAACCACATGGATGTAGTCGCGCACGCCGGTGCCATCAGGGGTTGGGTAGTCGTCACCAAACACGCTCAGTTGCTCGCGCCGGCCCACCGCCACCTGCGCGATGAAGGGCATCAGGTTGTTGGGGATGCCGGCCGGGTCTTCGCCAATGCGGCCAGAGATGTGCGCACCAACAGGGTTGAAGTAGCGCAGCAGCACCACCTTCCAGTCCTCGTCGGCCGCGCACAGGTCGCGCAGCATCTCTTCTATAAACAACTTGGTGCGGCCGTAGGGATTGGTCGCTTGAAGCCGACAATCCTCGGTAACCGGAACCCGCTCAGGGTCACCATACACCGTTGCCGAAGACGAGAACACCAACTGTTTACAGCCAACAGCGGCCATCGCCTCAAGCAGGTGCAGCGTCCCAGTCAGGTTGTTCTGGTAATAGCGCAAGGGCATCACACACGATTCGCCCACCGCCTTGAGCCCGGCAAAGTGGATCACCGCATCAATCGGCCCCTCTTGGGTAAACACCGCATCAAGCGCAGCGCGGTCGAGCAGGTCGACCCGATGAAAGCTCACATCTTTACCGGTAATCGAACGCACACGATGCAAGGCTTCTTCGCTGCTGTTGTCGAGGTTATCAACAACCACCACCTCGTCGCCGGCTTCGAGCAGTTCGATCGCGGTATGACTGCCGATGTAGCCGGCCCCGCCGGTAACCAAAATACGCTTGCCCATGTCTGTGCTCCCTTGTCCCTTTGGTGAGAGCAGGGTGCCCCCGCCCGGTCAGCGCTCAATACCGCACCGCCGGCGCACCGCCGGTGATGCATCGTGGTTACCGATTTCCCTCGGCTTGCCCCTCAGTCGCCGGCAAGGGCGGCAGCAACACCTGCCAACCCTCTGGCAGCGCATAGCTGGGAATCAGTTCTGGAATGCGTTGCAGCAGCGCGGCATCGCCATGGCTATTAAGCAGCACGGCCGTGCCGCGCAGCAGGCCGTCTACCAGCAAGGGCGCCACCACCGTGGGATCTTCGCCAGCACCTGGCAGATACGCGATACGCTCGCGCTCACCGTCGTGCCACCACACCAGGGCGCCGCTGGCCGCCGGGCTGTCGGGCCCAGTTGGAACCACCGCCAATCGCTTGGCACAGCGCTCACGACCGAGTTCGGCAATCGAACGCTGCCACTCGGCCACACCGGCACGCCGCTCAAACGCCGTCTCAGCGGCGCTCGGCGACGGTGTTCCCGGGGCTGGCGGAGTGGCGTCTCCGCTAGAAAAGCGCAACGCCACGGCAATCGCCACCGCCGGCAGCCAGATCGCCAATCGAATCCATGCACGTTTTGACATAATTTAGCGTGCGGGTCGGACCGAAGCCCGACCCGCAAGCTCCTCAGGCTTCACTCAGGGCTGCCACACCGGGCAGCTCTTTGCCTTCGAGCAGCTCCAGCGAGGCGCCGCCACCGGTCGACACGTGGCTGACCTTATCAACCGCACCAAACACCTTGGCGGCCGTCGCAGTGTCACCACCGCCAATGATGGTCGTGGCGCCAGCTGCGGTGCTCTCCACCACAGCCTGCATCACTGCCTCGGTGCCACCGGCAAAGGGCTTAAACTCAAACACGCCGATTGGGCCATTCCAGACCACGGTTTTGGCGCGCTTAACCGCATCCACAAACACCGCGTTGGAGACTTCGCCGCTATCCAAGCCCTGCCAGCCAGCGGGGATGCCCTGGGCATCGGTCGCGGTTGCAGTGTTGGCGTCTTCGCTGAAAGCGTCGGCAATGATGTAGTCGGTCGGAAAGTGGATCTTCACGCCCTTCTCGGCCGCAGTCTTAACCAAGCCTTCCACGATTTCGGCGCCGGCCTTGTCAAACAAGGAGTCACCAATTTCAACGCCGTCTACCACCTTCTTGAAGGTAAAGGCCATGCCGCCGCCCACGATCATTTCATCGACTTGATCGAGCAGATTCTCAATCAGCTGGATTTTGTCGGCCACCTTGGCGCCGCCCAGAATGGCCAGGAACGGACGCTCAGGATTCGACAACACCTTGCCGAAGTACTGCAATTCTTTCTGCAGCAGGAAGCCCGCTGCACGTACCGGCAGGTCAACACCCACCATCGAACTATGCGCGCGATGCGCCGTGCCGAAGGCATCGTTGACGTACACGTCACCAAGCTTGGTCAGCGAGGCGCGGAACACGGCAACCTTATCGCTCTCAGCGGCGATCTTATTGCCGTCGGCGTCTTTGGCCTTGCCCTCTTCCTCAATGTGGAAGCGCAGGTTCTCAAGCAGGATCACTGACCCCGCGGCCGGGTTAGCGCAGGCAGCTTCAACCTCGGCGCCAACACAGTCTTTGAGGAACTGAATATCGGTACCCAGCAGTTCACCGAGCTTGGCCGCAACCGGAGCGAGGCTGTAACGCTCGTCGCTCTGGCCATTGGGGCGGCCGAGGTGCGACATCAGAATCACGGCCTTGGCACCCGACTTGAGGGCGTGCTGGATGGTCGGCACGGCGGCTTCGATGCGCGCCGCGTTGGTGATCACACCATCTTTCAGCGGCACGTTGAAGTCGACGCGAATCAGCACGCGCTTGCCGGCAAGATCGACCTTATCGATAGACAGCTTGTTAAAACTCATGAATGCATTCTCCGGTAAACGAGAGCGGCACCGGGGGGCCAGATCGTGACGTCGATCACCCCGCCGGACGAGGAGCGAGCAGCGTCGGCCCAATCGGCCGATGGCAAGCGTCAGCCGTCACCAGCGAGCCCGCTAGCAGACGGCCCGCTCGGGCTGCAAAGGCATGGCAAAGACAGCCCGTCAGCCTTGCTATTGCTGAATTTGTTAAGAAATGGCGGTATCTAAGGCAAATCTCACACTCTCGCTACGAGCCTGCAGGCCCAGATCGCGCTCGCACCGAGCACGGCCACGGCAGGCTTGACCATGAACAAGACGCATGGATCAGGGCTGCAAGCCCTGTTGTGCCAACAAGGTCGCCAGCTGGCGCCGGACAACAGACTCTGCGTTGTCGCTGGCATACGGCGCCGGCAACTCGGTGGCTTGCTCAACCCAAAGGCGTGGCTCACGACTGTGCTCAAGCATCACCGCATGGCGCAGCACCAGCGCACCGCTGGCGTTGTGGCGGCGTCCTATCACCACGGTCACCACCACCACGGGCCCATCGCCATCTTCCGCAGCCAACTGCCAGCCGGCGGCGGTGAGATCGGCCTGCAACACCTCAACCAAACGCGCCGCCTCGGCCCGATGCTCGTCGAGAACCTGATAACCAAAGTAGCAGAACACCCGCACCGGATCGGCTGCGGCCACAGTTCCGGCCAAGACCAACAGCAAGACCCATCGCATCAGCGCGCCGCTTTAACCGTCCAAAGCACAATGAAAGCCGCCAAAATCAGGAAGAAGCTCGCATAGCGCCGCGGCGTTCGCCCAACACCAAGCCGCATCGCGGCCGCTTCATCGTCAATCCCACGCGCGCACAGATCGTCAAGCCGTTTGGCGGTCAAGGCGCAGTACCAGATTTGCAGCAACACCAGCGTGCCAATGCCCACCACCATCGAGAGCGCAAAGAAGGCCAATTTCATCCACAAGAACGGCGTCACTAAAGAGATCAGAATCATCGCATTCCCGACCACGGGGAAACTGCGACCATTGCTGATGCAGGTTTCAGCGTCAGACAAGATCCGCCGCCGCTGCGCCCGCCTGTGTAGTTCGTTAACGCTCTCCGCTACCATCGCGCTCCATGCTACGCATGCGGATAGCCCGGGGAAGCACCGGACCACAGCGCGTAACTACCTGTCAGCGCAGAACCAACACCAACGAGGCCAGCACCAATCCAAGAGCCATCAGGCGGGCATAACGGCCATAGCGACGCTGCGCGCCGCGCCCAGTGCGGGCGGCATGATGCCCGTGGTGGAAGGCCAAAAGACCAAATACCAGGCCCACTACGTAGGCCGCGAGGGCCGTGCCGCTCGCCGCGTAAACACCGAACATGACCCAGGGCGCCAGCAACACGATGAGAATCCCAACCGCGCCATGCTCGCGAAAGCGCACCGACTGCTCACTGGCCTGATCTTGGGCTGGTGGCGCAAAGGGGTCTGACTTGTTGTGTTGGGTCATCAAGCAACGCCGCGCCATTGCGCAGCGTGGCGCCACATGGTCAGGCGGCGTCGGGGTCCGGCAGGTTCTGCAACTCGGCTTCCACGTCGACCACCGTTGCCTCGGGCCACAACTCTTCGATGCGGTAATGCTCGCGCATCTCAGTCAGGAAGGCGTGCGTCACCACTTCGTGGCAGTCGACCACCATCCAACCAGCCTCGCCCTCAGGCGGGAAGTGCGAGATCTGATGCCGCTTGCAGAAATGGTATACTTCTTCGACCAAAGTTTTGGTCTGACGCTCGCTACGGCCGGTCGCAATGACCACGTAGTCAAACAAACCACGCTGATGCTCGGGCATCGACAAGACCACCACGTCTTCTGCGCCCTTAGCCAGAACCTGGCGGGCGGCGTGGAGGGCCAATTCGTGAGCGGTGCAGTCCATGGGCGCCGGACGTTAACGCACGGACGACGGGGGCAAGGAAGCATTGCCCCTGGCACCCGCGGCCAGCACAGCCTCGCGCGAGGCCCCGGCCGGCAATATGTGCCTTAAGTCGCCGGCCGCGCCCTATAGCCTGCCGCCCACATGGCCCGCGCCGACCTCCATCAGCACGATCTCACCCCCGCCGCCGCCGAAGCCCTGGTGGCCGGCGCCGGGGTCAAACCCACAGAACACGTCCTCGATTTGGGCGCCGGCACCGGGGCGATTACCGCCGCCTGCCTAGCGGCTGGGGCCAAGGTCTCGGCCATTGAGATCGATCCCCAGCGCGCCACCGGGCTGCGCCAGCGGTTCGCAACCGAGCTGGCCGACGGCAGTCTGGTGCTACAAGTTGGCGATGCGCGCCATCATCTGCCCTTGCTGCCCGCACGCTGGCGGATGGTTGCCAACCCGCCTTTCATGCACACCGCCGTATTGCTGCGCCGGTTCCTGATCGAAGACCTGCCGGTAGCGCGCCCACACCGCATTGACTTGGTGCTGCAACGCCAGGCGGCCGGTAAATTGGTCGGCAGCCGCGGCGGCTACACCCGCTCCAGCGTTATGTGCCACCTCGCCGGCAAACCCGCCCGCGGTGAAGACTTAGCCCGCAATGCCGTGACCCCGCCGAGCCACGTGCCGCTGTGCACCTTCAGTTGGCAGGCCCGGCGCTCGGCCCCTGAAGCGAACGAGATCGCCCGGGTTGACCGGCTGCTCGAACGCGCCTTTGCCGGCCCCAAAGACGTCCGCAGCGCGCTGCGCGGCGTGGCAACCCCGGCCATTCTCAAGCGCCAAGGTGCGGAGCAGGGCTGGAATCCAGACGCCCACCCGCGCTTCGTGCCGCCCCTGGCCTGGCTCACCCTCAGCCGCTTCCTGGCCCAGATCGGCAAACTGACCTGAGCCCACCACCATGACCGAGCATAACGTCCACCATCCGCGCCCCCTGATTCGCGCCGAGCGCCTGCGCGCCCGGTGCCGCCAAATGGGCCGTGCCATCGCGCGCGATTATGCCGGCCAAGATCTGCTCGTGGTGCCCCTGCTTGGCGGGGCCTTCTGCTTTGTGGCCGACTTGGTCCGTGAGATCCCGCTTCCGGGGCTCGAACTCCACTTCGCCAGCGCGTCCAGCTATGGTGCCGGCACCATTTCCAGCGGCCGCGTTCAACTCTCGGCCCTGCCCGACTGCGCCGGGCGCCCGGTTTTGGTGGTCGACGACATCCTCGACACCGGCCGCACCCTCGAGGCCGTGTGCACCGCCCTGACCAGCGCCGGCATCAGCAGCCTGCGCAGCTGTGTGCTGCTCGACAAGCCCTCGCGCCGCATCGCCGACATCAGCGCCGACTACGTGGGCTTCACCATCCCAGATCGATTTGTGATCGGCTACGGTCTCGACTACGATGGCCGCTATCGTCACCTGCCCGACGTCTGCGTTATCGACTGATCTCCGATTTCTCGCAGCGCATGAGCGCGCGCCGGTAAAGGCGCATGTCTTGCGCCTGACACCCCCTCCTTAGCAGGCTGTTGAAATACAGCCTGCGGGGGGTTGAAGGGGGTCACCGACCCCCCTGGGTAAAGAGTCGCCTCAAGAAAACCTTGGAAAATGGCGACTGCAGGTCGCCCAAGGTTTTATTGAGGATAGCAGGCTGGTGTATTTCAACAGCCTGTTAGCATCCTCGCCCTACGGAGTTGTGTCTTATGGTGTTTGGTGCCCTCGGCCGCTTATTTGGCAAAATCAAAACCGGGCTGTCAAAAACCCGCTCAGCCTTGGGCGATGCGCTGCGTGGCCTGATCGGCCAAGGCCGCCACATTGATCAAGATTTTCTCGACGAACTCGAGTACCGCCTGCTGGCCGCCGATATCGGTGTCGCTAAAACGGAAGCCATCGTCGCCGAGGTCCAACAACGCTATAAAGCCGGCGAATTGGCCCCGGGTGAAGAACTGCTCGACCTGATCAAACGCAGCCTGCGCAACGAACTCGAAGAGAGCCTTCCCGAAGAGCTCAACTGGGCTGAGTCTGGGCCCACCGTGGTGCTCGTTGTGGGCGTCAACGGTGCCGGCAAAACCACCTCCGTCGCCAAGCTCGCCAAGCGCTTCAAAGACCTGGACAAGAAAGTGCTGATCGCCGCCGGCGATACCTACCGTGCCGCCGCGGTTGAGCAGTTAGAGATTTGGGCCGATCGCGTGGGCGTAGACCTGATCAAACAGAAGACCGGTTCCGATGCCGCCGCCGTGGCCTTTGACGCCGTGGCCGCCGCTGATGCGCGCGGGGCCGACTTGGTTCTGATCGACACCGCCGGTCGCCTGCACAACAAAGAGCACCTGATGCGCGAACTGGAGAAAGTCCGCCGCGTGATCCAAAAGCGCGTGCCGGCCGCCCCGCATGAAACCCTGCTGGTACTCGATGCCACTGCTGGCCAGAACGCGATTCAGCAAGCCAAGCTGTTCGACGCCTCGATGGGCATCACCGGGCTCATTCTGACCAAGCTCGACGGCACCGCCAAGGGCGGCGTGGCCATCACCATCAAACGTGAACTCGGCCTGCCGGTGCGGTTCATCGGCGTGGGCGAAGGCATGGATGATCTCCAGCCGTTCGAACCCGACGCCTTCATCAATGCCATCCTCGGCACCGAAGGTGGCGCCTCGGCCTGAGCGCAGGGTCAGCGCACAGCCGCAACACCTTGCCAGCGCAAGGCTTTGCACGCGCGCCTCAGGCCTTAAAAGTCAGTAAGGCGATTGCCTCGCCTGCGTCCACCATGTGCGGAGAATCCCTCATGTTGCGTCATCTCGCCCCCCTGGCCCTAATCTGCCTCAGTGTCTGCGCCCTCCAGGCTGCCGACACCGGCTATTACGATGACGACTTCTTCGACCCGGTTGGCATCCAGCCCGAGGAAGTACCCCCCGAGCAGCCGGCCCAAGAACCACAAACGCCGATGCTGGGCGGGCAATTCACGCCGCCGCCACGGCGGGTCCAGCAGCGCGAAGGCTTAGCGCCCGATGAAGGGGTGTACGTGTTCAAAGTGTACCCAGACACCGCGGCCGATGACCTTGGCATTCAACCAGGCGACGTGATCCTTCAGATCAACGACCAACCGGTTGGCTCGCTCACCGAATTGCGCGAAGCCGTATTCGGACAAGGCGTGGGCGATGAAGCCAAGGTCATCGTGACCCGCAATGGCGAAACCCTCAACCTGGGTGGTGCCACCTTCCAGCCCTGGCCGGAAGACATCCCAATGCAGCGCATCGATGCCGAGGCCGAACGCCGCTACCGCGAGCGGCAAATGAGCCGCCTCGACCGAAACATGAATGACCTCACCGAGCTCGATGCACAGCAAGACGGTCTCGGCCAAGAACTGGCCGCCGGTGAAGCCAAGCGCGCCGCCCTCGACCAGGCTTTCGAACGCGCCGCGGCCATTGCCGCCGCCACCGGTAACGAGCCGATGCTGCCACTGGCGATCTTGGCCCTACCGGCCTGGCGCTTTGACTATGACGTAGCCGTTGCGAATCCTGCCGATGGAACCATCGTTCCGATTACCGTGCCGCTGCATCCAGTAAGCGCACTCGCCCCCTCCTTCGACATCGAGCTCGCGATTCGTGCGAGCAGCGAGGCCCTGTAGATCCTATGAGTCGTCTTCTGTGTGTGAGCGCCGCGCTGCTGAGCGCCGTCGCCATCAGCCCTCTGGCCATCGCTGAGGAAACACCGGCCACCCCGGCACCCGCCGCCGACGAAGCCGCCCAACCAAAGGGCAAGCCCTTCCT
>JAQIBG010000409.1 GCA_027859175.1 Planctomycetota bacterium | reverse complement strand
TGGAAGGGTTTGGCACAAGGGCGGCCGGCTCGCATCGGAGAGTCAAGCCCCTTGGGGGTTCAGCGTTTGTTAAGCACTGAAAATCCTGAGCTCATGCACCCTCAATCCCTCGCGCCCTCGCGCCCTCGCGTTATCAACCCACCCCTGGGCACTCACCCAGCGGTGGTGCCGCCGCAACTGCTGCCTTGGCCGGCGGTGCAGCCGAGGCAGTGCTTGTTGACCACGATGGGGCGGCCGGCGAGGGCGTCGAGGCGGAGGTCGAAGATGCTGCGGGCAGATTCGGGCGCTACGGGCAGCTTGAGCATCTGGTTGAAGTCGCAGTCGTAGATCTGGCCATCCCAGCCGATCGACAGCGTGTTCAGGCACATCAGGCCAGACACAGCGCTCGGATTAAAGGCGGCCGACAGGCGTTGCATGTAGTCGTGATGGAGGCCGCGCGCGACCAGGAACTCGAGGAAGCGGCTGATCGGCATGTTGGTCAGTTGGATCAGGCGGGTGAAGCTGACCCCATAACGCTTGGCCAGCAGGGTTTTAAAGCGCTTCTCGCTGGCGGCCTGTGGTGCCGGCAAGAATGCGCCGGCCGGGTTGGACATCAGGCTCAGCTCGAGTGCGCTGTCGTCGCGGCCATAGCCGAGGGCATTCAAGCGCTGCAGGGCTTGGATCGAGCGGGCAAAAATGCCGTCGCCGCGTTGGGCATCGGTCTGGGCTTCGTTCACTGCCGGTAGCGAGGCCACCACGTGCACGCGCTGTTCGGCCAGGAATGCCGCTAGGTCTTGGTGCTGGGGTAACTCGAGGACGCTCAGGTTGCAGCGATCGATGATTTCAGGCACGCCCAATTGCCGCAGCGCCACCACCAGCTCACGGAAGTGCGGATTGAGCTCGGGCGCGCCGCCGGTGATGTCAACCAAGCGTGGCTTGCTGGCTCGCACCAGATCGAGCACGGCTTCGCAGGTGCGCCAATCCATGTTGGCGGTCTTCTGATGCGGCCCGGCATCAACGTGGCAGTGCTGACAACGCTGATTGCACAACTTGCCGATATTGACCTGGATGATGTCGGGCTGGCCGGCGCGCAGCCCGTGTAGATCGGCGCTGCGCAGATGGGCATCAAAACCGGGCACGGGGCTCGCGGCGATGACGTCGAGCTGTTCAGCTTCGCTCAGGCGCGAGGGTATGGTAATCGGGGCATCCATAAACGGCTTCGGCTCACATGGAAAGTTGCTGCGCACGCTTGCGCATTTGAACGCCATGAACCAGGGTCGCGCCGCCCTTGATTGCTGCCGCTACATGCACCGCTTCGGTCATCTCGCCGATACTGGCCCCCTGCTCAAGGCCGGCCTTGGTGTAGGCGTCGATGCAATACGGGCACTGCTCCGAGTGGGCAACCGCCAGCGCAATCAAGGCCTTCTCGCGCGCCGTCAGCTCACCTTCCTCGAACACTTTGCCGTACCAGCCAAAGAAGGCCTCAGCGAGTTCGGGGGCCTCTTCGGCAATCTCGCCGAATCGGGCAAGGTCTTCAGGGAGATAATAGCTCATGACTGCTCCTGCTACGCTGGGCGTGGCCGCAGTGTTTGCCACCATTTGCCGACACAAGGCCCAGCCATGGCGCACTGCCGTCTGGGCATAGACCATCCAGCGGCCCACGGCACCATGCGGCCATGCAGCACCAGGCGCCGACGGGGCCCAGGCCCACTCTCCATATCTTTGCCAAGGCACCGATGCTGGGCCGGATCAAAACGCGTCTCGCAGCCAGTATCGGCGATACCGACGCACTCGCGGTGTATCGAGCCCTGCTGCACCATACCGCTACGGTGGCAGCCGAGTGGGGCCCGGTGTTGGTTCACCGTACCGGCGATCCTGCGGCCTATGCCGACTGGCCGCTGAGCGCCTTCCCCCACTGCGAACAAGCCCCTGGTAACCTCGGCACTCGGCTCGAGCAGGGCCTGCTGGCGGGCCTTGAAAGCGGCCCGGCACTAGCAATCGGCACCGACTGCCCCGGCCTGAGCATCGCAGCGCTAGCCAGGTGCGCCGCACTCGTGGCTGAACACGAGGCGGTGTTCGGACCAAGCACCGATGGTGGCTATTGGTGCTTGGGGGTTAGCCATGCCAACGCAGTGCGTGTTTGCTGCGGTGAAGACCTGCCCTGGTCGCAGCCGGCCCTCATGAGGGAAACCGAAGCGCGCTGCACGGCCGCAGGCATTGCCACCCAACGCGGCCCAGTGTTGGCCGATTGTGACGATATCACCGACCTGCGCGCGGCCGAAGCCGCCGGCTTCAGTTGGTAGGTATTCAGCCCGGCCCGAGGATGAACTGCAGGGCTACCAGGCTCGCTACCACCACCACGGCAATGGCCACGGCCATCACGGCACCGAAAGAACCGCCACTGTTCTTGCGACGGCGCTCAACCGGATGCTGATCAGAACCCGAACGAGCCCGACGCTTGTGGTGGCCACTCGAGCCACGACGCCCACGCGGGCGGTGCTGCCCCGAACCGCTGCGCGTACGCGGCACGCGGTGGGTTTCACTGCTGCCGGAACTCACCGG
Organism: Planctomycetota bacterium; assembly: GCA_027859175.1. Classification (GTDB taxonomy): domain Bacteria; phylum Planctomycetota; class UBA11346; order UBA11346; family UBA11346; genus GH22. Next base: position 15,861 of record JAQIBG010000409.1, on the reverse strand, counting down.
TGGCCGCCAGCCACTGGAATCAAACCGCACCTCGTCATCAACCGCCGGCACGCCATCCTTGGTATCGGTCAGATCACGCAGCGCCTGCTCCACGGCCTGCAAGAAGCTGATGGCGCTGGTGAACCGTTGATCAAGAGCCACCGCCATCGCGCGCTGAATCAGGCTGTCCACAATCGGATCGACGTGAACCTGATGCCGCCGGCTTGAGCGTAACTCAGCCAGCAACTCAGGATGCAAGTCGCTCAAGTCGGAGCCGCCCATCGGCGGGTGACCGGTGCTGACAAAATGCAGCAGCGCGCCGGTGGCGTAGATGTCGCCAGCCATGCTGACCTCGCCACCGACTTGAATCTCTGGCGCCAGGAAGCCGGCCGGCACCCGCTCATGGCCGCCTGAGGAACGTTCGGCCTGGGCAATAACAGGATGGCTCAACTGCGGGCGCCCACCCGGGCCAAGCACCACCTGCTCCGGGCCCAAGCAGCCATGGCACAGGCGCCGTTGCTCGAGGGCCACCAGGGCCCGCACCATGATGCGCATCAGCCGCAAGGCATCGATCGCCGCCATCGGGCCGCGCTTGTCGACAAAATGGGCCAGGGTTCGGGTCGGCTTATAGGCGTCGACTACCGCCGCATATTCCCAGCCACCAGTGCCGTTGGGTCGCAACTCGGCGTGGTGCAGCATAGCGAAGCCGTCTACCGGCTTCAGGCTGAGCTTGCGCCAGCCGTCAGCAAACAGCTTTTCACAGCTAACATCGCGCTCACGCGGGGCCGGAATCACCACTGCCAGGGCTGGCGTCGCAAAGCGACTATGCACCGCTACATAGGCCCGGCCGCAACCCGGTTTGCAGACCGGATCGCTGAGCTGGTAGTCACCCATGTGTTGTGGCACTGTGGCCATGTTTAGTTGCGTCCTTTGTAACGGTGGAGACGCATTAACTGTAATCATGCTTACCTGAGTTTGCAATCACGAACTTGCTCGTAATTGACGCATACGTGCTAACTCGTTGCCAGCACTGTCATTATTGCGCAACTAAAACAAAGACCCCGGTGGCAAACCGCCACCGGGGTCCTGTAAAGCTCATCACTTCACAACTGTAATCTGTGAATCGCTCAACGGATCCGCAAAGACACCACCTGATAGGCTCGATAGCTGACCCGATAACGGCGCTGACCAAGCTTGTGAACCTTGCCCTCATCGTGCGGCCGCTCGAGCAGGTCAACCAGGCTGACCGCCTTGGGTTCGCTGGCCAAGCTGATCACCACGCTGCCACTGCTGCCGCCAGTTTCATGGAAGCGCAGAATGCAGCCCTTGCCGTCTTCGGCCGGTTTGATCGCCGACGGCACCACGGTGCCGAGGTCTTCAAAGCTGACTGGCGCCGGCACCATCGCACCCCCTGCCACCACCAGCGCTTCACCATACAGGCTCTCGGCCTGAGCGGCGGTGCTGAGCAGATCGCCAGCGCCACTGCGTTGCGCCGCGCCAACGGCAAAGCGCATCAGGTGACGCTGACCGCGATCGGCCACCGGGTCGGGATCGGTGGGCGCCCGCAGCAACGACAGACCAATGTCGCCCTCGCGGCACGAGAATCCATACTTGGCCTCGGTAACGATGGCCACGCCTTCGCTGCCGTCTTCACCAAGCGTCATCCAGCGCTGGCCGGCCACCTCCCACTGTGACTCATCATTATGGTAGCCCGGCAACTGTGGGCGCTCAACGGCGCCATACGGCGCGCCGTAGCGGGCAAAGCGACCCTGGTAGCCAGTGACCACGTGATACTTGAGCAGTTGATGGTCGGCCTGCCAATCGGCATCGATCTCAATCTGCAGGAACTCGCTGCCGGCCTCGAGCACGAAGCGAATCTGGGCCGACGACTTGTCGTCAAGCGCGCCACTGCCCACCAGCACAGCCCGCACCGGACCCTGCTCTTCAACGCTCAGGCTCAACTTGGTCAGCACGGCCTGACCCAGGGCCATGGTGCCGCGGTCGATATCCCAGGCATCGAAGTTGGCGGGGTGGTCGGGATACAGGCGCAGCTCACCGTGCTTGAGATCGATCACGCGATCACGCACCTTGAGGCTCGCGAGCTGACCCTTGGCGTTGAAGCCAGCCTTCACGATGCCGTTATCCAGCAGCTTGGGCGTCGCCGTGATCGGCTCCGCTGTGGTCTTGCTGTCACTCGGCAGCAAACGCACCGAACCCAGAGCCGGCGTGTCGATACGCGCCAAGTAGTGCGCCTCCTTACCGCGACCGACCTTCTGAACCGGAGCCACGGTGCCATCGGGGGTGGTAACGGCCTTGAGTGTGCCGTCGGCACCGATCGTGGCGGCATCGAAGCGCACGGTCAGCCCGCGATCGATCACCAAGGGGTTGAACACCAGGGCGCCCTTGTTGCGCCCGGTTTTGCCCAGCTCCTTGGCCGCTGAAGTCAATTCACGCTCGACGGTAGCCTGCAACTCAGGATTGAGCTCGTCGTAAACGCGCGTGATGGAGCTGCCGGGAATCGCGTCGTGGAAGTGCACGAACAAGGTGCGCAGCCAATGCTCGTCGCCGAGGGCCTTGCCGCCGGTCACCACGCGCACCGCCTCGTGCTGCAACAGCGCCCGCTCAGCGGCACGGTAGTTGGCCTTAAGCTGGCTCTGCGTGGTGTAGGTGCCGCGATGGTACTCGAGGTACATCTCACCAGTGTACACCGGCAAGCGATCTTCAACCGCCTTCAAGCGGTCGAAGAAGGATTCGGCCGTGGTCCATTCGCAACTCGGCATACCCGCGAGGCTCTTGAAGCGACGCGCGCGTTCGAGCATGTCTTCGGTAACGCCACCGGCGCCGTCGCCGTAGCCGTGCGACATCAGCAACTCGTCGTGAATGTCGGTCTGCTGATATTCGGTCAGGGCCTGATCGATTTCGGTGGCGTTAACGCTGCCGTTATAGCCGCAGGGCGTGAGATGGGTGATCACTTCACTGCCATCATTGCCGCGCCAGCGCAGGCTTGAATACGGGAACTTGGTCACCGACGACCAGGTCATCTTGGTCGTGTAGAAGGCTTCACAGCCGCCGAGCTTGGCAATCTGCGGCAGGCAGTTGCTGTAGCCGAACACGTCGGGAATCCACAGCACCTTGCTCACCGAACCGCCGCGCAGCTTTTTGAACCGGGCTTGGCCATAGAGGAAGCTCCGACCGAGGGCCTCGCCCGACGGAATCGTGACGTCGGCTTCCACTTCCATGCCGCCGGTGGCTTCCCAGCGCTTGCCCTTGATACGGGCCGACACCTGGGTCATGAGCTTGGGCGCGTCTTGTTCGATGTACTCGTACAGCGCCGGCTGGCTTGAGACGTAGCGGAACTCTGGGTAGCGCTCCATCAGGCGTAGCATCGTTGAGGCCGTGTGCACCGCCTTGTGACGGCCAGCCGCCTCCGGCCACATCCACACCAAGTCGAGGTGGGAATGGCCAATCAAGCCGGCCTTGCCGTGCATGCCGTTGCCGGCGAATTCCTTGTACACGCCCTTGAGGCAGCGCCCGAGAGCCTCCAAGCCATCAACGTCATACACGTTGCAGGCGTCATCAAGCACGCGCAGCAGACGGCGCATCAACACCGTTGCCTCGTTGTAGGGCGCATTGTAGCCGAAAGAACCGCCGGGCCTGTGACCGCAGCGCTTCATCTCGAGCGCCAACAACTGGGTCAGCGCCTCATAGTCATGCGATATCTTCCAAGCCGCCTCATCGCGCAGTTGGATGTAGGCCGCGGTGAAACGGCAGCCGTAGGCATCTGGAATCGGATGGTGCCCGGGGCACCAGATGCCGGTCTGCCAGGTGCCGGTCGCCAAGTAAAGGGTGCACTTACGGTCGGGCAGGACCGCATAGGGATGGCCAACATCGATGCCGCACCAGGGCGTGCCGTCGATCCACACCGTGGTTTCGCCTTGGCAGTCCCAACGCAGAATGCGGCGCCCGGCCTCTTCTGTGCTGGCCTTGGGCAGTTCAATCTTGAACCAGCGTTGTTCCCAACCGCCGCCCTTCGAACCAAAGGTATCACCCGTTTTGACCGCGCTGAAACGCTGGGCGATGCCCGCCTTGTAGCTGATCGGATCTGGATTGACGGGGCCGCCACTAACCGCGAGATCCTGCCGCCCGCTAAACCGCAGCGCCATGAGGCGATCTTTGGTCTTAAACACGCGGTGGGGAATCAACTGCTGAAGCGGGTTGTTCGGGTAGGTCATGAGGGCCCTTTCCTGAGTGCGATCGGCCTGCAAGCCCCCTCGGTTACCGTGTCACCGTCGAATGCCAAGGTCTGACTGCCAGCCACACCCCCAGAACGTGCTACGCTTAAGGCTTAGTATGCCTTGGTTGATGGGTGTTTGGAGTAACGCGAGGGTGCGAGGGCGCGAGGGGTCAAGGGGTGCTGCGTTGCTCACTTGAGTCGCTCCGCCGAGCGAGGTCGACCCCAGCCCGTATGCCCACCAGTCACCAATAAACACAACAGGGGAGTGACCTACAACAGGCCACCCCCCTCTATCCCTCGCGCCCTCGCGCCCTCGCGTTACCCACTCAGGCACCGCAATAGCACAGGCCTCGGACTAGCCGCGGGAGGCGCGCTTGCGGTCGACTTCCTTGAGCATGGCCTTGCGGACGCGGATCGACTTCGGGGTCACTTCCACCAGTTCGTCGGTGGCGATGAACTCGAGGGCTTCTTCCAGAGTCATGAGCTGGGGCGGGGTCAACTTGATTGCGTCATCGGCACCAGACGAGCGCACGTTGGTGAGCTTCTTACCCTTGGTGAGGTTGACGATCATGTCGGTGTCTTTGCTGTTGAGGCCAACAACCAGGCCCTCGTACAGCGGTGCGTTGACGCCGAGGAAGAACTCGCCGCGATCCTGTAGGGTGTAGATCGCAAACGCCACTGCTTCGCCGGGGCCCATCGCAATCATCACGCCGTTGCGCTTGGCCTGGAGGTCGCCGCGATACGCGCCGTACTCATGGAACACGGTGCTCAGGGTCGCTTCGCCTTGGGTGGCGGTCAGCATCAGCGTCCGCAGGCCAATCAGACCACGCGAGGGAATGGTGAATTCCAGGTGCTGGAGTTTGCCATTCGAGCCCATACTGAGCAATTCGCCGCGCCGCTCGAGCATCAGGTTGACGACCTTAGACGAATGCTCTTCGGGCACGTCGACCACGGCCAATTCGATGGGCTCGGTGCGCTTGCCATGCTCGTCTTCGTGGAAGATCACGCGCGGCGGGCCGACCTGGAGCTCGGAGCCTTCGCGACGCATGGTTTCAATCAGCACCGAGAGATGCAGCAGGCCACGGCCGCTGACTTCAAATACGTCGGGCTGAGGGGTGTCAGCGAAACGCAATGCCACGTTGCGTTCGCATTCTTTGGACAGACGCGCACGCAGATCGCGGCTTTGCAGCGGCTTGCCTTCCAGGCCAGCCAAGGGGCTGGTGGTGACACCGATGGTCATGCGAATGGTCGGCTCGTCGATCGGGATTGGCGGCAAGGCAGTGGGGTGATCGGGATGGCAAATGGTGTCGGAGATGTCGATCCCCTCCAGGCCTGTCACCTGCACTACATCGCCCGCTTCAGCGTGCTTGATCTCTTCGCGGCTGAGGCCCTTGGACTTGTGCAATTGCAGCACGCGGGCCTTGTGCGGGATCCCATCGGGGCCCTTAACGATGACAACCTGCTGGCCGGCTTCGATACTGCCTGAGAAAACGCGGCCAATCGCAATGCGGCCCACGTAATCGTTGTAGTCGAGATTGGTGACCTGCAATTTCAACGGCGCGTCGGGGTCAATCGGCGGGCCGGGAATATCATTGATGATGATGTCAAACAGGCAGCGCAGGTCTCCGCCTTTGCCGGCCTCCAGATCACGCACCATCCAGCCTTCGCGGCCCGAGCCGTACACGATCGGGAAATCGAGCTGCCAGTCTTCGGCGTTCAAGTCCACCATCAGATCGAACACCATGTTGACGACGTGCTCAGGGCGGGCGCCGTCCTTATCAACCTTGTTGACCACCAGCACCGGCTTGAGGCCGTTTTCAAGGGCCTTGCGCAGTACGTAGCGCGTTTGCGGCATCGGGCCCTCGAAGGCATCAACCAACAGCAAGCAGCCGTCGGCCATCTTCACCACGCGCTCTACCTCGCCGCCAAAGTCAGCGTGGCCAGGGGTATCGATGATGTTGATGCGGATGTTATCAACGTCGACCGCGCACACCTTCGACAGGATGGTAATCCCGCGCTCGCGCTCTTGGTCGTTGCTGTCCATGATGCAGTCTTGGACTTCACCACGGGCATGCAGGGTACCAGACTGCATCAGCAATTGGTCCACCAGAGTGGTCTTACCATGGTCAACGTGGGCAATAATGGCGACGTTGCGGACGTCAGTGCGGCGTTCCGGCATTGGGACTCCTGGCGGGATCTGCTCGAATTGAGGCGCAGGTCCTACTGTGTCTTGGCCGCAGGAAAAGCACCGTCACCTCGCCGGCAGTCTGCCACGGTCTACGAAATCGGCCTCAGCGGCTGGATCGAGCCGGTCTCGCCAGCCCCTAGTCGTGTCTGCAGGCCTGGGCGGAACCCCCTCGTAGATCGGGTCATCGGTGCTCGTAAGCCACTCATCGAGCGTAGCGCTGAGGCTTTGTCTTGCCGCCAAGATAGGCCGGATCGTGGGCCCGATTGCAGCGCTCGCGGTCATCCCGCAGCAGGTCGTACAGCTCTTCGGCTGGATACCGCCGTTGCGCCCGCCCGTGGCGGTTCAGGAGTTCAGCAATGGCCCCGCCATCGGTATCCATGTCGGCATCGGTGAGATCGCAATAAGGCCCGCACATAGCTGTGCTCATGCGTACGAACGCCGCGCAAAGCCTTGGCCATGCCGTGATAGGTCTGCTCGCTGAACACCTGCTGACGGACTTCAGTCACCTCGCCGCGCAGCACCGGGCCGAGATCATATCCCGCCACCGGAGCCGGCGCCACGCCACCAAGCGCGCCACAGATGGTGGGGAACAGGTCCATATGCGAGACCAAGGCGTCTACCTCGCGCCCAACCGGAATACCCGGGCCGCGCATCATCATAAACACACCCAGCCCATCCTCATTGAGGTGGCACTTCATATCCGGCAAGCCCGGGCCGTGATCGGTGGTCACAATCACCAAGGTCGACTCGCGCAAGCCCGCACTGTCAATAGCCGCCAGCAATTGGCCAACCCGGTGGTCCATATACCGCACCGCGTTGCGAAACAGCGCCGTCTCACCGCGGGTTTCCGGGAGATCAGGATGCCCCGGCAGGCTGCGCTGACCACGCTGGTCAATCGGGCCGAACAAGGCTTCGCTATCAGGCAGGATGCGATCCCACCAATGGTGGTGGGTGTCATCGAGACCGATCTCCAGATAGAAGGGCTGGCTGTGGCCGGCGGCCACAAAGTCGCAGGCCACATCGATCGTGGTCGCATTGGTCCAGGTCGCATTCGGGCCGACGTGATTCAGGAAATCATCATACGGCAAAACCACGCGGGTCGCCCCAGGGTAAGCCAACCACATGGTGCACGCCGCCACTTTGCCTGCACCTGCGCCCAGTTGCTAATCCGACGCCGACTCGATGCGGTAGCCCGCGCGCTGCGCCTAGGCGACGACACCGTCACCGCCATCGCGCTGCATCACGGCTTCAATAATCAGAGCGACTTTCACCGCCGCTTTCGGCAACGCTTTGGCACCAGCCCAGCGCGCTATCGCAAGCAGGCCCATCAAGGGCACTAGCAAGCCTCGCGTCGATACGCCCGGCAAGTTTCTACTCGGCAACGCGCCAACGACTCGGGCTCGACCCGGCAAAAGCCTTGAACCGGCGCGAAAATGTTGCCTGGTCGGTATAGCCGCAGGCCTCAGCGATGGTCGCGATGCTGTCGCCACGGCGCTCTCGCAGCAAGCGCGCTGCGCGCTCCAAGCGCAGGCGTTCATGCAACCGCGCTACGCCGCAAGCAAAGCTGCTCTGGCACCGCGCCTGGAGACTGGAGCGCGACAGACCCAAAGCCTGCGCCACCTCAGCCACCCGCACCGGCCGGTCGCAGTGACTCTGCAACCATTGCACCAGGCGGTCATCCACATCAGCGGCGGCGTCGTCACAGCGCAGGCACAGCTGCACGATCCAACCGTCTATGGCCTGGGCCAGCACCGCGCGCCCGAGCCGATTCCACACCTGGCGATAGCGCGCAATGCGATGGCAGGCCTCCAGATCAACCGCATCAGCAAGCACACTCGGCCCTGAGAACACGGATTGCAGGGCAGCGCGCATGCCGCGCTGGTCATTCGATGCAGCGCGCAGGTTGATCCCCAGCTGAGCGTGCCCAGTGGGCGAGCGCAAACGGTGCGGATGCCCAGGCGGCAACACATGAACCCAGCCGGGGCGCAAGGGCTTCCAGCCGGTGCCAAAATCGACCTCCAACAAACCGTCAAGAACCCCGATGATCTGCCAGTCTTTGTGATCGTGCCGTTCCAGATGATGACCCGGCCGCCACCGATGAAGGTTACAGCTGCCATAGGGCGGCAGATCCAAGATCGGCGTCTCTCGAGACGATTCGTCAAACCCAATGGATGTGACATCATGGAACTGCGGTTGTGCCATCACTAGCATCGGATCTATCGTCAAGTGACCGTCAAGAGACCGTCAAGCGATCTCCATGTGACCGCCAAGCCCAAGCCAAGGAGGCAATTGATGTCAGCCTGTTCCGACTACCACGCAGCCAGCCTTGATCTGATCGAGCGCTGTGCCCCCTCCACCGGCGTGGTTGACGTTTCCGCCTGGGAGGCCCTCGGCTGCCCCAATCTCACCAGCCAAGCCGCCGCCAGCGCGATTCGCCCGCTGAGTGAGCGCCACGAACGTCGGCTCACCCTCGAGCAGCGGATCGCGAGCGGCAACTACGCCTTTGCCTCGACCCCGGGCGGCGTGGAAAGCCTGGAAGCCAGCCACAGCGTTGTCGACGCGCTGTATCTGTGGGGCGACTTGGCCAAACTCGGGCCGCGCGCCCGGGCCGAGTGGGTAGCATACTTCAATCAGTACCAAGACCGCGATACCGGGTATTTCCTCGGTCCCTATGTGCGCGAACAAGGCCATCCGAGCTGGCGCGACACCAAAACCATCACCCATCCTTGGGACCACATGCACGACCACCTAGTCACCTGCTTGGTGCCGGCGATCCAAGCCCTGGGTGGGCAAACGCGCTTCAAATTGTCAGACGGCAACATGACCGGCCGTTTCCTCGATCGCGATTACCTGCGCGACTTCCTAATTGGCCGCAGCTGGAATGGCTACCAGGGCGACCTCAACTTCCGCGAACACAACCCCTGGTATCTCGGCAACGAGTATTGGTATCCCGGCTGCATCCTGTGGCAGATCTGGCAGTTCGAAGCCGGCACGCCGGCCGCCGCGCAAGCGCGCGCCCTGCTCGATGAAGAATGGTACGCTTGGCACGACGCCAACATGAGCGCCTGGGGCCTGTGGTACGGCGACCTTGCTGGCGACCCGCAACGCCTGTTTCGCGCTCCGCTCGGTGACGCAGACATTCCAAGCGAGGGCATGCCGCGCAATCCCGCCGAGAGCACCTGGCACGCCAACCAAGTGATGGGCGGCGCGCATCAGTTGTGGCTGTATGATTTTGAACGGCACGCGATCCCCGATGACAAGCGTGCTGCGCAAACCAACCTCCTGCTGGCGATGCAAAACCACAACGATCACCACTTTGGCGTCGGCGACCCCAGGGCCCCCTCGGCCAACAGCAATGATTGCACCGATGTCGACTGCCTAACCCTGCTGGCGTATAATTTCCGCCGGCAAAACCACCGCCGTGCCGACATCGCCGCAGCATGCGAGCGCGCCGCTAGTGCGATTTTGAAAAATAAAATCGACAGCCATGGCGTGCTCAGCGCCCGCGCCGGCGGCGCCGCCTGGACCCACCACAGCGGGTCCCACGAAACCTATTCGCCGGCCGGAGCGCCCAACCTGCACCAACAGGGCTTCTACCTGTGGGCGCTACTGGCCGCGGTATCGGTTCTCGATCACAGCAGCGACCCCGCCGTGCAAAGCTTCATCGATCATCCCTGGCCCAGCATGCCCACCCACGGGCTGTGGGTACCCGGCCGTCATCAGTACCAAACGCGCGAAGCCGCCACGTTCTTGGGAGCCTGAGCATGTCGTTCACCATCACCAATGGCCCACAATGGCACGACACCACCGGCGCGCAGATCCAAGCCCACTCCGGCGGTATGCACATAGAAGACGGCGTTTACTACTGGTACGGCACCCACATGGGGCCCGGCGTCACCGGAAACGTGGTCGATGTTGGCGTCGTCTGTTATCGTTCAACCGACCTGATGAATTGGGAGCCGCTCGGCCCCATCCTCACCCCGATCAATGAAGACGGTCACGACATCCGCAAGGGCTGTCGCATGGAACGGCCCAAGATCGTCAAGCACGCCGACGGCCGTTACCTGATGTGGTTTCACTGGGTGGAGAGCGGTTGCGGCCATGAAAGCGCCCGCACCGGCGTGGCTGAAGCCGATTCGATCACCGGCCCCTTTCGCTATCTCGGCACCTTGAACCCCGATGGCTGGGACCCACGCGATCAAACTCTGTTCAAAGATACGGACGGCAGCGTCTACCACGTGTACGCCGCTGGCCAGGCCCTGCGCTGCAATCGCACCATCAACATTTCCTTGATCAGTGACGACTATCGGCGCCCCAGTGGCATGTGGACCCCAGCCTTCGCCGAGCGCTCCATGGAGGCACCGGCCATCATCAACAAAGATGGTCGCTATTGGATGTTCTGCTCGGGCTGCAGCGGTTGGAACCCCAACCGCTGTCGCGTGGCCTGGGCCGACAACATGCTCGGACCCTGGTACGAATCCGGCGATCCGTGCCGCGAACACGCCGACGAAGACACCAGCGTGATGTACCACTCGCAGCCCAATTACGCCTTCGAGCTCGTCGCCAAACCCGGCCACTTTGTGTTAATGGCCGACCGTTGGAACGGCCAAGACCACCATCAAAGCCGTCCTATCTGGCTGCCGATATTATTTGACGACCAGGGCATGGCCTCCCTCAACTGGTACGCCGAATGGGGCCCCGAGGTATGGGGCTGAGGCCGTCCTAAGGCCAGAACAAGCACCACCACGAGCACCGCCGCACAGCCCACCACAAGCCGGCCGGGCCAGCATAGCACTGGCTCTGCCGCGCTGCATAGTGTGGCCCATCCGCAAGCACCATAAGGCCAACTGCACATACGCTTCCGTCTACGGAAGCGTATGTGCACACCGCCCATTTCTGGTGAATACCGGCACCTTGCACGCGTTAATACGCCTGCGCCGGACCATAAGGAGGCCGCCTCATGAGCACCATCGAGATCCCCTTCGCGCCCCATTGTGCGCTGCAAGCCGAAGCCCTCGAAGGCGGCATCGTGCGGATCCGCGCCAGCGGCCTGGATGGCCCCAGCGAAACCCTGCTCGAGCGCTATCGATTCCTCAAGCCACTGGCCCCCGCCGCTGGTTGCCAAGCCGCCGGTGACCGCCTGATGCTCGCCGATGGCTCAGCACTGCGACTGGATAAACACGGTGGCTTCCAATTGGTAGACGCCGCCGGCACCACGATTGTGGCCACTACCACCGGCACCAAGCCGGGCACCGCCGCCACCGCTACCGGCAACGCCGGTTGGCAGCTATCGCTGCCGATGGCTGAATCCGAAAAGATCATAGGCGGCGGCGACCATCGTCGTGATCGCCTGCTGCTCAACGGTGAGCGCAGTCAACTCTGGGTCCGCTACCAACTCAGTCACGTGCCAGTCCCGCTATTTTTATCGAGCCGGGGCTACGGTCTGTTTTTCAACACCACGCGCCGCGTGTTGTATGATATCGGCGCCACCACGCCCGGCGTCCAGACCTACAAGGTCGCCAAAGACTACCTCGATGTCTACATTATCCGTGGCGCCAGCTACGACGAGATCATTGCCTCGTATTGCAGCCTCACCGGCCTCCCGCCGCTACCGAGCGAGCGCAGCTTCGGTGGCTGGTTGCTGGCCAATGAATTCTCAAACGGCCAAGAAGTGGTGGCGCTTGCGCGTAACCTGCGCACAGCCCGAATCCCGATGGATCACATCGGGCTTGAACCCTACTGGATGGATACGCGCTACGATTTTAGCGCCGACAAACAGTGGTCGAAAACCCGTTTCCTGCACTGGGGCGACAAGGGTGGCCCGGTATCGATGATCAAAACGCTGGCACGACAGGGCTTCACCCTCGGCCTGTGGCTGTGCAGTAAGTGGGACCTAACTTGGGAAGAGGAGCGCCGCATTGGCGCCGACACCCAAAGCGGCGATGAGATTTTCGATATGTCGGACATCGAGATGACCCACTTCGATGACAATGTCGGCCACAAGCCGATCCGCATGGACGACCTCACCAAACGCGATGAGCCCTGGTTTGAGCACCTGAAAACCTTCATCGATCATGGCGTGCGTTTTTTCAAACTCGACCCAGCAGTCCTGATCAACGAGTTCCCCGACCGCCTCTACGGCAATGGCCGCACCGAAGACGAAGTCCACAATCTGCAGTTTGTGATGGCGATGCGGCAGATGAGCGAGGGCTACCGCGAGCACACCGGCCAGCGCCCGCAGATGCTGTACCTGTCAGGCTGGGCTGGTTTTCAATGTTACGCCGGCACCTGGGCTGGCGACACCGGCGGCGGCAAACAGAGCATGTGCGGCATTCTGCAAGACGCGGTGGTGGGGCACGCCTACGCCACCTTTGACATGAACGTAGACGACCTCGCCGGCATCCACATCGGCTACCTGACGCCCTGGTGCCTGATCAACAGCTGGGCCGGCTATGACTACCCGCAAGATCAAGGCCCGGTGGCCGACATCATCCGCGCCTATGCCGAACTGCGCTATCGCCTGTTGCCCTTCCTCTATAGCTGCGCTGACCGTGCTCACACCACCGGCATGGCCATCGCTCGCCCGCTGCTACTGAGTTGGCCCGAGGTTGACGCCGCCTACCAGCTGACCCAAGAGTACCTCCTCGGCGACAGCTTCCTGGTCACCGTCTACGATACTGCTTTGGTGCTTCCGGCCGGTCGCTGGTATGACGTGTGGACCGCCAAGGTGCACACGGGCGACTGGTCTGCATGCAGCCACGCGCATCCCGACAACCGCGGTGGCCACCTTCTGCTGCGCGAAAACCGCCTCGTGCCGCTGGGGCCAGTCCAACAGTGGGTCGGCGAAGTCAGCACCGATCAGCTGGATTGGTGGCTGCTCCCCGCCGCCGGCGAAACCAGCTTTGCCCTGTACCGCGACGGCGGCGAAGGCTTCGCCCATGAAACGGGCGCTTTTGCGCGCGCCACGCTGACAGCCGTCACCAGTGCCAGTGAGATTCGCGTGTCGTGGAGCGAGCTCAGCGGCGACCAACCAGAGCGTATTGCCAGCTTACGCCATCGCCTGGTTCTCATGGGCACCAGGGTCAGCACGGCCCAAGCTGGCGAGCGCGCGCTCAGCGTGACCTGGGATGAGACCCTCAAGGCAAGCGTGATTGCCGACTTCACCACCCAGGAAACACTCAGCATCGCTTTGGAGGGCTGATCCAAGCCCTGTTGCAAACGTTGCTTGGAGAGTGACGTAGGGTCTCCGTCAGGATAGCGTCCTGTCCTTGTGGCACTGCGTCGCAGCCACAGGATGGCCGTCCTTGCCTTGGGAGACCCGCATGAAGCACCTGATCCTCGCGCTGCTATGCTGCAGCCTGTCCATTGCTGCCGCTGAAGACCAAGCCGCTGAGGTCCTCGAAGGGCCTGAAGCGCCCGCTGCGGTCGCAAGTCTGCTGACAGAGCTCGGCGCGGCCGATGACGCCCTGCTCAGTTCAGACGCCGAGGGTCTCTGGTGGCAAGATGGCGAACTGCGCTTCAACGTCACCGGGCTCGATGACACTGGCAGCGTCGCGGTCCTTACCCCAATCGGCTCAATTGCCGTTGCACGCGAGCTCATCACGCAAGCCAATGCCGAGGCCCTCAGCGCCTTTGCAACGCGCGTGGCATTGGCCGAAAAGGCTGAGATTCAGGCCGACACCAACGGACCGCTGATATTTGGCGACTCGGTACTCACCGGTCTGCGCATCCGTGGTCAAGACATCCTGGTGCTCGCCGACGGCGTGCTGCGGATCGACAAGGAAGCCAAGGCCGATCGCAGCGCCGACCTCGAAGCCCTCGAGGTCGCGCAGACCGCACTGATGGATGGCCTCGCCGACAGCGGCTATGAGCGCCTGGCACAGAAAAGCATCGCTGAGGTTTTACGCCCACTAACAGCGGTCGAATCCGGTTTCGAAGAGGGCGACGAAACCACCCCCACCTTTGCCCGCCGCGTGGTCCGCCATGGCTGGCTGCAAGAGATCTTTGCCGATGACCCCAAGGCCCTGGCCCTAACCCAGGCCGTCAAGGCTGCGTCTGCCTTCAAGCCGGCGCTGGCCTATCACGGTGACGACCTGCAATTGGTCCGCATGGCTGACGCCTTCGGCACCGGCGGCTGGGTGTTGGTCAGCCCCAGTCTCACCCGCATTGCGGTAGCGCCGCCCCTGCCGATGTACCACTGGGGCGCCCAGCGCAGCCTGCGCAAAACCCTGGTCGTGATCGATTTGCCAAGCGGCACGAGCGCTGAAGACGCCATCACCCTGGCCGTCACGCCGGTCGCCGCGGCCTGGTACCAAGGCAAAACCCAGCTCGCCGCCTGGACCACCGACGGCGGCCTGGTCAGCGACCTCGACATCTGGCGTCGGGTCGTGCCGGCTTCTGGCCACCCGCTCGATGATGACATCGCTCAAGGCTACATGCCGCCGCACATCCCGCTCATCACCCTCGCCGGCGATGTGTACGGCGTGGTCACCGCTGGTGGCATCCTGCGCACACCGGTCGACGGCAGCAAAGAAGCCGGCGAAGCCTTTCTCGAGCAAGCCGCAGCGATGCTGCCCGATGCCCCCACGCTCGACCTGATCGGCCAGTACATCTTCAAATACACCTACGACAGCCCCGACTCGCGCACGCCCTTCCTGCTCGGCAGCAAAGACGTCAACAGCGACATCCATCAAACCGCGCTGCAAACCCTCAGCACCACCACTGGCGGCATGTGCCGTGGTGACTGCGACGACCTGTCCGAGCTGTATCAAGACATCCTCGCCCGCCAGGGCACGATTGGTCACGTCATCAGCCTGCCCGCGCACGCCGCTTTTGCCTGGGCCGAACAGCGCGAAGAGGTGTGGCATGTGTTTGTGATGCAAACCGGCGGCACCCTTGAGTTCAGCAACGAACGTCTGCAAGACGCCCTCGCCGCGGCCTACAAACACTTTGACGCCAGCGACACCTTCGACCCCAACGGTCTCGGCCTGCTGCTGCGCTTCTCGGGTGAAAATACCCGGAGCAGCTGGCGCCTCAGCTATCGCATCTTCTCCGAGCCCGATTACGCCAAAACCATGATCGACGTGCAGCGCGACTGGCACTACCAGACCTACATGGAAGGCATCCGCAAGATGGAGGCCCTGATCGCTAGTGGTGATGACGACACCGCCAACTATCGCGAGCTCGCTGGGCTGTTCAGCTTCACCGGCCAATACCAGAAGGCCGCCGAATACCTGGCCGAAGCAATCAAACGCACCGATGAGCCGGATAGTCGCCTGTTTGAATCGGCCGAGTTGTTGCAGCACCTGCTGCGGGCCGAGCAAGACGACGAGGCCCAGGCCGTGCTGATCGACATGCTCGAAAACCAACTGCCGCCCCTGCAAGAAAAGCTCGGCGCAGCCACCGTCCAGCTTGGCCTACAGATCGTGGGCTCGCTGCTTGATGGCGAAGATTACGACAA
>JAQIBG010000394.1 GCA_027859175.1 Planctomycetota bacterium | reverse complement strand
GCCTTGGGGCAGCCCACGCAAGCGCGCCAGCGCACATCAACGCGGCGAGCCCCGGGAACGGCGAGCGCTTGCTCGGCCCCCTGCGGCACTGATCGCGTTACCCATCACATCTTCGCTGGCGACGACGTACGCGATGCGGGTGGACCATCTTGGTATATGTCAACCACCCAGGGTCCTGGGTCCTGGTACGCGCCTACGGCGCTTGGGTCGTGGGACAGCCGTTAGAGCATGGGCGGGGTACGGGGCGGCAGCCCCGCGCCTAAGCCTGCTTGCAGGCGTCCCAGGACCCAGGACCTAAAACCCACGCAACCCACAACGCAACAAGGCCGGGCAAATGCCCGGCCTTGTTGCGTTTACTTGGTACGAATGACTCAGCCTTCGTCGTCGTAGTTGGTCAAGGTGCGCACGCGCGCACGCAGACCGGCGAGTTCTTCGCGCAACTCTTGGTCGGCCTTTTCGATCGCGGTCCGGGCCTCAATCTCAGCCTGCTTCTCAGCCTTGACCTTGTCAATGCGCGTCTGCATATCGGAGCGGAGGTTGTCTTTGGCGGTGCGCATGGCTGTTGCCTCGCCGCGCGCAACCGACAGCTCCTCTTCGAGCTTGCTGAGCTTGCTCATCAACTCGTCGC
This sequence comes from Planctomycetota bacterium, assembly GCA_027859175.1. Taxonomy (GTDB): domain Bacteria; phylum Planctomycetota; class UBA11346; order UBA11346; family UBA11346; genus GH22. Next base: position 5,880 of record JAQIBG010000394.1, on the reverse strand, counting down.
GGCCCTTCGAAGCGCGCGTCATCTCTTCGCCAACGCCGCCGCGGAATTCTTGGAGCTGACGCTCTAGCTCCGCGCGCAGTGCCTTCTCGTGCTCGATCTCGGCCTGCAAGCCCTGCAAGCGGGCCTGACCTTCCTTGGTGTCGAGACGCTGACTGCGCTCTTCATCCAACTCACCCGATAGGCGGCTGATCTCCGTATCGCGATCTGCGATCCGTTGATTGAAGCCATCAATCTGATGCCGCAGGCCTGCGATGGTTGCCTCCAGGTCTTCGCGCAATTGGGTCAAGTTTGCTTCGGCCTCTTCGCGGGCCTCGCGCTCTTGGTCCAATTCCTGGCGTGCTTTTTCAAGCTGCTCAACGGCACCGCCGCCGCGCTCACCCTCACGGGCCTTGAACTCTTCGAGGGCAGCGCGGGCCTGCAGCAGCAGATCCTTCTGCCGCGTCGCGTCGCCCTGTGCTTCTTCAACCTGATTGCGCAGGCCTTCGAGTTCGCCAAGGGCTTGCTCGGATTCCAGACGCAGGTTACCCAGCTGATTTTCACGGTCGGCCACGGTGGCCTCGAGCGAACTGATCCGCCCGCGCACTTCATCGTTGTCGGCGTAGAGTTGCGTCATGCGGCCCTTCTGGTCGCGCATGTACTCCATGATCAAGGCGCCTTGGCCCTTGATCTGCTCAACCAACTCGCCGCTGCGTTCGCGCAGATTGATCGCTGCATTGGCGCCGGTGTCCGATGACGAGGCAGCCTTTTCGAGCTTGTCGCGCGACCGGGTATACTTCTGCGATTCGCGCTTCTGTTGCAGCTCGAACTCGCTGGCCACCGAACCGCTCCATCCGGCCAGTTCATTGATCGACGATGCGAGATCGCGCTCCACTTCCTGACTCAGCCGCAGTTCATCTTCCACCTTGGCCAGTTGCTCGCGCACCTTGTCGGCTTCGGTGGTGTCGGCCTGCAGCGACAAGATCTGCTCGTCTTGCTCCTCGGCACGGCGCTGGGCCGCCTCGAAGTCGGCCTGCTTGGCCGTCAGTTCGTCGCGGGTTTGGCTGAGATCCTTGGCCTTGGCCGACAGGGCTTCGTTGTTGTCGTCGAGTTCCTTGCGCAGGCTCTCGAGACGCGCCTCGGCCTTTTGCAGCTCGTCCTTGAAACTGCGGGCCTCTTCCTTGACGCCTTCGCCTTCGCTGCGCGCCGATTCCACGGCCGCCTTACTCTCGGCGACCTCGGCTTCAGCTGCTTGCACTGCGGCGACCAAGGCCTCTTCACGCTGCTTGATACGTTCGATCACGCTGGACCCGGCCGCAGCCAAGTCGTCAGCAAGATCCTCACGCATCGGTACGTCGGTTTGATCCTCGGCCGGCAATTCAGACAGGGCCAGCTCCAACTCAAGGCGCGCTTCTTCAAGCTCGCCTTGGCATTCTTGGCGCGGATCAGCCAACAAGCCTTGTGAGACTTCGCTTAGCGATTCGGTCAGACGGCGGTTGGCATCTTCGGCCTTGGCCAAACGTGTGGCACGCGATTGCAGCTCGGCCATCGTCTTCTGTTGCTCGCTGCGCAAGCTCTCAAGCTCGCCGCCGATGCGCTTCTCTTTGTCGCTGAGGTGGGTAATGACTTCCTTGCCCGACAGAACGGCCTCGCTCTTATCTTCGAGCTCGGTTTCCAACTCGGTGATCCGCTCTTGTAGGGCGGCAACCTGCTCAGCCTCGCCCTTGGCTTGCTCAAGTGCCTTGCGGGTAGACTCGAGATCGGTCACCAATTCTTCAACACGCGCCGAGAGTTCACCCTTGGACGTCAGGAGTCGCTGCTTCTCGTCCTGAGCGGCGGCCAAGTCTTCCGACAACACCAAGCGCCGAGCGGCCAACACCTCAACCACGCGACGCGTTTGCGTCAGCAGTTGTTTGGCATCGGTAGCACTCTCGTCATCCAGGCTCATGGCCAGATCGACGGTGACTTCGTGGCCGGCCATGTCGTCATCCGACTTGGCTATCTCAACCACTTCCTTGGCCAGCTCCTCGACCTCTTCGGTCGGTGCGCCGCCCATGCCGCCTTCGCTCGCACGCTTGCGCATCGAGGCGATCAGGCCTTCAATGGCGCCACCAAGTTGCTGGCTGCGAACCGCGTCTTCAGCAGTAGCCGCCACTTCGGTGGTTTCGCTCAAGGCCTCGTCGACCTTGCCGGCTTCGATGCCCACTTCACTCTTCTCGTCGTCAGCAAACTCAGGATCGAGATCGCCGGCCAAGGCCTTGATCTCTGCGGCCTGCGCCTGCTCGCGGCGGCGCGCAGCCAAGTAGGCCTCGCGCACCGTCTGGTAGGCAGCGCTGAGATGCACCACCTTATCTTTCAATTCACCGAGAACCGCGCGCTGTGAAGCGTGCTGATCATCGGCCAAGCTCAGCATTTCACCGTCGGCGGCGCTGACTTCATCAAGGGCCGCTGACAGTTCATCAACCGTGGCGGCATTCTCTTCGAGCTTGGCGTGCAAGCGATCGAGCACCTGCTCGGCAGCTTTCAGGCGTTGCGCCGGGTCGACGTCTTCACCCATCTCGGCCGGTACATCAACCCCGAAATCGCGGGCCTGTTCGGCCAGCGAACCGGTGATCTTGTTGACCAGTTCTTGGGCAGATTCGAGCTCTTGCTCGCTGTTCTGACGGGCGACGTCGGCGTCGTCGGCCAAGGCCTTGAGAGCCTGGAGGCGCTTGCGTTCGGCAGTAAGAGCCGCGGCCAGTTCGCGCGCTACAGCGGTTGCGCCAGCCAACACTTCAGCGGGTTCATCGTCGGGATCGGGCAGGGCCGAAATCGTGGTGCCGCCGGCGGCGCCACCCAAGGCTTCGGTCGCCTCTGCGTTCAGGTCGAGCACCGCGCCACGCGCGCCCTCGAGTGCTTCCACCAAGTTGCCAACCGGTTCGGCCACATCCATCGCATGGAGGCTGCCTTCCTTGAGCTGTTCGAGCATCTGTAGATCGCTGTCGAGCAAGCCCGAGTACTTCTCTTGGTCTTTGGTCAGATCGCGCAGACGCGACAAGTCGTTCTGCAATGAGGTGATGACCTTGGCCCCAACATCGAAGTCGTGGTAGAAGGCTTCTTGCCCTTCGGCGTCTTCTGACGGCGGGTTTTCTTCCTGATGGCGGCTGCCGTAGTATTCGGCGTCCAGATCCATGACCTGCTGCACCAAAGCCGAGGTCCGAATCATGTTTTCACGCAGCGCTTGATTGGCGCGATCGCGCTCATCGCCCTGGCCCGTCAAGGCCGCGAGCTTCTCGCGCTCGGCAATCAGAGCAGCACTCAGTTCACGCACCACGTGGGTGGCAGCCTGGAGGGCAGCGTTGGGATCTTCTTCTGCGTTTTCGGGCAGCGCGGTGAGCGGTACGGCGTTCTCGTCGGTCGCGCTGCGCAGGGCCATCACCTCGGTACGCGCACCATCAACGGCTTCGAGCAGGTTTTCAACCGGCGCAGCCATCTCAACCGCATTGAGCGAGCCAGACTTGAGCTGCTCAAGCAAGGCAAGGTCTTGATCCAGGAGCATCGGCTGAGCGCTGCTGGCCTCTTCAGCCTCGGCAGCACGGGCCTCGGCATCGGCAGCACGGGCTGCCTGCTGATCACTGATATCGCGCAACCGGGCTAAGTCGCCGGTCAGGGTTTCCAGCACCTTCTCGCCAACCACAAAATCATGGTAGAAGGTTTCCTCTTGCGGCGCGTCATCGTCGACCGGGTTCTCTTCCTGGTGCCGGTTGCCGTAGTAATTGACGTCGATGCCCATCACATGGCCGACCAGACCCATGGTGTAGCGCATCTGCGAGCGGATCGTGTCTTCGAGCTTCTCCTTCTCGCTGCGAGTGGCCTGGTGGATCTTCTGGATGTTTTCCAGATCCTGCTCCATCGCCAACACGTCTTGCTGGGCTTCATCGGCCTCCATGCGGGCACGCTGGAGCAGCTCCTGCATCTCGGCGATCTTGCTCTGCAGTTCTTCCGACGCGTTATGCTCAGTAGCCAGCTGATTGAGCTGACTCTCGAGGGCTGCGCGCTGGGCCTCGGCGGCTTGGCGCGCGGCCTCTTCGCTCTGGCTGCGCGACATCGCTTCCTGAACGCGGAGCTCCGCTTCACGCATCAACTCTTCACGCTCGGCCTCAGAAAGGCTCCCGGCGCGTTCAGCAATGCCTTCATTCACGGCCTTGTGAATCCATTGCTGGATCTGGGCCTTGAGCTGATTGCGATTGATGACCTTGAGCTTTTTGCGCTGACCTTCTTTCCGCAGAAGGTCTGCGGCAGTGAGCTCGGTCGACAATTCCTTCAGACCGGCATCGATGTCAGGCAGATTTTCGGGCTGCTGATTGGACATGGGATCTCCGAACGCGCGCGGCGTAAGGCCGTTTACACAATGGGCTAGCACCTGCGGAGCAGGCCAGCGCTTAGCGTGCCCGGCAACGGCAGGTGCCTAGGGACTGAAACCACTCCGGCGGGTCCTCAGTGACACACGCTCCACCCCCCAAGGCGACTCTTTGCCCCCTGACACGGGCCCTATGCTGGAGCCATGCTCGCTGAGGTACTCCCCATCATGGGCGCCATAATCGCCGCCCTCCTCGCCCTAGGCAGCCTGATTCCTGCTGGCGCCTGGCTGATCCGTCGGCTCAAACTGCCCACTGATCTGCCGGAAACCTGTCGTTTTGAACCACGCCCACCGCCCGCCGGCAACCCGGATGAGGCCCTCGAGCGCGCAAAACTCAGCCGCCAGCGCCAACAGGCCTGTGATCAGGCTGCCACGGCCTGGCGTGACGCCGAAGCCGTGGTCCTGGCATGGCAGGAGATCAAGAATCCCGATCGCCCCTGTGGCGAGCATAATCGGGCCCAACTCGTGGCCCAGGCAGACGAACTCAAGACCACCAGCAAGGCTGCCGCCGAGCGGGCCGCCGAGCATATGCACGACGACAGCCCCGAAACGGCCCTGCAGATCACCAGCGAGGCAGCCACCCTAGCCACCGAACAGCGCAGCACCGCCGAAGCCCTGATTGCCAGCCTCCCGCCAGAACCAGCCAACCACCGCAAACTCATCCTCCTCGCGGCCTTGCTCGTCATCGTGGTGCTCTGGTTGGTGGTTGTTCTGCCCATGTTGACCGCGAGCGCCGCCTCGTGAGCCCGTGCCTGGCACCCCAAATACAGCGCGGATTGCCTGCCGTGCGCCGTTTCATCAGCGTGGCGCTCGAACTCGATCAGCCCGACCTCGAGCATCTGATTGCAGCCGGTATCCCGCATTATGATGCCCGCGACCTGGAGCGCCGGCTCCGCGACGCCGGCGAGTGGACCCACACCGGCTGGCACCCTGAGGCTCGCAGCGCCTACCAATCCCTCCTTGCCGAACCCACCCCAGCGCGCCTGCAACGGCTCCCCGAAACCGAACGCCCGCGCGAGAAGGCCCAGCGGCTCGGCATTGCCGCGCTGGCTGATGCCGAGCTGATGGCCCTGCTGCTGCGCACGGGCATTGAAGGCGAAGGCGTTCTCGAGTTTGCCCAGCGTTTGCTCGATGAGCACGACGGCCTACTCGGCCTAGCCGACCAAGACGTGGCTGAACTCGCCATGGCGCACGGCCTCGGCCCTGCCAAAGCGGCTGAACTGGCCGCAGCCTTCGAGCTCGCAAAGCGGCTCAGCAGCGCCAAACGCCGCGATCGTCCGCGCCTGGTCCGCCCCGAAGACGTGGCAGCCCTGGTTGGCCCAGACATGGCCCCCCTGCGTCATGAAGAACTGTGGTGCCTGCCGCTTGATGCGCGCAGTCGCTTGATTGGCGAGCCGCGGGTTGTCAGCCGCGGCGATATTGACGGCACCGATGCCGGCCCGCGCGCATTCTTCCGCATCGCCCTGCGGGCCGGTGCCGCCAACGCCATCGCGGTCCACAACCAC
>JAQIBG010000344.1 GCA_027859175.1 Planctomycetota bacterium | reverse complement strand
CAGTCCGCATTCAGGTAGCCCAACGCCCAATCAGCCGATGTCAGGCTTCGTGGCGGCCGAATAGCCCACCAGGAGGAGAGTTTTGGCTTCACCTCTTAGGGAATTTTGGACACCGATGGCATAAAGATCCTTCTGGTGCCGAGCATCAGGTCAGCGGCTTACACGCGCTGCGGCACAAACTCTACGTCGTCATTTTCGAGGCCGACACGCCCTTTGGGAAGATCTTCGATCTGGTGCTGTTGGTTGCGATTATGGCTTCTGTTGTGGCGGTGTGTTTGGAGACCGTGCGGGGCTTTGAGGCGCAGCACCGGCGCTTGTTCTTAATCGCCGAATGGGTGTTCACGGGCCTGTTTACGGTTGAGTATATCTTGCGAGTGATCTGCGTGCGTAGGCCGCTCGGCTATGCGACCAGCTTTTTTGGCGTGGTCGATCTCCTTGCCCTACTGCCGACCTATCTGTCCTTGTTCATCCCTGGCGCGCAATCGCTACTGGTGATTCGGATCCTGCGTTTGCTGCGAGTGTTCCGAGTATTGAAGCTGGGGCGTTTTGTTGGCGAGAGTCAAACCTTGCTGACGGCGATGAAAAATAGCCGTCATAAAATCATCGTGTTTCTATTCGCGGTGTTGAGCTTGGTGGTGATCATGGGCGCTTCGATGTATTTGATTGAGGGGCAGGCTAACGGATTCACCTCTATCCCTCGCGGCATGTATTGGGCTATCGTGACGGTGACCACGGTTGGTTATGGTGACATTTCGCCGCATACCGTGATTGGGCAGATTATTGCCAGCATGCTGATGATCGCGGGCTACGGCATTATTGCGGTACCCACGGGTATCGTCACCGCTGAGTTGACTCACGTTGGCAAGCCGCATCCGCTTAACACGCGGACCTGCCCCTCGTGTTTGATCGAGGGTCACGAACGCGATGCGCATTTTTGTATGCAGTGTGGTGCTAGCTTAGAAGGCGAAGACCCGTCAAGCGCAGAGACGGCGCAGTCCTAGTCTTGAGTCGGTAGCCACACCACGTTGCCGGGCTCGAGCTCGTCGCCCTGGTGAAAACGGATCGCGTTGGTGGCGGAGCCGATTTCCATCTGGAAGCGGCCATCATGACTGCAACTGCCTTGATGGGCAGTCAGGAACACGTTCGATAATTCGCGCAGCGGCCCGGTATAGGGTTCCTTGGCGTAGACGTCGATGGCTGCGCCAGCGATGCGCTTGGCCTTGAGGGCGGCGTAGAGCGCGTCTTCGTCAACCACGGGGCCGCGGCAGGTGTTGAGGAGGTAGGCATCGCCGCGCATCTGTGCTAGGCGTTGTTTGGACACGATGCCGCGGGTGGAGTCGTCGAGGGGGAGGTGAACGGTGACGCCGAGACTCTCGGTGAAGAGCGTGTCGATGTCGACGTAACGAACTCCGATGCGCTCGGCCCAGTCGTGATCTTCAACGATGTCGTGGGCGATGACCTCCATGCGGAAGGCCTTGGCGATTTCGGCGACCTGTTTGCCGATGCGGCCGCAGCCCAGGATGCCAAGGGTTTTCCCGTCCCACAGTGGGCCGGTGAGGCGGCGCCATTCGCCCAGGCGCATGCCTTCGTGAGCCTCAATGAAGCGTCGCGACAGGCTGATGAGAATGCCAAATACCTGCTCCACCACGCTGCGCGCTGGCGCTTCAGGCGTGTAGGTGACGGCGATGTTGTTGGCCTTGCAGAAGTCAAAGTCAACGCCATCGAGCCCAACGCCGTTCTTGGCGACATGCTTGAGCCGCGGCAGGCCGCGGGCGAGGACTTCTGCGTCCAGGGATTCGGTGCCGGCGATTAAAACGTCAACGTCACCTAGCAGGGCTGCGGTTTCGGCTGAAGTGTGTTTGCGGCCGTGGGGCGATAGTCGGACCTCGAATCCGGCTGCTTCCAGGGCTTTGACCGGCGCTGGGTCTTTGACGCCGTAGGGGTAGGTGCTGACTTGAACGACGGGCTTGGACATGGTCGCGGATGCTGCCCGACGGGCGCGCTGGGCAATGATAATTTGAACCAGAGCCCGGGCTTGCAGGCACGTCTGGGCATAAAAATGGGGCGCCCCATGCGGGGCGCCCCATTAGCTAAGGCATGAACTGAAAAATCAGCCCAGGTTCTTGAGCGCGGCTTCAATCTTGCCACGCAGCTGGTCGATGCTCTTGAGGCTGGCTTCCAACGAGCGCACAACGCGCTTGTCGACGGCCTTGACCGGAGCAGCGGCCTTGGCCGGGCGGCCAGCCTTCTTGGCAGCCTTCTTGGGCGCGGCCTTCTTGGTGGTCTTCTTGGCGCCAGCGGCCTTGGCCGGGCGGCCAGGGCGACGACCAGCCTTGTCCTTCTCTTCCTCGACCGAGGCCTGGAGCTTGGATTGGGCAACGCGCAGGAACTTGGCGTACTTACCGAGGCTGCGGGCGTTGGGGAAGGACTTGCCGTCCAGCACCGACTTCAGCGAAGGGTAGGTCACGCCGATCTTGGTGGCGGCGGATGAGGTGGTGAGCTTGGCCTTGGCGATTGCCGCGGCGAGGTCCTGACTGAGGGCCATATAGTCTCCGATGTGATAGGGTTTTGACTGTGTTCGAGTCGAGTTGGTGTCAGCTGTACATGGGATTATGACACCATGAGCCGCAAACGTTAATGGGGTGATGGTACTTGTCAAAATAAACTGTCACCAGAGGCGATATTTACCTGGGAAGGTATTGGTAGGAGGAATTAAAGAAAGGTACCCTCGGCAAGCTGCTGTCCGCAAAATATGGTGGTTGAGTATCAAAAATTGGCACCACATGAAGTAGATCTGGGCTCGGCACGGTATTGCTTTGTGCTGCCGCGTTGCGCGATCAGGTCGAAATTTCTGGGCTTGCACTGCGGCGCCATGAAACAAAAAGGCCGCAGTCAGAAACTGCGGTCTTTGGGCTGGTGCTATCGGTTTATTGAACCTGGCGCTATCCGTTGAGTGGTTGCTCGGCCCGAGGATAGCTACCGAGAATTTGCATGGCTGTGGTGCAGGGCGCGAGCTTTTCGATCGCAGCACGCACTTCCGCGTCTTGCTCGTGACCGAGCAGGTCGATGAAAAACAGGTATTCCCACGGTTGCCGCCGGCTTGGCCGGCTTTCGATGCGGCTCAGGCTGATGCCCGCACTGTGGAACGGGATCAAAGAATCGTACAGCGCACCGGGGCGATCTTGGACGCCGAACATGAGCGAGGTTTTATCGTTGCCAGTAGGTTGGGCAGCGCGCTCATTGCAGGCCAAGACCACGAAGCGAGTGGTGTTGGTGGGGTTGTCTTCGATGTCTTCGGCAAGAACGGCTAGGTCGAAGGCTGCTGATGCTTTGGCATTGCCAATGGCGGCGCCATTGCTGTCGCTCTGGGCCCGTTCGGCGGCTTGAGTGGTGCTGCCAACTTCAACCAGCTCGACCCCAGGCATATTGGCGGCTAGCCACGTGCGGCACTGTCCAAACACGGTGTGCTTCGAGTAGATGCGCTTGATTTGGTCGCGAGGGCAGCGCGCCATCAAGTGATGGCGGATCCGCAGGTGGAGTTCGTTGACAATGCGCAGGCTGGTGGCGAGGAAGGCATCAATGGTGTCAGTGATGCCGCCATCAGTGCTGTTTTCGATTGGCACCACGCCGTAATCCGCATGGCCACGTTCAACCTCGGTAAACACGGTGCTGATCGCTTCGGCCGATGTGTAATTGACGCTGTCGCCAAATTTGAGCCGAGCGGCTTCGTGGGTGAATGCGCCGGGCTGGCCGAAGTGGCAAATCGACAGGCCTTGCTCAAGAGCAAAGCTGCCAGACATGATCTCGCGCCAGATGGCCAGCAGGGTGGCGTTGGCGAGGGGGCCTTCGTTGCGGTCGGTGACGCGCCGGAACACTTCTTGCTCGCGGTGCGGCACAAAAATCGAGCTCCCGCTCGAGCGTTTGGCCGCGCCAATCTGCTGCGCGCAGGTGGCGCGCTCATTCAGCAGGCGCACCAGTTCCGTGTCAATCGCATCAATGCGTTGTCGATAGCCGCTTAGGGCTGCGTCATCCGCCAAGGTTCCATCCTCCGCTCATCGGTCGTCGCAGTATGCTGCCGGTGGGCCATAAGAAAGCCCCGGTCTGCTGACCGGGGCTTTCGATTGTTCGGGGCACAAGGGGCTCAGTACGAGATCGATACGATCTCGAAGTGGAGTTCGCCCATCGGGGCGCTAACCGTGACCTGGTCGCCAATGACATGGCCGATCAGGGCCTGGCCAACCGGCGAGGTGGTCAGGATCTTGTTTTCAAGCGGATCGTCTTCGCCCTGGCCAACCAGTTGCCACTCCTCCACGCTGTCGTCGTCGAGGTCTTTGAGCTCAACGGTGCAGCCGAAGCCAACCACGTTGTGGTCGATCTGGCTCTCATCGACAACAACGGCCTGCGACAGGCGCGACTTGAGGTCGGCAATATTGCCCTGGAGCAGTCCGAGTTCTTCGCGCGCGGCGTGGTATTCAGCGTTCTCTTTGAGGTCGCCTTTTTCACGGGCTTCCTCAATCGCCTTGCGCACCCGAGGTACTTTCACTTCCATCGCACGAAGATCTTCTTGAAGCTTTTTTTTGCCTTCAGCGGTAACTGGGATCATAACTGCTTCCTTGTGAGAGTGCTCGGCCTTGGTGGGGCCTGATCTTGCGCAACAATAAAGCCAGCGCGGGGAACGACGTCCCCGAGCAGCCGAACGAGTATTATGCAAATCGCGCCACCGGGCGCAAGAGCCGGTCTAGCTTGCCGGTTCGGTGCTTGTGCTTGCTGAGAGGGCTGGGGCGTCTGCGCTGAGCTGAGCGTTTTGCTCTTGTCGCGTCTGCAGGGCTACCAAGTCGTCTTCGGTCAGAAACTCGAGCAGCAGGTCAACCTGGAGCAGGCGGCGGCAGCGGTCCATGGTGGCATAGCTGATGCCCTTGCGCGAGGTGAAGTGCACCTGCTCGCGCCCAACCTCGATGCCAATGCCGCGCGTCATTCCGGCGCTGAGCATACGCCACGAGCTGATTGCCGAGAGTGGGATGACCACGTTGGGGTGGCGTCCGAAGCCGTATACGAGTTCGCCGGTGGCATGAACGCGGGCGCGCGCGCCGTGGCCAACTCCGAGTGGGATCAGGACGCCGAGGGCGCAGCCAACGGCTATGCTAATTCGCCAATCGGGCTCAAGCATCAGCGCGTTCAGCAGGGCCGCGCCCAGGATGCCAAAAATGAGGCCAGCGACCCAGCTGATGATGCGAACCGCGGGTGCCGGTGGTCGACGCGTTTCCCACACCACGGGGCTTGCCGGCGCCTCGATGAGTGCGGCGGCGGTCATGCGCGTCAGGCCGCGTCAGCGGCGGCGCTGAGGTGGGCGGTGAGCTTCTCGATGACCTTGGTGCTGACGCAGCGTTCAGCTTGGCGCAAGGCATTGGTAATGGCGCGCGCATCTGAGCGGCCATGGCCAATCACGGTCACTCCATTGACGCCCAGTAGCAGGCAGCCACCCACTTCAGACCAGTGCGTGCGGCGCCGCAGGCCGCCAAAGGCGCCCTTCATGAGCAGTCCGCCCAGCATGCGCCACGGGCTGCGCCTGGCTTCTTCGCGAATGATCTGAGTCAGGGCCTGGGCGACGCCCTCGGCAGTCTTGAGAACGACATTTCCGGTGAACCCGTCGCAGACCACGACGTCAATTTCGCCGGTGAAGATATCGTTGCCTTCAATGTTGCCGACAAAGTTGAGATCGCTGTCTTTGAGGAGCTTGAAGGTGTCGCCAATGAGCTCATGGCCCTTGTCGTCTTCGCTGCCGATATTCAGCAGTCCAACCTTGGCGTCTGGGCGATTGTCGTAGCTGTTCAAGAAGCTGGCCGCCATCTCGCCAAACTGAGCGAGGTGCTCAGGCTTGCCGCTGGCATTGGCGCCGCAGTCGATGACCCAGCAGGTGCCGGTAACGGTGGGCAGGGGGGTCAGGATGCCGGCGCGCTTGACGCCGCGAATTCGGCGCAGATGCAATTGCGCGGCTGCCACGCTGCAGCCGGTGTTGCCACACAGCACCATGGCGTCGGCTTCGCCGTCTTTGACCAAGCGGGCGCAGCGGTTCATGCCGTCGTTGGGTTTGTCTTTGAGCGCCTGAATTTTCTCGCTCATCGAGATCACGTCAGGTGCGTCATGCAACTCGATGTTGCTCGGGCGCGGCCGGCCATTGAGTGCGGCGGTCAGTGCTTGCTCAACCTCACCAACAGGACCAACCAGCACCACGGTGTGGTCTGGTTGGCTGAGGGCGTAATCGAGAGCACCGGCCGTCATGGCCGCGGGGGCTTTGTCGCCCCCCATGGCGTCGAGCGCGATGCGCATACGGTGCGTCAGTCTTCCGCGGCGTCTTCGCGGAACAGGATCTGCTTGCCGCGATAGTAGCCGGTTTTCAGGTCCACGTGATGCGGGCGGTGCACACTCTTGGTCTGCTTGTCGATGGACATGGCAGGGGTGTCGAGGGCATCATGGGAGCGACGCATGTTGCGGCGGCTCTTGGTGGTCTTTTTCTTCGGGACGGCCATGTCGTACTACCTTTATGACTGACAACAGACCCAGGCGAGGGGGAATACGCCCGGGTAACAGAGGCGCGAGAGGCTAGAAACATGCCCACCCAAGTCAAGGTCGCATCGTCGTCTGCTGGTCTTTGAACATGGGTTAAATCGCGTGCTGACTAGAGTTACCGCTCAACGATGGGGGTAAAGAGGCGTTGCTGAGAGTCTCAACAGGTATGGGCACTGTCTCCCATAGACAGCGCGCACCAGCAGCCCAGCATGAGCCCGCGAGGAGCAGCAGATGCCGGCATCGATTGATTCTGCGCTACGACGCAGCCGCTTCGAGCGCGACTATGTCTTTGTGACGAGTGTGTTTACCGTGTTGATGGTGCTGACCAATGTTATCGGCACCAAGCTGTTTTGCCTGTTGCCCGACTACCTTCCTCGTGGCTTTGGCGCGCTGACCGACCAGCATTTCGTCACTTTAACGACTGGGCTAGTTACCTACCCCCTGACCTTTCTCCTGACCGACGTGTGCAGCGAGGTGTACGGCCGCCGTCGCGCCAACTACATGGTGGTGCTCGGCTTCTTGTGCAGCCTGCTGATGTTGGCGACCCTCCAGGTGGCGGGCTGGATGCCGCGCGCCGACCGGTGGTGGGCCGATGCGGCCGGCCAGCCGGTTTACGGTACGCAAGTTCTTACCGACAGCGCAGCCGGGGCTACCGGGCTGCCGATTGATGATGGTGAGCACCTGCTGCTGGCCGATGGCGAAGCTGGCACCGCGGTGGCCCTCGCTGCCGATGGCCCAGTGATTCTGACCTATACCGGTATCACGGCCGCTCAGCACCTCCTGCCCGGCGCCGAGGCGGACAGCCCAATCCGCGCTGACCATCGCGGTGAACTGCAGCTGACCGAGCCCTTGGCGAACGCACTGAGCGCCGGAACCTGGGTGGTGCCTGGGGTGCGCGTAACGGCTGCTACTGACGCTGCGGTGGTGGTAGACCGGCCCTGGGTGATGCCCGCCGTGGGCGTCTTGCAGGCCACTGATGGCAGCCTGCTGAGCTACAGCGATCCGCGCGATGGCGCGAGCGGGCGGGTGGCGCTGGCGCCGGCGTGGAACTCACCGCGTCAGCCGGATGCCTCAACGCTGGCGCCGGGAGCGGTGCTGGGTGTGGTCACGCAGCGTAGCCCCCATCAGATGGGCCATGCGTTTCGCGCGGTATTCAGTGCGCCGGCTTCGTTGCTGTTTGCCTCGATGCTAGCCTATCTGCTGGCGCAGTTCTTAGACGTTTGGCTGTATCATCTGTTCAAGCGAGCAACCGGCGGGCGCCATCTGTGGCTGCGCAATAACGGTTCGACCATGGTTTCGCAGTTGGCCGACACCATCGTGGTGCACGTGATCTTTCTCCCGCTGGCCTTCGCTATGCCGTGGGCTGCGGTATTCCAAGTCATCCTTGGCGTGTACGTGGTCAAAATGGTGCTGGCCTGGATCGACACGCCCCTGATCTATGCCGGGACCTGGCTGGCCAAACGGCGCTTGGGCTATGGTTTCCGCGACGAGGTGGATGACGACCTGCTCGGCACCAGCGAGGGCTATCCCCAAGGTGTGGTTTCCGGTCTCAAACGCTTGCTGAGTAAGAGCCATGGCGGTTCCTGAACGCTACAGCCGTCAGCAGCGTTTTGCGCCCATCGGGGCAGCGGGCCAAGAGCGGATCGCTGCCGCGCGCGTGTTGGTGCTGGGCTGTGGCGCTCTTGGCAGCGCGGTGGCTGAGCAATTGGCCCGGGCCGGCGTGGGCACCCTGCGCTTGGTTGACCGCGATTTCGTAGAGGCGTCTAACTTGGGTCGCCAGTGCCTGTATACCGAAGCCGATGCCGCGGCGGCGGCGCCCAAGGCTGTGGCGGCGGCCGAACGGTTGCGGGCGATCAATGCCAGTTTGCATTATCACAGCGTGGTGGCACATGTCAGTGCGGCCAATATCGACGAGGTCCTCAGCGATATCGATCTCGCGGTTGATGGCGGCGATAATTTTGCCCTGCGCCACATCCTCAACGAGGCCTGTCAGCGGCGTGGCATCCCGTGGGTGTATGGCGCCTGCGTTGGTGCGTATGGGTGCAGCATGCCGGTGCTGCCGGGTGAAACCGCGTGTTTGCGCTGTCTGCAAGACGAGTTGCCAGCCGCCGGTGATGGCCCGACCTGCGATACCGCTGGCGTGATTGCACCGGCGGTGCATCTGGTGGCGGCGTGGCAGGTGGCCGAGGTCTTGAAGCTGTTATGTGGTGACCGCGCAGCCGTGCGGCGCGAGTTGTGGATCAGTGACCTCTGGGCTGGGAGCTTCCAGCGTTTGGATACCGTGAAGTGGCGCGATCCACGTTGTCGGGCCTGCGGCGAACATGCAGACTATCCGGCCTTGGCTGAGCGTGATGACCCGGCGATTGTGCTGTGCGGCCGCGACGGTTTTCAGATCACACGCAAGGCGGTGCCTGATCTCGCGCGCTTTGCTGAGGGCCTGGGCCCGGCGCTGCTTAGCGCCAACGCCTATCTGGTGCGCTGGCATGATGACCAGATACGCGGCACGGTGTTCGCAGACGGGCGCGTGATTGTTCAAGGGACGGGCGACGAGGCGCGGGCACGCAGTTTTTGCGATCGCTACCTCGGTTGATGACGCCTGTTGCTGGCGGCTAGTAATCAGCGATACAGGCCGCGGGCTTCGATGAGCTCGCGCACGCGTGGGGACAGCATCGTGCTGGTGTCATCACCCTTGAGGATCGCCTCGCGCACGGCGGTGGAGCTGATTGCCGGCAGGGCGGCAGGGTGTTCGTCATCGAAGGCCCGCCGCGGAACCGCGATCACGCTCACAATTTCAGCCAATTCACTGCCGCGATACCAGTTCGGTAAATCGTTCTCGGTGTCGGTGCCGCCGATCAGCGCGAAGGTATCGTTGCGGTGGGTATCTTGCAGATGTTGGACCAGATTGATGGTGCGGCCGCCGCTGTTGTCGAGCTCATCGTCGCGCAGTTCAACGAAACCGAGCTTGCCGAAGGCCGCGTGGCAGAGGTCCCACCGGTTGTCCCAGCTGGCCAAATCCTTGCCGTAGGGGTGGTCTTTCACGGGGAGCACCCATACCCGATCGACCTCGCCATGCACGTAGGCATAGCAGGCACAGAGCACATGACCAAGATGCGGCGGGTCGAAGCTACCGCCAAATAGCGCGATATGCATGCGCTGCAGCCTATGCCGCTACGCGGCTGTGAGAACCAGCTTCCGGTTTACTCGTCGTTGGCCTTGAGCACAGCCATGAACGCAGCCTGCGGCACTTCCACGCTGCCGATCATCTTCATGCGCTTCTTGCCCTTCTTCTGCTTCTCGAGCAGCTTGCGTTTGCGGCTGACATCGCCGCCGTAGCACTTGGCAGTAACGTCTTTGCGCATCGCCTTGACGCTTTCGCGGGCAATAACCTTGGCGCCGATCGCGGCTTGGAGGGCAACCTCGAATAGGTGGCGTGGAATCTCTTCGCGCAGGTTTTTGACAATCGCTCGGCCCCGACGCTCGGCCACGCTACGGTGACAGATGAAGGCCAGCGCTTCGCACGGATTATGGTGCACCAGAATGTCGACCTTCACCAGGTCAGACTCGCGGAAGCCGTTGAGGTCGTAGTCCATCGTGCCGTAGCCCGAGGTGGCCGACTTCAACTTGTCGAACAGGTCATACACCACTTCGGCCATCGGCATGTGGTAGGTGAGCACGCAGCGCTCGGGGCCAAGGTAATCTTGGTGTTTGAATTCGCCACGTCGCTCAGTGGCGAGTTGCATCACCGGTCCGACGAAGGCGGAGGGGATCATCACGTTGAGCTCGACCACCGGCTCGCGGATCTGGTCAAAACCTTCGGGCGGCACTTCGGCCGGCGTGGTGATCATGACATCTTCGCCGCCGCGGGTGGTGATCTGATACGGCACGTTGGGCGCGGTGGTGACCAGATCGAGGTCGAACTCGCGTTCGAGGCGTTCTTGGCAGATCTCCAGGTGGAGCATGCCGAGGTAACCGCAGCGGAAGCCGTGGCCGAGGGCGCCGCCCGATTCGGGCTCGAAGGTGAAACTGGCGTCGTTGATCTGCAGCTTTTCAACCGCTTCGCGCAGTTCGTCGAAGGTGGTTTCGCCCGAGGGGTAGAGCCCGGCGAACACCATCGGCTTGAGTTCGCGGAAGCCAGGCAGGGGGGTGCCGCGATTCTTGTCGAGGGTGATGGTGTCGCCCACCTTCACGTCCGACAGATTTTTGATCGCGGCGATGAAGTAGCCCACTTCGCCAGCGGCGAGGCCAGCTTTCTCGGCGTTCATCTTGGGCGTGAGGCGTCCTACTTCGGTGACTTCATAGCTGCGTTGGCTGCGTAGCAGGCGAATCGAATCGCCGCGCTTGATCGCCCCGTTGATGACGCGGAAATACACGATGATGCCACGGTAGTCGTCGTAAACGGCATCGAAGATCAGGGCCTGGAGCGGCTCGTCGGCATTGCCTTTGGGCGCCGGTACGCTGTCGACTATGGCGCCGAGGATGTCGCTGATGCCGATGCCCATTTTGGCGCTGGCGCGAATGCACGATTCGCCAGACAGGCCCAGGCTCTCTTCGACCTCGGCCGCTACCTTGTCGGGCATTGCCGCGGGCAGGTCGATCTTGTTGAGGACCGGCACGATTTCGAGGTTCTGATCGATCGCGAGCAGGAAGTTGGCCATGGTTTGCGCTTCAACGCCTTGCGCGGCGTCAACCAGCAGCAGGGCGCCCTCGCAGGCCTGGAGGCTGCGTTGCACTTCGTAGGTGAAGTCGACGTGACCGGGGGTGTCGATCAGGTTGAGCTGATAGATTTCGCCATCGCTGTGCTTGTAGCGGAGCGACACCGCGCGCGCTTTGATGGTAATGCCGCGCTCGCGCTCGAGATCCATATCATCGAGCAGCTGATCTTGCATCTCGCGATCAGTCACCGTGCCGGTGGCCTGCAGTAGGCGGTCGGCCAGCGTCGACTTGCCATGGTCGATGTGGGCGATGATGCAGAAATTGCGGATTTTCTCGAGCGGGTACGGCATGACGGCTGTTACAGGGCTCCTGGGGCAGCGATGTCGCGGCCACGGGGCCACGCGAGGCGGCATGCTAGGCCTGGATTGGTCCAGGCAAATGGGATGTGTTGCTCGTGGCGGGGCATTTGAGCCCCTGAGGAGCTACTTACGCTTGAGGATCAGCACCGTGGCGTCGTTTCGCAGCTGGCCTTCAGCGTGGTGGTCGATGTCTTCGCCAACCGCCTCGGCGAGCTCCTGCGCTGACAGATCCGCATTGAGGATGATCGACGCGGCAACATGGGGCATGTCGAAGGCGGTGCCCTCCCCATCGGTAGCGCGCAGGCTGCCAGGGCTGATCACGGCCAGGCCGGCCCCCGGTTCGAGGTCGACCCAGGTTTCGCGGCAGGTCATCTCGGAGCCGCCGAGTTCTGGATCGCGGTAGCCAACTTGCTGTAGGCGCAGACCGTCGGCGCGGTCTTGAAACAGGCAGGGTGGGGGCGTGCCGCAGCATGAGACGCAGACCCGCTCGCCGTCGTGGTCAACCAGCACCGCAACGGCACCGAGGCCCGGCATCTGCACTTTGCGCAAGTGGCGATGAAAGCGCATGAACAAGTCGCCGGCGCTATCTGGCGCGGCGGCCACCACGTCATCGATGATCGCATCGAGGCCTTGGGCCACTTCGCTGCGCTGTTCGGGGGCCATGCCGGCCGTGTGAACGAGCAGCACCAGGGGCCGGTCGCCAAGCATGCGCATGATTGCGTGGTCGCTGTGATCGGCCTGGGCTTCAAACAGGCCGAGGTCATAGCCCATGGTTGCCAGCTTGAGGCCGGGGTCGATGCGGCGCTCGAGGGCGAGGTGGTCTGCCGAGTCGCTGGACTTGCGGGCCAGGCCGCTCTGGCTGGCCGCAACCAAGCGCTCGGTGCTGACCTGATCGGCTAGACGCGCCCGGATGGTGGCGGTTTGGGCGCGGCGATCGATCAGCTCGGGTTCGCGGTCGGGCGCGTCGCTGAGGGCCTGCTCGAGAGCCGCGAGGAGTTCGGTGGTGTCGGCGAAGCGTTGGTCAGGGTCTTTGTGAGTGGCGCGAGCAATGATTTGCGCAGTGATTGGGCGCACGGCGGCGTTGCGGTGGCGCACGTCTGGAAGCGGCTCGGAAATGACGCGGCGTACCACGGTGAAAACATTGCCGCCGAGAAAGGGCGGTTGCCCAGCCAACACCATGTACAGCGAGGCGCCCAGCCCGTAAATATCGACACGGTGGTCGAGCACGTCATCGCCGCGGGCTTGTTCGGGTGCCATGAAAGACGGCGTGCCAACGGCCGCGCCATCGATGGTGATATTGGCTTCGTTGCCGGCTTGTTTGGCGAGGCCGAGGTCGCCTACCTTGGCGAGGCCGTTGCCATCAAGGAAGATGTTCGAGGGTTTGACGTCGCGATGAATGATGTGGGCTTGGTGCAATGCCTGCATGCCCAAGGTGGCGTCGCGAATTATTTGCAGCGCTTGGCGCTCGGTGAGAGGGAGCTGACGGTTTTTGAGCAAAGACTCAACGTCACCGCCTTCCATCAGCTCCATGGTCATATACAGCTTTTCGCCCGAGCGGCCGAAGTCGTACACGGTGACCACGTTGGGGTGGCTCAAGGTGCCGGCAGCCTTGGCTTCGAGGATAAAGCGTTCGGCAAAGGCATCGGCGCGTTCACCGTGGGCCTGCAGCACCTTGAGCGCCACTTCGCGGCCCACCGCTTCTTGCCGGGCGCGATAGACCGCGCTCATGCCGCCGGTGCCAATCCGCGACAACACCTTGTAGCCAGCTATCAACTGCGAGGCGCCGAGTACCGGTTGTGGCCCGCTTTGTCCAGGGTTGCCCGCAGTTGGGGCTCCGGTGATGCTGCGGCGCTGGCCGCTGTTGGCTGGCGCTATGCCTATTTGAACGACCCGTGCCGGGCCGCTCATGGCAGCGTTGCTAATGGTTTTGGCGGCTTCGCGGCGCGTGCGTTCGATCACCGTTTCGATTTCGCTGCTGCTGAGCGCGTGGCCATCTTGGGCTTCAGGGCAGGTCACCAAGGCGCGGGCCATGTCGGTGAGGCTGTCGCGGGTAATCGCGCGGTCTTTGCGCCGGATGCCGTCGGTCCACTGTCCGGAGTACGGATTAAGCCAGCGACCTTGCTTATCAAAGCGTCGAAACTTGGGGTCGTCTTGAATCACGCTGCGCAGGTGCACGCGCCACCGGTGCAACTGCAGGTGTTCAAGGCTTTGCGCTTCGGCCTTGCGCCACGGTTGATTGGCGACCAGCCAGCGCAGGGCGCAGTCTTGCCAGTCGAAGGGGGCTTCCACTGGGGTTTGGCTGAAGGGGTCAATCCAGTTCAGGCCGTCAACGCTGAGTATTTGAAAGCGTGGGTCGTTGTTGAGGAGGTGGCGCAACTGCGCTGGCGAATGCCCGGGGCTGCTCGGAAGCGAGGCCTGGGTTGCATTGGCAATGCGACGATGACGGCGGGCGCGGGCCATATCAGGCGAGCTCGGAGCCATCGATAACGGGGCCGTTATCATCGTCGGATTCAGCGTTCGGTTCGGCCTCTGGGTCGATGACCTTCAAGGCCAGCAGGGTGACGTCATCGTCTGGTGCTTGACCGGTGAAGAGTTCGGCGATCGCGGCCATGCCGTCGATGACTTCTTGCGGGTCGGTGTGATCAAGGTGGCTGACAAAAGCGCCCATGACCCTGAAGTCGCCAAATTCTTCTCTGGCTTCATCCATCATCTCGCTGATGCCGTCGGTATACTGCACGAGCAGATCACCCGGTTCGAGCTGGTAGGTTTCGACGTGAAGTTGTTTGCGCAGGATGCCCGAGCCAGCAAGGCCAATCGCCATGCCGCCCTTGCCGAGGCGTTCGAGCAGTACGTCTTTGCTCGGATTACCGAGCAGGGCTTGGTGGTGGCCGGCGCAGACGGTTTCCATCTCGCCGGTGGTGACATCTACGATGGCCGCCCACACGGTAATAAATTGGCCGGAGATCAGGTCTTCTTTGGCGCTGTCATTGAGGGCGCACATGATCTCGATCAGGTCTTGCTCTTGGCGCGTGATGTAGCGCAGGGCCTTGATCATGCTGGAGGTGACCAGGGCTGCTTGCACGCCGTGTCCGGTGACGTCGCCGAGCAAGAACAGCCAGCGATTGGCATCAAGCTGGCAGATCTCGTAGAGGTCGCCACCGATGGCGTCGTAGGGTTTGTAGTGAACAGCAATGCGCGCCCCATCAATATCGGGGATCTTGCACATCATGTTTTCCTGGACGCGGCGGGCGCGGTCGAGGTCATCATTGGTTTCGGCGTTATGGTCGGTGGCGACTTTTTGGTACAGTGATCGCAAGCTGCCGACGGCGCTGTCAGTTGGGGTGGGTCCGCTCGCGCTAAGCCGTCCGCTGGTGCTTGTTTTGCGTGGGGCTTTAAGGCTATCGGTGCTGTCGCCACTGCTGGTGGTGAAGGACAGGCTCTCTTCGCCAATGATCGGCGCCACACCGCTGTCGTCGTCGGTGCTGGGGGCGCCGATACGTTGCTTGAGGTCGTCGAGGCTCAGGAGGTCCTTGGGTTGGGCGGCGCTACTTTGCGCCAGGTCGGCCGCCATCGCGGTGAGGGTTGCGAGGTCAACCTTGCCGCCGATGCGTTTGGCGTGCTGGGAGAACACCCCGTTGGCTGGATTCATCCAGTTACCGGCGGCGCTAAAAATGCGCAGGCGGTCATCGCTGCGAATGTTTTGTTTGAGCCAGAGCAGCCATTGGCACTGGCGCATCTCCTCGGCGCTCTTGCTGGTGCCGCGCTGCCAGTGGTCATTTTCGGCAAAATATTGGCGGGCAATTTCGGCGGCGCCGAAGGGGGCTGCGATCGCCTTGCCCGAGAAGGGGTCGATCCAATGCATGCCGTCAAAGGTGGTGACGGAAAAGCTCGGATTGCTGGTTATGGCTAGGTCGAGCTTCTCCCAGGCCTGGTTGAGACGCGCAATTTCAGGGTCAATCTGAGGCTGGTCGGGCTTTTTTCTGCCGAACAGGGCCATGCGGGTTGCCTTCCAGGCGCTGGAACAGCTTGCAGCAGCCGATCTTGCGCGAATAGGGTGGGGATCGGATCAGCCTATGGGCGCTGGGGCCGTCCGCCAGTGTTGCCCGCCATGCCCAGGGAAGTGTGTATGCCGGATTGGGCCAACCTCCGGCTTGTTCCGTCACAGGCTTGCAGCCGGTGCCCAGTGGCGTCTCACGCGGAGCGCCTGTCCGGGTGCTGCAGGGTGTTGCGCAAGTAGACGGATTGTCATGCGCCCGGCGCATGGCGGTAGGCAGCTCAGTTGTCAGTGGCTTGGATCGCTAAGGCAGCCATGTGACCGCCAAACCCAAGGCCAAGCTTCCAGATCCGGCGCTGGGGGGCGTGCAGGGCAGCGGCCAATTCAACGCTCGAACTGGCACCGAGGCAGTGACCGATCAGGGGCTTGAGCACCATGCGTTCGGCCGTCCGCCACGGCCCGGCATCGAGGCCGGCGCATTCGTAGGCGTCACCAACTTTGGTGCCGGTGGCGTGGGCCACGATGAGGTCTGGTTTCGGACACAGGTCCCACAATGTTGAGAGACAATGCAGGAGTACGGCGGGATCTTGGCAGCGCGTTGGGTGGCTGGCATCGCCGCAGCGAATGCCGCCTAGCAATTGCCACGGCCCCGGCGTGGTTGCGAGCGCGAAGGCCGCTGCGCCTTCGCCCGGCGCGAAGCCGGTGCCAGCACCGGTGAAAGCGCTGGGCTGGTGGCGGGTAATCACACCGAGGCGGTCGAATCCAGCCAGCAGCAGCGCCTGCAGGCTTGCATCTGCAGTGCCGGCGAGGGCTTCCTTGGCGTGGCCCCATTCGAGTGCATCGGCCGCGGCGAGGAGGGCGTACAGCCCGGTGGAACAGGCGGCTACCGGTGCCGCTTCGCGATAGCCCGACCAGCCCTGATCGCGCGCGATGGCGGCGTTGAGTCCGCCAGGCAGCGCGGGCAGTAAATCTTCTGGGGCGAGAGCTCGCAGCAGAGTGCCGGTGTCACCTTTAGAAGCGGCCAGGGCCAAAAAGGGCTCAGAGCTGGTGAGATGCTCGATCGGTTTAGCCGCCGCGTGTCGCATCAGGGCGAGAAGGCGTTGTTCGGTGGTTGTTACGGGGGCCCGTCCAACCCAGCCATAGGCCTCATCTTGTTCCAAGCATACCCGGCCGTGACACCAAGCATCCCACGTAGATACGGCATCGCCGGCGGCGCAGAGGGCGTCCCAGTGGTGAATGTAGACTTGGTGGTAGCGATGGCCGCTGGCAGTCATGGGCGGGCGTGAGAGTGTGGTTCGCTTTACGGCAGGGCAACGCCGCGCTTGCATAGCTATGCGTCAAATGACGCATGATCTATGACCACCGTGCATGGAACGTGCGCCGGTTGGCTGCCGGGCACAGACTGGCCACTGGCTTGCAGCATGCTGCCCGTGAGCCACTATGTGCGCCGCTGTTTTGGATCCGAGGGATCTGCCGGTTGGCCACAGCGAAGAGATACGAGCAGGAGGAGAATCCGCATGAGTGACGAGCCCAAGGTCTTGAAGACCATCACCGAAGCCGATCTGGAAACTGGCCTGCGTGGCGTACCCGTTGGCTACTGTACCACCTCCTTCGTCGATCCTGAGCAGGGGTTACACTATGTCGGGCATCCGATTCCCGATATCGCGTATCGTGATCCTGAAGAGGTAATCTTCCTGCTGCTGCACAAGCGCTGGCCGGAAGGCGGCGAACTCGATGCCTTCAAGGCTGAGATTCGCAAGCGTCAGCACGTGGACCCACGCGTCCTGCGCTCGATGGAGGCCCTGCCTCATCGCGGTCATCCGATGAAGTGGTTCCTGCATGCCATCAATACCATGGGCATGTTCTCGGGAACCGGTGACTTCTATGAAGACTGCCTGCGCTTGATCGCCCAGGTGCCGGTGGTGACCGCAGCGATCTACCGCGTGCGCGAGGAGTGGGGTGACCCGATCCCGCCGAGCGACGACCTCGGTTACATGCAGAACTTCGTACACATGCTCGGTGTACCTGGCTTCGACGTGAACCAGAACGACAAGCTGTTCAAGCTGATGCGCGTGTTCAACGTGCTGCATTTCGACCACGGCGGCGGCAACCTGTCGACCTTCGTGGGTAAGGCCGTGGCGAGCGGCTTGGCTGACATGTTCGAGTCGATCACCGGCGCCATGTGTGGCCTGGCTGGTCCCCGTCATGGTAAGGCCAACCAAGAGTGCCTGACCTTCGTGAGCGAATGCATCCACGCGGTGGGTGGCGACCTGTCGGAATCTGCCGTGCGTGAGATGATTGAGCGCCGTCTTGAAAACAAACAGCTCATCTTCGGTTTCGGCCACGCCGTGCTGCGGGTGGAAGACCCGCGCGCTACTGTGCTGGTGGGTCTCGGCGAAGATCTGGCGCCCGACGATCGCTACTTCCG
>JAQIBG010000338.1 GCA_027859175.1 Planctomycetota bacterium | reverse complement strand
GTAACGATCGGATTGAAGTGTTTCTTGGTGATGACCTGATTTCTGATCCGGGTGACACCGTCGCCATCATCGGCCCCTCGGGCAGCGGCAAGTCGACCTTGCTCGGGTGTCTGGCCGGTTTGGAGCAGGCCGATAGCGGGCAGGTGGTCATTGCCGGTCAAGACTTGGCCGCGCTCAAGATCAGTGATTTGGCCGCGTTTCGTGGCCGCGCGATGGGCTTTGTGTTCCAGTCGTACCGCTTGTTGCCGGCTTTGACCGCCGAGGAGAACGTGCGGGTGCCGCTCGAGCTGGCTGGCGACCCGAAGGCTGCCGAGCGCGCAGCGCATTGGCTCGACCGCGTTGGCTTGGCAGAGCGGCGGCATCACCGCCCAGCCAAACTGTCGGGCGGCGAGCAGCAGCGGGTTGCCCTGGCGCGGGCCTTGGCGCCCGAGCCGGCGGTGGTGTTTGCCGATGAGCCGACCGGTAATCTCGATGCCGAAACGGGAGCGGCGATGGCCGAACTCTTGTTTGAACTCCCGGCTGCGCATGGCGCGACCTTAATCTACGTGACCCATGACCGGGCCCTGGCCAATCGTGCGCAGCGCGTGTTTGCCTTGCATGAGGGTCGATTAAACGCGGTGCCGGCAGCGAAGAATACGGCACCGTGAGCGCGGTGCGGCGTTTGGCGTGGTGGCAATTGCGTGGCCTGGGCTGGCGCGCGGTGCTGCTGATCGCCTGTGTGGCAATTGGGGTCACGGCGCGCGTGAGCGTGGGCGCGTTTGCCGCTCAGTTTGATACCGCGGTCAAAGGCGAGGCGCGCGCTTTGCTCTTGGCTGATGTTGAGATCACCGGGCGCAGCGCGTTGCCGAGCGAGCGTCAGCAGCACTTGCAGGCGGTGTTGCCGCCGGGTTCGGCGGTTCAGAGCCTCACATCGTGCGTGACCATGGCGGCGCATCCCAGCGTCTGGCGGTCACAAATCATTCAATTGATGGCGGTGGATCCGGGCTTCCCGTTTTACGGTACGCTGCGCTTGGGCGGCACCAAGTTAGAGGCCCTGTTTACCGACGAGCCGTGCACGGTGGTGCAGCGCGATTTGCTGGTCCATCTTGAGTTGGCCGTCGGCGACATGATCCGGTTTGGCGAGGCCGAGTTCCGCATCGTGGGCACAATTGATGAATTGCCCGGCTTGGCTTTTGGCGGTTTTGCGCTGGGTTCGCGCGCAATCATTGCGCAGCAGCATCTGCAGCGCACCGGCCTGCTGGGCTTTGGCGCGCGGGCGCGTTATCGCACCTTGGTGCGGGTGCCCGAGCTCGCGCAGGGGCCAGCCTTGGTCGATACCCTGATAGCAGATTGGGATCTGGGACAAGACAGCCGCAAGCGCATGCGCGGCGGCGAGATGAGCGACGACGCGGTGCGGGTGCGCAGTTATCGCGACGCTGAAGACCAGGTGCAAACCGCCTTTGCCCGCTTGGCTGACTTCTTGCGCTTGGTGGCGCTCTCGGGCTTATTGTTGGCTGGTGTCGGTATCGCCGGCGTGGTGCGCGGCATCGTGGCTGAAGAATTGGATGCGGTTGCCCTGTTGCAGGTGCTTGGCGCCAGCGGGCGGCGCGTGTTGGGAATTCTGTTGCTGCAGATGGCGCTGTGCGGCTTGGCCGGTGGCGCGCTTGGCGCCGTGTTGGGCGTAGCGGTGCAGCAGGGCCTAACCGGTGCGGTGCAAGAATTTCTACCGGTGCAATTACCCTTTGTGGTCGACGCTGGCGCCATGGCCTGGGGCTTGGTGCTCGGCCTGGTGACTTGCGTGGTGTTTGCGCTCGAGCCGCTGATGGCCGTGATCGATGTGCGGCCCTTGCAGGTTTTGCGCGGCGATGCCGGGCGCCAGCGCCGCTGGCCGCGGGTGGTGGCGAGTATGGTGGCGGTGGCCGTGGTCTGCGCGCTGGGCATGTGGGAGGCGCGCTCGGTGGTGGTGGGCGGCGTGTTTGTGTTGGGCTTGGTGGTGCTCGGCGTGGTGTTGGCGGGGGTTGCTGGGGTGATTTTGCCGGCCTGTGCTGCCTTGCGCCGCGTGGTGCCCGGCTTTGCTCTGCGCCACGGCCTGACCAATTTACATCGACCGGGTTTGCGCGCTGGCTCGGCAGTGGTGGCTTTGGGCTTGGCCACGGCCTTGTTGGCGGGCTTGGCGGTGTACCGCTCGAGTCTCTTGGCTGAACTGGAGCCGGGGGCTGACGAGCGCATGCCGGCCTTGTTTGCGATCAATGTACTCGACGCAGACCGGGTTGATTTCGAGGCCTTCTTTGCTGAGCGACCGGCGGCCGAGGCCGAGTTGGCGCCGATGGTGCAGGCTCGTTTGGCGGCGATCAATGGTGAGCCGATTGTGGCCGACGATGCGTCGGAGGCAGTGAGCGCGGCCGAAGAACGGCGCCGCCACTTCCGGCGTCGTGAGCAGAATCTGTCGTGGCGCGATCAGCCCGGCGCGGCTGAAACGATCGTGGCTGGGCGTTGGATGGACGTGACTGCCGAACGCGCGCTCGATGAAATTGGCGAGGCCTCGGTGGAGGCCGAGTTCGCTGAGAGCATCGGTGTTGGCCTTGGCGACGAGTTGCAGCTCACCATTCGCGGGCTGCCGATCACGGTGCGGGTGACCAGTTTGCGCGAGGTGCGCTGGGCCAGCTTCCAGCCCAACTTCTTCATCTTGGTGACCCCGAGCTTGTTGCGCCCGGCGAGCCCGAAGTGGATCGCAGCGATCAGCGTTGATACGGCTGAGGGCCGCAGCGCCTTGCAGGGCGCCCTGGTGCGGCAGTTCCCGGAGATCTCGGTGTTCGATGTGGCCGACGTGGTGGCCAAGGTGCGCGCTTTGCTTGATCGTATTGCCTGGGCGGTGTCGTTTCTGGCCCTGTTCGCGCTCGCAGCCGGCTTGCTGGTGCTCACTGGCTTGGTGGCGGCTGGGGCGCGTCAGCGCCGCCAGGAGGCGGCTCTCTTGCGCACCCTTGGCGCCCGCGACAGCACTCTGTTGGTGTCTTTGGGGGTGGAGTTTGCGGTGATCGGTGCCTTGGGGTCTGTGAGTGGCACCGCCTTGGCCATGGTGGTGAGCGCGCTGGGGATGCATTACGCCCTGGACCTTGATCCCAGTCTGCCGTGGGCGCTGTGCGCGGCGCTGGTGGCTACGGTCACCGCTCTGGCGGTGGTAGTGGGGTTGTTGGCGTGCCGGCGCGCGGTGCGGGCCGCGCCCTTGGAAGTCTTGCGCGACGACTGAGGCGCTCGCTGCTATGCAGCGGGCTAACAGGGTGCTTATCCTGGGGGCCTGGTAAGAAGCTTGGCATCGCGCGCAAAAACGCCATGCTCGCCGACTGTCAGGAGGGCTAGGCAATGCAGGATATCGGTATCTTTTTCGCATCTTGTACCAACCGCACCGCCGGCGTGGCCGACGATTTAGCGACGCGTTTGGGGATCGACGCAGAACACGTCCACGATGTGTACGACTGCAGTGCGGCTGATTTGGCGCGCTATCGCGTGATTGTGGCCGGCTCGCCAACCTGGGATCGGGCCGCCGTGCCGCGTGATTGGCAGCGGGTGCTCGCAGCGCTTGGTGACTGTGATCTGAGCGAATCGTCTGTGGCGCTGTTTGGACTTGGCGACGCGGTTGGTTATCCAAAGAGCTTTTGCGACGCGATGGGCCTGCTGCATGACGGCCTGTGCGCGCGTGGGGCCCGCTTAGTGGGCACGCGGCCGCACGATGAGTTTGCCGTCGAGGCGAGTCTGGCGATGCGCGATGGGCGCTGCTGTGGCCTGGCCCTCGACTGCGATAACCAAGAGGCGGAGCTCGACCAGCGTCTCGATGCATGGATTGCCCAGCTGCAGGTGGAGCTGCCTGGGCTACTTGGCGGCGGCAACAAGGGTTGACCCCAACACCGCGTGGTGATTCTGCGTAGCAGTCTGGAGCCTAGCCATGAGCGATATCGAATTCGACCCCACCGACCCCGCCAACCAAGCGGCGATGGCAGCCGTGCGGGCGATGCTGAACCACATCGGTGACGATCCTGAGCGCGAAGGCCTGCTCGACACGCCGATGCGGGTGGTCAAGAGTTGGCGCGAGCACTTCGCGGGCTACCAGAGCGATCCGCGGCTGCATCTCGAGCGCACCTTTGAAGACGTGTCGGGCTATGATGAGTTGGTGTTGATCACCGACATCGAGGTCCACAGCCATTGCGAGCACCACATGGTGCCCTTCGTGGGTAAGTGCCACGTGGCCTACATCCCCGACGGTAAGGTGGTGGGCCTGTCGAAGATTGCCCGCGTGGTTGACGCCTTTGCCAAGCGCCTGCAGGTGCAGGAGAAGCTCACGGCTCAGATTGCCGATTGTATCCAAGAAGTGCTCAAGCCGCAGGGCGTAGCGGTGATCATGCAGTGTCAGCACTTCTGCATGTGCTATCGCGGCGTGCGCAAGCCCTCGAGTTGGACTACTACCTCGAAGTTGCATGGCGCGTTCATGGACGACCCAGCCTCACGCAGCGAGTTGCTACAACTGATCAGTCTTGATCGGGGTCTGAACCCTGCTGGCTGATTGCTGGCGTGATCGACTGGGTGTGCCCAAGCCGTCTGGCGTCTTTTTGGTATTGCGAGGCCTTACCGCTCGGGTGACGCTGCGATGATGGATAGCCCGATCCGCAATGATGGTGTGCACCGCGTGTTGGCGTGGCTGTTGGTGCTGGTGGTGGTTACTGCGATTGTGGTGCTCGGGCGCTTGGTCCCCAAGGATGCGGCGGATGCCGGTGAAGGCACAGGCACAGCGAGCAGCGCACCGGCGGCTACCGATCAACAGCTCAACGCGGCGCGCATTGCGGTGGGCGTGGCGTACCTCGGTCAGCAATATGCCGTTGGCAGCGAAGAGTTGCTCAGTGGGGTGACCGAAGCCGGCGCTGGCCCGGTGGGCGCGGTGCGCAGTGCCATTGTGACCGGGCAGCTGCGCGACGCCGCTGCCGCTACTGAGCAGTTGAGCGGCATCAGTTTTGACGGTGACACCGAACTCGCGATCGACGTGGCGGTGTTGTATCAGAATTATTTAGAGGGTAGCGATGCGGTGGCGGTTGATCAACGCGCGCGGTTGCTGGCCCGGCATGGCTGGTTTGCGCGCTTGGCCTTTATTCACGACCTACCAAGCGAGCATCCGGCGCGCGAAGAGCTTCTCAGCGCGGCGGCTTTTACCGCGGTGGCGGTCAATCTTGGCATGCTGGCGATTATTGGCGCGGTGTTGCTGGGCCTCGTGGTGCTGGTGTTTGGCGTGGTGGCGATGGCTAAGGGCCGCTTGCGCCTAGCCCCGCAAGAAACCTTGTCGCCAGCCTATGCGTCGCTGTTTGGTTTGTATCTCTTGGGCTGGATCGTGTGGTCGCTGCTGGTGTCAGCCGTGGCGCCGGTGGTCCCTGAGGCCCTCACGCCGTGGCTGTTGTGGGTGTTTTTGCCGGTACTGGGGCTGGGCGGTTTGGCGTGGTTACAACTGTGGGGTATTACGCCGGCTACTGCGTGTCGGCAATTGGGCTTGGTGCGTGGCGCCGGCTGGTGGCGCGAGATTGGCGCTGGGATACTGAGTTACTTAGCCGGCTTGCCGCTGGTGGCGCTGGCCTTGCTGGTGGGTGCCCTGATTGGCTTTGATGAAGAGGGCGCCCACCCGGTGATGGAAGAGTTGCTGTCGGGCGATCGTAATAAATTGATTGCTGGCGCCTTGCTGGCCACGGTATTTGCGCCGGTGGTGGAAGAAGTCTTGTTCCGTGGCGCCCTGTTCGGCCACTTGCGCGGCGTATTGGGCGTGGTGTTGGCGGTGATTATTCAGGGCGTGGTGTTTGCCGTGATTCACCCCCAGGGCGCGGCTGCGATTCCGGTGTTGGCGATGCTGGGGATGGTATTTGCGTTCACGCGAGCCTGGCGTGGCAGCCTGATTGGCGGCATCGCCGCGCACGCCGTGCATAATGGTATGACCTTGTGTTGGGCACTGCTGCTGCTCGGCTAGGCGGCGCGCTTTCGCAAACACGATTGGCCCCTAGCGTCAGTGGCATGAGCGATGTAAACGATCAGGCCTTAGAGACGGCGATGGCGGCGGTTGATGCGGCCTTCCCGGCTTTGTGTGCGCAGTTGGCAGATTTGGTACGCGTGCCGTCGTGCTCGTTCCCCGGCCATGACCCACAGCATCTCCAGGCTGGGGCCGAGGCCACTGCAGCGTGCCTGCGTGCGGCAGGATTTCCCGCGGTTGAGCTGCTCGATGATGGCCCGTGGCCGCCGTATGTGCTCGCCACCGATCATCGGGCCGGCCCCAACGCACCCTGCGTGCTGCTGTACGCGCACTACGACGTGCAGCCGATTGGGCGCGATGAGCTTTGGACCAGCCCCGCGTATGAACCCGAGGAGCGCGCCGGGCGATTATATGGCCGCGGCAGCGCCGACGACAAGGCTGGCATCGCCGCCATCGCTGGGGCCTGTTCGGCGTGGCTGCACGATGGCGCGCTGCCGTGCAACGTGACGGTATGGATCGAGGGCGAAGAGGAGATTGGCTCGCCGCATCTAGAAGCCTTTCTCGATGCCCACATCGATAAGTTGCGCTGCGACGCCTTGGTAATTGCCGACCTGGGCAATGTGCAAACCGGGGCGCCAACGCTCACGGTGAGCTTGCGCGGCATGGTCAGCGCCACGATTCAAGCACGCGCTCTGGCGGGCCCCTTGCACAGCGGCATGTGGGGTGGGCCGGCGCCAGACGTGGTTCAGTTGTTATGTCGTGCCTTGGGATCGGTCAGTGACGCCGAGGGCCGTTTGTGTGTGCCCGGGATTGCGATCCCTGAGCCCAGCGCCCAGGCTTTGGCTGATCTTGAGCGTGTGCCCTATGATGCGGCGGCGATGGCCGCGAGCATGGGCGTGGTGCCGGGCGGCGGCGATCTCAGCGATGGCGTGCGTGCGTATCGGCGCTGCTGGTATGAGCCGGTGTTCAGTATTAATGCGATTCATGCCGGTGGTGCGCCGGGTGCCGCAGGTAATATCATCAACGATTGCGCGTGGGCCCGCGTTAGCGTGCGCATTGTGTCGGGGATGGATCCAGACGCGACTCTAACGGCCTTGGCTGCGCATGTGCGTTCGCAGTTGCCGTCGTGGTTGCAGTGCGAGATTGCGGCTGAGCAGTCGGCCGAGGCCTGGGCCACCACCACCGATCATCCGCTGTTTGCGATTTGCCACGCGGCCTTTGCGCGGGGCTACGGTGTTGAGCCGGTGCAAGTAGGCTGCGGCGGGACGATTCCATTTGTTGGTGTGCTCAGCGAGCGCCTTGGTGGCGTGCCCGCGTTGCTGGTGCCGGTGGAAGATCCGGACACCCGGGCCCATGCTGAAAATGAATCGGTGCATTTAGGCGACTTGCGTAAGACGACGCGGTCTTTGGCCGCATTTCTTGGCATGGCAGGTGCTGTAAAGAAGCGTGGTGACAGGGCACAATGACCCACTTGTGCAGCGTGCGTGGTGATCGTTGTATCACGATGGCTGAATCGATGCGATGTGTGGTTCATGAACACGTTCTGTCCTGGTATCACGAGACCGCTTGCCTACCCTGAAGGTACTAGCGTGGGGGGCCCGCCCGGGAGAGCCTATGACCGATTTCATCGACCCTGACGACTTCGCGAACGACGGCGAGTTGTTCCAGTACATCCTTGAGCAATTGATTAAACCCAAGCTGCGCGAAGCCCTCGGTGACGAAGGCGATATCGAGCAGGTGAGTGGCATGGTGTACGTGTTCGGCGGGCGCGGTGGCGTTGAGGCAGAGACGATCGAGCGTATTCGAACCCTGGTAACCGAGGGTATGGATCTCGATTACGTTCTACGCGAGATGACCGATTTAGCGGTCAAGGAAACCAAGGAAGCCATCGAAAGTGGCGATCCCGAAGCGATGAAGACCAAGTCGGAAGCGCTGGCACAAGT
>JAQIBG010000312.1 GCA_027859175.1 Planctomycetota bacterium | reverse complement strand
TCGCACGAGCCGTCGATCGAACGGCACACCGGCAACTCGGCGTCAGCATGGAACGCAAAGCGCGTGCACGGCTCACCAACCAGCACCAAAAGCGCATCCATGCCCTGCACGTTACCGTGAACGGCATCGCGCACGGCACCATCGATCACGCCGATCGCGCCCACCGGCAAATTGCCACGAATCAGGTCCAGACGCCCGATTTTTCGGGTCTGAGCCAAAAACTGTAGCAATTCGAACACGCCACCGGTCCGCACCTCGCCGGTGAAAGCCGCACCAGCACTGATGATCTCGCTGGCGCTCACGCCGGCGCCCATGGTGACTTCATCGGAAATCTGCGGAGCTTGGCTCGACAGTACACCCAGATCACTACCGGGCGGCACCATCAGGTACTGATAGACTTGGCCACCAACCTGTAAGCGATCCTGGTCTTTGAGGAGTTGTTCGCCCTGAAAGCGTTCACCGTTGATCAAGGTCCCATTGCGGCTGCCAAGATCGATCGCCTTCCAGGCCGTCCCCGCCTCATCCCACACCACTTCGCAATGCCGGCGTGAGATCAGTGCATCCTGGATATGGATGTCACAGCCCTCTTCGCGGCCGATGCGATGCGAGCGACCGATCCGCAAACGATGCGCACGGCGGGCGGCAGAAACCAGATAGTAGTCGATGTCCATAGTCGTATCGGCAGCGTCGCCACACGCGCTGGCTGCGCAAGAGTGGCCTTGGCGTGTCGGGGTGGATTTGGTTCCTAGTTCCTGGTTCCTGGTGCGCGCCTACGGCGCGTCGTGGCCAGGATCAACGCGCCCTGCGGAGCCGACCTGGGCTGATGGCGAGTTCCGCTAGCGCTTGATGCCGGCATCCAACGCGCGAAGCGCGCACCAGGAACCAGGAACCAGGAACTAGGAACCGTCAACCCATGGGTCCATTTAAACCTTGCGCACCTTGGATGCACATAGTATAGGTTCATTAAAACCCATTCGGAGGAGCCTCCATGAGCTTCAGTCACAACTACGTCTCCCTCGCCGGTAACCTGACCCGCGATCCTGAACTGCGCACTACCAACAGCAGCAATGCCGTCGCCAATTTCAGCATCGCAGTGAACCACCGCTACCGCGACCGCGACGGAAACACCAAAGACGAACCTGCCTTCATCGACTGCGAAACCTGGGGGCGCCAAGCCGAAACCGTGGCCCAGTACCTCCAGAAGGGCAGCCCCGCCTTCATTGAGGGCCGACTCAAATTCGACAGTTGGGAAGATAAAGACGGGAAACGCCAAAGCCGCCTCCGTGTGGTCGCCAACCGGGTCCAGTTTCTCGGCTCTGGGCGCCCTGATGGCGACGGTGACAGCCCCGCATCAAACGCAGACAGCGACGCTCCGCGGCCGCGCGCACGTGACCGCTCCAATGATCTTGGCGCCGCCTTCGATGAGGGCGACCCTCCGTTCTAAGGAGACGGCTTAAGGTCCTGGGTCCTGGTACACGCCTAGCGGCGCTTGGGTCGTGGGAACAGCCGGCATGCATCCACGACCAAGCCATCTGGGCAGGGTACGGGGCAGCAGCCCCGCGCCTAAGCCTGCTTGCAGGCGTTCCAGGACCTAGGACCCGACCATCAAAAAGGTCCTGGGTCCTAACGCGCCTAGCGGCGCTTGAGTCATGGGAACAGCCGGCAAGCATCCACGATCAAGCCATCTGGGCGGGGTACGGGGCAGCCGCCCCGCGCCTAAGCCTGCCTGCAGGCGTTCCAGGACCCAGGACCCAGGACCCATCTACTCCAAACGCTTCTCCAAAGCCGCGATGGCCCGTTCGGCGCGCTCGAGCTTCCCTTCGAGTTCGTCGATGCGCTGGCGCAGTTTAGCCTGCCCCTCGGTGGCGCTGGCGCGCTCTTGCAAGGCCGATTGGGCCTCGCGAATCATGCGACCAATGATCCCGAAACGCTCGCGCGCCTGGGCTGCATCGAGAGCTGCGAGGGCGGTGGCATCACCGAGCACGCCCAAAGCCTTGATGAGGCCCGCACGCAGACGGAACGGGGCGTCGGGGAGTTCGGCTTCAAGCGCGAGGCGAATACCCGTGACCGCCATCGGCATCTCTGCCCCAAGGCTGGCCGCCGCGGCTGCAGCCGCGGCGCGCACCGCTTCATGCTCATCGCCGCGCGACACCAGAGCGAGCACCAAATCAATCGCGGCCGCCTCGCCACTCGCCCCCAAGCCCTGAACCGCCGCTACCCGGAGACCTTCGTTCCAACTCGGGCGCTCCATTCGCGAGCGCAGGGCTGCCGTGGCGCCAGGCACCCGCAGGCGCGCGCGCGCGCCCATCAGGGCACCAGCGGTGAGCGCACTGGGCTCGGCTTCA
Source organism: Planctomycetota bacterium (assembly GCA_027859175.1). Classification (GTDB taxonomy): domain Bacteria; phylum Planctomycetota; class UBA11346; order UBA11346; family UBA11346; genus GH22. The sequence continues at coordinate 2,853 of JAQIBG010000312.1, read as the reverse complement.
GCGAGATCCAACAATCGTTGCGCCAGCGCCGTGTCGCCGCGCCACACCGCCAGCACCTCGGCCACCGAGCGGCGCAAAGCAGGGTCGTTGAGATTTGGCCACGCCTGCACTAAGGCCTGCTGGGCGGCGTCACCGCGCAACTCACCCAGAGCCCAGGCACTGCGGGCCCGAAGCACGCGCGCGGCGGCCTGATCATTCAGACATTGCGCCAAGCCGGCAATGACTCGGCCCTGCGGCACCGATCGCGCCAGCGCTTCAGCACTGCGCAAACGGGCCAAGCAGGTCGCCTGGTCGTCAGCGAGTCGCTTCAGATGCAACTCATCGGCGCCGGTTTCATCCCACTCACCAACAATCGCACCCTCAGGATCCAAGCACACCCAGGCCGGCGCCTCGTCGCACGCCACCACCACCACTTCCTCGCTCTGACGCAGCTCAATGCGCTGGTGCCCCAGGCCACCAGCGCCACGCCACGTCAGCAAACACGGCAGGCGATAGCACGCAGTCGCGTCATCGGCAGCCTGCAGCTGACTAACCGTCAGCACAATCTGTCGGCGCCCAGCATCGTACTGACTCCGCACCTTCAAACGCGGGTGCCCAGGGCGCTCAAGCCATTGCTGGAAGAACCAATCCAAAGGCTCGCCGGTCACGTCTTCGCAGGCCTGCCGGAAGTCGCTGGTCTCCACCAAAGAATGCGCGTGCTGCTCGAGATACCGCTGCAAGCAGGCCCGGAACCGCCGTTCGCCAAGGTACCGACACAGTGCATGCAGCACCAAGCTGCCCTTTTCGTAAGCGACGCGGTCGAACAGTTCGTAAGCATCCACCCAATAGTCGGTGACCAGGGCGCGGCTATAGCGCTCGGTCTCTTGCGCTAAGTAAGCAGCTCGATTGGCCCACAGCTCCTCGGTGAGGATGTCATCTTCGCGCCCTTCATCACGGCTGGCGCGCCACGCCGCCAAGCCGCGCGCCTCCAGATACGTCGCAAAGCTCTCGTTGAGCCAAATGTCCGACCACCCCTTCATGGTCACCAAGTCGCCGAACCACTGATGCACGAGTTCGTGGATCACCAAGGCATCGGGATCAACGCCCTCAACCGCGCTGGTCTGTTCGTCGATCAGCACGCGATCGGTAATCGTGGTCAGCGTGGTATTCTCCATGCCGCCCCACATGAAGTCATGCACCGCAACATGTCCGTAGCGCTGCCAGGGATACGCCAAGCCGACAAAACGCACAATCCAACCCAAGGCGAAACCTGTAGCGGCAAAACTGCGCGCCACCGTATCGCCGCGCCCTGCAGGAACCGCGTGCGCAATCGGCACCGGGCCGCCTGACTCCTCTCGAACCTCAAAGCGACCCAGACACAGATTCAGCAGATACAGCACATGCGGGCGATCTTGCCGGAAGGTGGTGATGACCGTAGCACCACGGTCTTCACGCCCCTCGCACACCCCGCCCGCCAAGCAGCGCAGACTCGCATCGTGCTCCACGCGCACGGCATAGGTCGACAGGTTGTTCGGATCATCAAAGCACGGGAACCACCAACTATGGTCTTCCATCGCGCCCTGGGTCCAGCACATGGTCACGCGTTTGCGGGCTTCGCTGGGGTCGATGAAAAACAGGCCCTTGAGCGGCCGCTCAGTGCGGAAGCGAATGCGGCAGTTAAACGGCCCGCGTCCTTCTGACGGCAATTCAATTCGCAAGCTGCCTCCCTCAAGCTGCCACGGCACGGTCTCGCCACCACAGCTCACCTCCTCGATGCTGCTGCCATGACAATCCAATTGAATGCTCCGCTGCCCACTACCGTGGGTCAGCAATTCAACCGCATGGGTCACCGTACCGCTCACCACGCGCTTGGCGCAATCAATGCGAACCGACAGCGTGACATGACCGATCTTGAAATGGCGAGCACGCACATGGCGACGCGGCGTTCCGGGCGGGGCAAAAGCGATGGGCATAAACGCCATGGTGACAGACATCACCCCTGGCCACAAGCCGCTGCTCGGTCACAGCGATCCGTGGACTCATACCAAAGGCCGTCTAGCATTCGCCAATGGACTTAGGGGAGCCCATCCAGTTGACCGAAGCCGCGCCGGGGAGCACGCAAGCTTGGCCCACCGGCATGGCCGTGCTCATCCCAGTCTATAATCATAAGGCCACCGTGGCCAAGGTTGCCGGCGAGGCCATGGCCCTGGGTGCACCCGTACTCGTGGTCGATGACGGCAGCACCGACGGCAGCGGCGATGCGGCCCGCCAGGCCGGCGCCGACGTCCTGAGCCTCCCCCACAACCAAGGTAAGGCAGCAGCTTTACGTGCCGGGATGCACGAACTAACCCGACGCGGCTACCGCCAAGCCCTGACCGCCGATGCTGACGGCCAGCATCCAACTCATGAAATCGAACGCCTGGCCCACGAGGCCAGCGACAGCGCTGCGATTTATATCGGCGCGCGTGATATGCGCTGCGCCCCCTTCAGCAGCCGCCTCGGCCGCTTTCTCTCGAACACCAGTTCCTGGATTGTCAGCGGCGCGTGGATGGGCGACAGCCAAAGCGGCCTACGCGTGTACCCCCTGCCCAGCACCACCTTGCTCAATGCCCCAGCCAAACGCTACGCCTACGAGATCGAAATCCTGGTGCGCGCGGCCTGGGCCAAAATTCCGGTTCGCACGCTCGCGGTATCGGTGATCTATCCCAAAGACCGCATCAGCCATTTCGGCAAGATGCGCGACAACATCAGCGCTGGTTTGGTGCTCACCAAATTGTTCGCACACCGCATCTGCCCGTGGACGCGCGCCGCGCGTGTCGACCAATTGATCGCCGCCCAGGCGCCGAGCGATGCCTGACGCAGGCCCGCCAGCCC
>JAQIBG010000228.1 GCA_027859175.1 Planctomycetota bacterium | reverse complement strand
GGCGGGTCTGTGCTTCGCTGTTGTTGCTGTCTTGCTCGGTGGCGCCTTTGGCGGCTCAGAGCTTGTTTACGGCTGAGACTTTGGCTGATGGCACGCTTTATGCCGATGAGGTAGCGCGGAAGATTGGTGATCTGATCACGATTCGGGTGGTTGAGCGGATTGCGATAGCCGATGAAAAGGGAACGGAGACTAGTCGCGATAATTCTGCCAGCCTGTCAGTCAATGCGGTTGCCGGTCTCAATAACAGTACGGTGTCGTCGGGCGGTCAGAACAGGAATGCGCTGCCAGGTTTCAACCTGGAGTCGTCAAAGGAGTTCAAGGGCGAGGGCAGCTTCGATCAGACGACATCGTTTGAGGTGACTTTGACCGGGCGCGTCATTGATGTGCTTGAGAACGGAAATCTCGTGATTGAGGCCCGTCGGGCGATTGAGCACGAGACCGATTCGAAGACGGTGACCTTGACCGGCATCTGCCGGCGTACCGATATCGACTCCACCAACACGGTGGTGTCGTCAAAACTGCATAACTTCCAGGTCGCGATTGAGGGCGAAGGCCCGCTTAGCCGAGCGCAGCAAGAAGGCTGGCTCGGTCGCCTCATGGACATCATCTGGCCGTTCTGAGGACTGTGCGATGCGCATTATCTGCTTGCTGATCCTCGCTATGAGCTGCCTTTGGGCAGCCGAAGGGGTGCCCAATTTGTTCACCGAAGGCGGTGAGCCGGCAGCCGACGGTGTTCGCCTCAAAGACATGGTCAGCATCGATGGGGTGCGCGACAACCAGCTCCACGGTATCGGTATCGTGGTTGGCTTGGAGGGCACGGGCGATGATAACGCTGCGACCTTGCGCCTGCTGCGCTCGGTGTTGATGAATAACCGGCTCACCCTCAATGAGCGCGCTTTGACTAGCGATAATGTGGCAATCGTGGCGGTAACGGCTGATCTTCCGGCTTTTGCCCGCTCTGGTACCCGCCTGCATACCCAGGTCGCTTCGATTGGTGACGCTGAGAGTTTGCGGGGCGGCGTGCTGCTGCAGACACCGATGGTTGCCGCAGACGGCAAGATCTATGCGGTGGCGCAGGGCCCGGTTTCGGTTGGTGGCTATGGTGACGCTGGCCCTGACCTGGGCGTAACGACCGGTCGTGGCCATAAAAACATTGAGACGGTTGCGACCATGGTGGAGGGCGCAATTGTGGAGCGCGAGGTCCCTGCCACCTTGCTGTATGGCAACCGCTTGCGCTTGGTGCTCGATGAGCCCGATTTCACGACCGCGCATCTCGTGGCCGAGGCCCTGGCGCGCGAGTTTGATCCTGAGCGCGTTGGTGCCACCGACGCGGCAACCGTGACCCTGAGTTTTGTGACCGAACCAACCGATGACGAATTGGTGGCGACGATCGCGCGGCTTGAATCCCTGCGGGTGATGCCTGATTTGCCTGCTCGCGTCGTCATCAACGAGCGAACCGGCACGGTGGTGGTTGGGCAGGCAGTGCGGGTATCGCCAGCGGCGGTCAGCCACGCCGGCCTCAGCATCAAGGTGATGCCGCAGAAACGCGTCAAGCTCGACCCGCGCGACCCCAATAAGCGCGAAGAACATACGGTTTACGTCAATCAAGTTACCGGTGCGGTTGATGATCGGCCGCCACCAGGCGTGGCGCCGACCGCGGTTCCGGGCACCGTTTCTTTGATGTCAGGTACCACCGTTGAGGAGCTAGCTAATGCTCTCAACGCCTTGGGCGCCCGGCCGCGTGATCTGGTTGCTATTTTCCAAGCCCTGCATCGCGCCGGTGCCCTTCATGCTGATCTGGTGGTGATGTAATGCCAGGTGAACTGAATATTACCCGGGCCGGGCACGTTGATCAGAGCGATCCTCATGCACGGCTGCGCAAGGCCGCCGAAGGTTTTGAGGAATTCTTCATTAAACAGATGTTGAAGCACTCGCGCGGCGGTCTGTTTGACACCAAGCAGGATGGGCTGTTTGTCAGTTCGGCCATGACACCATTTGAACAACTCCAGCATGACGCCATCGCCGAGAACGCCGCGGGTGGGCTTGGGGTGGCAGAAATGCTGATTCGTCATCTGACCGCGAAGGGGGCCTTGCCTCCGGAGGAGCTCTAAAATGGTTGCACTTGATGCCAAGCTGATCGCCGCCTGGGAGGGCCATCTGCGCCAGGAGCTCAGCCTCCATCGTGAGTTGCTGACGGTGACCGATGATAAAATCGAGGCCCTGATCAGGCGTGAGCAAGAGCGCTTCTCTGATCTGGTGGAGGTCGAGCAGGAGCAATTGCAGACGGCCCGGCAATTGCGCTTGCGGCGCGATCGACTGCGCGCCTTAACGGCCCAGGAGTTGGGTATTGCGATTGGGGACCTGCGCTTCGCGCGCGTCCTCGAGCACGTTGCCGAAGATGATCGACCGCGCTTGGCCGAGCTTCAGGATACTGGCAAAGAGCTGCTTCGCCGCCTGCAGCGCAGCAGTGAGAAGGCGATGGCTTTGATTCGTGCCAGCCTTGGCTTGGTGTCGGACACCCTGGCCGCTATCACTGGTGCCAGCCCGGAGGGCGACGGCTATACCCGTACCGGGCGCGAGCAGGATCGTCTGACTCAGGCGGGAGCCTTGGTTAGCTTCCAGGCCTGAGTCGTCGCGCATCGGGGCTTTCGCGCCCCTGTGCTCGGTCAGTTAGTGTTTGTGGGAACGCCACTTAGGACGATGTCCTGGTCTTGTTGTGATGGCACGCCGTGTGCGTATGTACCAGCATGACCACCTCCCTCGATATCGCCCTGTCTGGTCTCAACGCCCATCAACAGGCGATGACGGTCACCAGTCATAACATCGCCAACGCGGCCACGCCTGGCTACAGCCGGCAAGTCCTCGACTTGTCAACGCCGCCGGCGCAGATCAGTGCGGTTGGTCAGATCGGCCGTGGCGTTGAAGTCACTGACATCCGCCGGATCTCAGATCAGTTGCTTACCGAGCGCTTGCGAGCGTCGGATATCGATCTGGGACGCTTTACCAAGCTCGACCAACTGTTGGCCGATGTTGAGCTCACCTTTGCCGAGCCCGGTGACAATGGCGTTAGCGCAGCGCTTGATCGCCTGTTCGCCTCGGTGGAAGACCTTGCTGGTAACCCAGAGCAGGCAGCCCTGCGCTCAGGATTCATTCAGCAGGCCGAAGCCTTTACGGGGGTCTTGAACAACCTGGGCGATCAGTTGAGCGGGCAGCGCACCGACTTGATGTCGGCCACCCGCTCGGAAGTCGCGGAAGTCAACGACATGCTGCAGCAGATCAGCAGCCTGGATAAGGAAGTTCGCAGGTCGAGCCTGAGTGGCCGGTCGCCCAATGACTTGCTCGACAAACGCGATGTATTATTGCGCGAGCTCAGCGGGCATATGGATATCGGCGTGCGCTACTTCGACGGTGGGGCGAGCGTTCAGGTAGACGTTAACGGCACGGTGCTGATTGCGGCGAACACGGCTCTTCAGCTGGGCACCAAAGTTGGCAGTGATGGCGCGATTCAGGTGGTTATTCAGCCTCAGGGTAAAAACGTGCCGATTGAGAGCGGTTCGCTGGGTGCCCTAATTGAGATGTCCGGTGATTATTTGCCGAAAATTCAGGCGCAACTCGATGAGGTGGCGGCTGGCTTGATTCGCGAGTTCAACGCGATTCATTCAACCGGAGCTGGCCCTTCCGCGGGCGCGGAAACCTTTTTGGCCGATCGCGCGATTAGCTTGCTCGAATCGGGGACTGACCTTGATAACGAGAAACAAATAAAAGTTGATGGTGATCAGGTTGGTATCTCGGCCCTGATGCTGCCTAGCTTTACTGATAGCGACGGTAACAGCATCGCACGCAACCTCACCATTAATGTTTATGATCCGGCAACGGGTACGGCGGAGAAATCCATACTGCGCTATGACCCGGGAACCGGGGCCACCCCCGCGTCACGCAGTCTTGATGACTTGGTTGCCGCGGTCAACAGCGGCCGCGGCGGCGGGTTCTCAGTTGAGCCTGCAGACGCTGGAGGCATCGATGGTGTTCAGGCGCGCTTATTGGCCGTGAACGGTGGCTTTCGCTTGCAGTTGTCGGCTGAACCGGGCAAGCGTCTCGATTTTAGCCGCGCGCTTGACACCCGTCCGGCTGAGCAGGCCTGGACTGGCGACGCAATTACGATGAGCGCTGCGGCGGTTGCCGGTTTGGCCGACCAGCGTGTCGTTGGCCGGGTTGCCGGTGCCGGCACTCAGTTGGAGTTGGTGAGCCTGGATAATCAGGGCCTTGAGACGGTGCTCGGTACGGCCGATTTAACCGTGGCTGGTCCGCAGTTGATTGCTGGCATTACCGTCACCGCAACCGCTCCCGGCAGCTACCAAGATGGTCAGCGTTTCTCGATAGATATGGATCGCTTCGGAACCGGAAGTGCATCGGTTGATCGCGAATGGGTGGCTGGTGACGCCGGCTTTACGTTGTCTGGTCGCTACACTGGTGATCACAGCTATGATCCGGCGCGGCCCTGGCAAATGCGCGTGGTGCAACCAGGCACCGTTGGCGACGCCATCAACCCGCCGATCGTTGAATTCACATACTATAATGGCTCTGATGACGCGCGTCTTGAGCAACGTTTCGCGGTTGCACTTGATAATCGCTATCCCCCTGGCTCACAGGTGCCGGTAGCCGAGGGAGTATACGCGGTATTCGATACCGGTGTGCTTTCTGCGGGTGGTAGTGGCGTCGATATAGTGGTGGACGGCCAGCCTGATCAGGCGGGTCTGTTGCCGGCACTGGGAATCAATTCTCTGTTCGATGGCGATAGCATCGCAAGCATCGCCGTTGACGACAAGGTTGCGGACCGCCCTGAGCGCCTTGCGCTCGGGCATACACGCTCAGCTGGTGACAATCAGGGTCTTCTCGCGGTTGGCGCCGTGCGCGACATGGCGATTTTCAATGATGGTCAGCAGACTATCGACTCCTTTTATTCGGCCATCGTATCGGATGTCGCAATCCGCATTGATTCGAACAGATCCCTGCTTGATAACCAGGGCGCCATTCAGTTGAGCCTACAGAATCGCCGTGATTCGGTGTCGGGCGTTTCGATCGATGATGAGGTCGGGCGTCTGATTATGCAGCAGCAGGCCTATACTGCCTCGGCGCGCGTGATCGCCATTCAGCGTGAAGTCATTCAAACCCTGATGCAGTTGTTCTAGAGCTCTCGCTAGGAGTTTTATCATGCCCAGTATTACCCTCCTTGGTCGCACGATGAACGTGATGGCGGATAACCGCAGGAATCTGGAGCGTGCCAGCATGCTGCAGAGTGACCTTTCTTCGGGCAAGCGGGTGCGGACGACCTCAGACGACCCAACCGCGGCCCGGCGTGCCATGGCCTTGCGGGTCGATCAATTCCGGAATCAGAGCTACACTGAGAATATTTCGCGCTCGCTGGCCACGATGAATGTTGCAGACTCGGTGTTCTCGGAAATGGCAGCTCTGTTTGATGAGGCCAAATCGGTGGCGGTGGAGGGGGCCAACGCAACTCAGGATGCCACCAGCCGTCGTGCCCTGGCCGATTCGGTTGACGCGCAACTCGACCGTTTGGTCGAACTTGGCAATCAGCGCCATGAGGGGCGATTCTTGTTCTCGGGCACCTCGGTGACCACCAAGCCCTTGGAGTGGAATGCCGATCGCAGTGCTGTGGTCTACAAAGGCGATCTTGATGACGTCTCGGTTAACATTGCGCCGAGCTCAAATGCGCCGGTTCTCACTAATGGGCACAAGATCTTCAAGCAGGACACCGATGTATTCGCCGGATTGATAGAACTGCGTGATGCCTTGCGGGCTAACGACCAAGGGCGCGTTGGCGGCGCCATCGACGGTCTCGACGCAGCTCACGCCCAGCTAGCCGGCAGCCACGGTGAGTTGGGCAGCCGGGTCCAGCGTTTTGAGCTGAGCCGCTCGCAGTTGGAGGAGATGGACACTCAGCTGCAGACCTTGATTTCGGAGCAGTTGGATACCGATATGGCGACCACGATCATGGAGCTGCAGAGTGCTCAGGTGACGCTGGAGGCTGGGTTGAATACCTCGGCTCGTATCTTGCAGCCTAGTCTTCTCGACTTTCTTTAGCATCAAAGGGTCGCTGCCCCTTTGGATCCCCGGGTCGCCGGCGCTTCGCTGGGCTCGCGGCCGCCCGAGGACCTGGCCAGCAAGCTGGCCTGCGCGGCGGGCGCGTTGCGCCCATTAT
>JAQIBG010000212.1 GCA_027859175.1 Planctomycetota bacterium | reverse complement strand
TTGGGATATCGATCAAGCGCGTACGCCCCTCCATCATGATGACCTGCGGCTCACGATAGGTGCCGTTCTCCGGACGCAGGAACAACAGCACCTGCGCGTCGGCGCGATCTACCGCTAGCAGCACCCGCGCCACATCGCCCGGTGCATAGTCGGTTTTATCCGGAATCAGCTCCAGAGCATTGAAGCGGAAGTCGCCCTCGCCACCGGCCCCGGTTACCGTCACGATACTGGCGCCGGTAATTGCACGATCCTTGGCGTCTTTGAGCGTGACTTCCAAACGGTACTGCCCGGCCTTATCAGCTAAGAAACGGTGCCGCAGACGGCCCTCGACGTCGGTATGGACCTCGGCCTGCGCCACTTCGGTTTCAAGCGGCTTGCGGTCTGCGTCAAAACTGATGTGCAGCAAACGCGCCGTCCCCGATGCCGCCACCGGCTTGCCGTCCACCGTGGTGGCCGCTGCCTCCAAGGTGATCGCTTCGCCGCGCGGGTGCCAGCCCTCGGCGGTCCACACCGTTACCGCAAATGGCGCGCGCGCTGCCACCACACTGCCGCTGCCGGCAATCGTGCGACGGCTGCGGTCGGTCACTTCCACGCTGATGCGATATTCATGATCACGATCGCCCATGGTGGCCTTGGCCAAGGCGGTATCGATTGGCACCGCAAGGGTGCCGTCGACACCGATCGGCATCGTGCCTTCGGCCACGACTTCTGGCGGCGGTTGATTCCACGGAATCCACGCCGGACGCGGCGCAATGCAGCCCCAGACGCGCCAGCCCGGGTACCACGGATACTCACCGCAGAACCACCAGTAGCCCGCGCCGTAGAGCCAGTCCCACGCCATCGGCGGGTACCACACTTGGGTCCGGTCGCTGCGGGTCACGGTGTAGTGCACCTCGCCGTCGCTAACCGGCGCACCAAATAAATAGCGTGCTTCGATTGTGGCGGTGAAGGCATCACCGAGGGCGATCGGCTCATTCGGGGCCTCAACGCTGACCTCGAATTCAGGCTTCTTGTACTCTTCAACACGGAAACTGCGGTGCGCGTCAAAATGGAGAATGGTGACGCCATAACTACCGAGCACCGCATCAGCCGGGGCAATCCAATCGTATTGGAAGCCACCATAGGGATCGGTGGTTAGCGTGTGCTCAAGCACCTTCTCGCCCTTGCCATTGTTGACCTGCAGGGTGACCGGGCGGCCAGCTACGGCGCCTTCACGGTCATCCAGGTCATAACGCGCCTCACGCAGCCAACCGCTCAAGTGAACAGTGTCGCCAGGACGATACACAGGGCGATCGGTAATCACGTAACCACGGGTTTGCTGGTAGCTGCTGTGTTGCCAGGAGTTGAACCAATGATGCTGAAAGCCGAGGAAGGCCAAGCGGCCATCAGCGCCGCGCGCGGTAACCATCCACTGATAGTCATTGGGCACCGAAGCGGCTGGCAAGCGCACGATGCCGTCGGCCCCGCTGCGCTGGCTGTGCTCTTGATGAACCACGAAACGCTTGCGGCCTTCGGTGCGCACATCGAAACCAAACCAATCGACCTGCGCATCTGCTACCGGCTTGCCGGTCACCGCGTCGGCCACGTAATACCAGGCCTGGCCGTCAACATCTTTGCGCACCAAGGCGGTGTCGGCAATCCACACCACCATGCGGCTGGTGCTGCCACCAATGAGCGTGGCCTCAACTAGGTAGGCACCGGCTTGTTCCAGCGGCGTTTCGATTTCAACCCGGCGGTCAAAGTGATCGGGCAGCGGCTTGAGCACCTGCTGCCATTGCGCCACCCGTTCACCGACAAAACGCCGGTCGCCTTCGGTGATGATACGATGCCCGAGGCGCTCGATCTGTAATTCATTCCAGTCGACCGGGCCCTTGCGGCCGATCAAAGACCTACGGACGTGCTGTAACAGACCGTCGACATCAATCCGCCACGCTTGCAGGCGCAAGTCGGTTCCGTTGCGGAACACATAATTCAGGCGCGTCTTGGTGCCGGCTGGCTGCGTTGCACCCGGATCGAATCGGCCCCAATTGCCGGTAATTTGCGCCGCTTGCTCATGCTTGCCGGCCAGCGTCCATAATTCTGCGGCGCGTGGGTATTGGCGCCGATTCTCAAACACCTGCGCCAAAGTGCGCCGAGCCCGATTCTGATAGGCAGGCTGACTGACCAATTCCTGCAGCAGCGCGATGTGATGAAACTCTGGGCCTAACTGGAACCGCCGCGCGCCGGTCGCCAACTGCGCCAGCACTTCACTGTCATCCAAGGTGTGCACGGCCCACGGGCCCAACTTGCCGTCTTCGCTGTCGTCGGGCGGCGGCAACACAAAGCCGTGGCGGTTCATGGTCTCCACCGCAAACGACGCGCGCGCGTGCTCATAGCGTTGCCACAGCGCGCCGCCCTTATCACCGGCTTCGGCGGCCTGCATCAAGCACCAGCGCCAACGCTCGCCGTCCGACTGGGCCTGCTCGAAGCTCGCCGGCACCCGATACAAGACCGGCTCACCCTTGGCGTCCACCGGCGCGCCCTGCGCGCCGGCGTTGCCACTGTAACCCCAATACGGGGTTTCTTCATAATCGGGCAAGACGCTCACATCGGTCAGGGCCTGCAGACGCCATAAGGCCTGGCCGCTACGCCATAGCTGCGCGTAGGCCAGCCAGAACGAACTCGGATGCTGGCCCTCTAGGGCCGCCGCCTGCTGCATCAGCTGCAAGGCCCGCGCTCGGTCACGGTCTTGAGCGCTGGCCTGCTTGCCGCCGCCGCGGTGATGACCACGCTCAAATTGACCGCTGATGATAAAGCCCCAGTGCTGGGCCTGCTCGTAGCGCTGGGCCGCAGCGCGCAGCAACTCAAACGAAGCGGGGTGCCGCACGACCGCCGCCTCAAGCAATGCGTCGAGCTCTTTGTCGCGCTGCAAGCGATGCAGGCAGTCTGCCGCGCCACGCAAGGCCGGCGCGAGATGCTTGTCGGCAGCATCCAGCTCCAGCACCACCTTTTCATACAAGCCAAAGGCATCAGCCCAGTTACCGGCGCGCTGCGCCTCCTCGGCCTGGCGATACACACTGGCCACATCAGCCGCCGAAACAGCAGCCACGAAAACCATGAGAAACAGGCAACGAACAAGCATGGAAGCACTCCCGAGCAATGGTGTCGCCCCTTAGACGGACGAACATCGCACAGGTTCCATCCCGCCTGCGCGGGGTCTAGCTGGACTTACCCATTTCCAGACCAGTGCTGCACCACGTTCCGAACTTCGGTGCGGCTCAGGGATTTACGCCAGGACGCCAGGGCGCCAGGGCGCCAGTTTGGAGAGGTGTTGGTGCGGCGACTTCAACCTTCGTCGGGCCTGCAGGTGCTGCGCGGGATTACGCCAGGGCGTTAGGACGCCAGGTTGAAGATGTTTTGGACAGTGCCGCTTCACAACCTGGCCGCAGCAACATCACCGTTTCGAAAACCGCTGCTCACACCCTAGCAAGCTGGAATCAGTCAGCAGCCTGCTCGCAGGATCCGCCAAACCCTTTCCCCCTGGCGTAAAATCCAGCGAACACCCAGGTGCACCGCGCCCAAAACCCGAACGGGGAAGGAAGCCAAGCTCCCCTCCCCGAACATCGAGCCCCCAAGGCGCCAAACCCTTTCCCCCTGGCGTCCTGGCGCCCTGGCGCCCTGGCGCCCTGGCGCCCTGGCGTCCTGGCGTAGAATCCAGCGAGTGCAGGTCTGCCAGCGAGTGTAAAATCGAGCTTAAGCCGGCAGCGCGCCGTCGAGGCTGGGCTCGGCCTGCGTTGCCGGCTTGGCGCTGATCCATGGCGCGCCAACAGGCAGGATGTCGCGGCCGAACAGGTCTTTGTAGATGTTGTGGGCCATGATGTACCAGGCGCCCAGCGCGCACGGCATCAGCACGTAGCCGGCGGCCACAGTCCAAGCCTTGCGATCTTCAGCCGGCACAAAATGGGCGATGTCCAAAAGCAGAAAGCCAGCCACCAGAATCGTGAACACCGTGGCCAAGGCCCCGTTGATGGCCATCGAGCCAACCCATAAGATTAGAGTGAACAAGGTCCACGCGATCAGAAAGAAGCCAACGTCTTCAGGGCCGGCCACAAACCAACCCTGGCTGTTGCCGATCAGCATTAGGCACAAGCTGATCCAGAAGCAGCCATAGCCGGTGAAAGCGCAGAAGCCGAAGTTGTTGCCAACGCTCTTCTCCATGAAGCCCGCCACCAACTGGGTGAAGCCGCCGAACACCAGGCCGAGCCAGATCACTGGACCCAGCGAGGGCATCCAGCCAACGTTGTGAAATTGAAGTACGAGGGTGGTCAGGCCAAAACCGGCGAGGCCAACAACGGCAGGGTTGCCCTGGGGGGCGGATACGGCGCTCATGGAGGCCTCCTGAAAAAATGGAGGCCGCAGCCTTCCGACCGGGGCATGCACAATCCAGGTTCACGACCAGTCTGAGCGCATTGGTGCACCCGGCGCATCGACTAGGCTGCATGAATTGAATACAACAATCCTCGCAGCACCATGGTCGCCAAAAATGTGCGCTATCGCTATTCCACTAGTCTCAATCTGACTGCAGCAATCCGGCCGACGCGCGTTCGACAAGGAGTCGCAGACCCCCGCTGAACGACGTGTCGCCGCAAGAAAATCTTGGGACATAGCCCCTTTTCCGGCCGCCAGCCGGCCGGTGCCGACCTGCAACAGCGGTGTTGCCGCTAGCCTTGCTGAGCCCCGGTGGTTAAGTCTGGCTAACCATGGGAACACCCCGCAGTACCGTCCCGGCTCTCGACCGTGGCCTCCAAATTCTCGACCTGGCGCTGAGTGCCGACCACGAGATCAGCTTCTCGGAAATCACGCGGGAACTCGGCGTGGCCAAGGCCAGCGCCTCGCGCCTGATCAAGGTGCTCTGCCAGCGCGGATACCTGCACAAAAACCCGACCACGGCCCGCTATCACCCAGGGCAGCACCTCGCAGCGCCGAGCACAGTGCCCGACCGGCTCAAGCGCCTCGCCGGCCCGGCCCTGCACCGCCTGGCCGACCTCACCGGCAACACCGTTCTGCTACTGCACTGGGATGGCGAGCGCTGCCTGTGCCTCGAGCGCGCTACCAGTGAAGACTCGCTGGCCATGCAGAGCCCCGGCCACATCGCCCGCAACCTATTCGATGGCCCCTGGGGTTGGTTCATGCTGGCTTCCTTGGCACCCACCGCACAAACCACCGCGCGCATCGAATGCGGCCTCGATGCCTCCTGCGAGGCAATCTCCCAGGCCGGCTTGGCCCGCTACGCCGAGCTTGGCTATGTGCAGCATATTGACCGCGAGCGCGAGCGCAGACGCGTGGCCGCCCCCCTCTTTGACGAGCACGGCAACCTCGTTGGCTGCCTCGGCATGGGCGGCACCCGCTACAGCCTCAGCGACCGCATGCTCAACGACCAGGCCAACGCCTTGGCCGAAGAAGCCCGCCGCATTTCCAGCGCCCTCGGCTGGACCGGCACCACGCCGAGTTTGCATCTGAGTGGTGGTTAGGGTGGATCGGGTTCCTGGTTCCTGGTTCCTGGTTCCTGGTGCGCGCCTGCGGCGCGTCGTAGGCAAGGTCTTCGCTCCCGTCCGGCAACCCAGTATACCAAGGGCTGACGCGCGCGAGCACCTGCTGGTATCCAACGCGCAAAGCGCGCACCAGGAACCAGGAACCAGGAACCAGGAACCCTCCCCACCCAGCACCACCAATTCCACGGACACCAACTCATGATCAAATCTCTCCGCGGCATTTTCCTCAGTGGCTTGGCGGTCATTCTCCCGATATCGCTCACCGCCTACATCCTGTATTGGATTGCAACGCGCTCTGAAGCGCTGCTGGCGCCGCTGTTTCATCGTTGGCTGCCCGAGAGCCTCCACCTACCCGGCATCGGCGTGGTGGCCGCAGTGCTGCTGGTGTTTGTGGTGGGCGTGCTGACCCGGATGTGGCTGATCTCCACCATCCTCGGACTGGGCGAGCGCATCCTGAAACGCATCCCGCTGGTCAAAACTATTTTCAACCCTCTCAAAGACATGATGGGGTTTTTCACCAAGAGCGACAAGACCCAGCTATCCAAACCGGTGCGGGTTCGCTTTGGACGAGCCTGGGTGATCGGCTTCATTACCAAACACGATGTCGACTTGGCCGGTGACGGCGAGAAACTGGTCGCCGTCTATTTTCCCATGAGCTACCAGATCGGTGGCTACACCGTGATGTTGGCCAAGGACAGTTGCCACGAGGTCAACATGAGCGTGGAAGAAGCCATGCGCTTTGCCCTCACCGCCGGCCTTGCCACTGCTGCGGACTAGGCGGTCGACAGCTCTTCACAGGAGGAACAGAGGAACAGAGGAACAGAGGAACAGAGATTTGAAGTGGCGGGTGACCATGCTGTCACTTGGAACCATCCACGATGGCGACCGACAGATCGGCACCGATCACTGCGACAACCCGGCCGGCTTCGTCATGCCGATGCAGCAAGGTGCCGGCAACCGGGGACAGCGCCCATTCGCCGCGAACGACGCCCGGGCGCTCTGCTTCGAGGTCAGCCAAGATGCGGGCAAGCCAGCCGTCGTCACGGGGCTTCTCACTGGCAGCATAACGCGCGACCCAACGCGCCTCATCCAGCAAGACAACTTCGCGACGATAGTCGCGATACATGGAACCAAACCCCACCACAGCAATCACAAGACAAAGCAGCAAACACGCTGCAAACACCAGAGCAACCCATCGATTGATGCGGCACAGACTCATAACACGGCCCACGAGCACGAACCCACACCATTCCCCCCTCTGTTTACCTCTGCTCCTCTGTTCCTCCTGTAAGCAAACATCTCGATATCAACGCGGCAGGGTTTTGAACTCGGGCATGTCGTAGTCGAAGTACAGCGCCACCAAACGCACCAGCATGAACAAGAACGCGGTCACGGCCTCGCCGGCAATCATGCCAATCGCCACCGGTTTGAGCTTCTGATACAGGCCGGTGCCGCCATAGCGCATCACCATGGCCTTCCACAGCCACCCAACCATGAAGCTGGCCCAGGTGATCAGCGTACACCAGCTCGACATCAGCAAGAAGCCAACCGGGTGCAGCGGCCACCAGCTGAACATCATGCGGCCCCAGCCCAGCAGTGCCACCACCGCGCCGCCCGAGGCGAAGTTGATATAACTATCAACGCGCTCCTCGTTCAGGCGCAGCATCTGCTCTTTGCCCTCGGCCGCCACCGCGAGGCTATTGATCGGTTCGAGCGCGTGGCGCCCAATCACCCCAAGCGACCACGAATCAACCGTGCCGCCCTCGCCATGGTAGCCAGCTGCCACCATCGACACGAAGGCCACCACCGTGCCCACCGCAGCCGCGCCAAGCATAACCACGCTCAAACGCCGTGGGCGAACCTTGGCACCTTCACCAATCGCCGAAGCATTAACAGCATACGGCAGCAGCGCCTCGCGATTATCCGCGCCCAAAGCGGCGCCGATAATGCCCAGCGGCAGCAATACGCCAACCGGCAGGCCTGTGCCGAAAATCGTGAACATGATAATATTGATGCGGGTAGACCCACCCGTTTGCACAAAGGGCACCCCGGCCTCGGCAACGATCCGCGCCAGTACTAAGAGCAGAACCAAGAACAAGAGCACCAGCAGCACGCTGCCAGAAAACGGCGCGCCGTGCCACAGCAAGAAGGCCACCATGGTGCCGCAGCCCAACAACAAGGCCCAGAGGTAGGGCGCTGCCTCGCGCGCCTCATCACTGCGATCGAGACCGATCGCCGCCTTACAGACCGACCAATAATAATGCCGGCCTAGCCATACGATGACCATCGCCATGCCCATAAAGCCACCCGTGGTAGACTCCTGGAATTCACGGCGGCCAACCGGCACACCGGCCATGGCCAAATAAGCGAATAGGAAGTTGGCCAGTAAGAAGGTGAACCACAGCGAAAAGCTGACCTGCAGCGACATGAAAAAAGCCATCGCCACGATCGAGAACCAGATCCGCGGCTTGGCCAGCCAGTACCCTTCGGGCATGCGACTGAAGGGCTCGCCACGCAGCACCGACCAGAAATCGAGATCGAGCACGATATTGATCGGAACGATATTCAGCACAAACAAACCGCGCCAGATGATGATTGCCGACACCACCACAAACGCGATCCAGAAGCCGCGCTGATAAAACACCGGCGGATACTTGCGGCCTAGGGCCGGGTCGTCCATCAGCTCCAAGGTCACCTGCGCAATCGGATACGGCAGACGCTCGTGATGGATCCACTGACGTCTAACCACGCCGGCGGTGGCGATCATCGCAATGAAGGCGCCCAGCAGCAACGGCAGCCAAGTGATCAGCGGGCGCCACCACGCATACCACGGCACGCCGGGCTGCTCCACCGCCACCACAGCAAGGCTACCACCCGGCACTGCGATCTCGGCACCGGCCTGCTCACCGCGCAGCAGTTGGCCCGAGCGCGGGTCATCCAAGTCGAGGAAGTCGTCCCCGGCAAGCAGCGCCGTCTCGCGTGCCTCACCGGCCAGCGCCACCTGTTCACGGACCGTGCCGTCACGATCACGCCATGTGACCGTAGAGCGGTGCTCAACGCGTGGCGTCTCGCCTTCGGCCAGAGTCGGCAAGCTGTCCAGGTAGCCGTCAACCACGTAACGATATTCTGGATCGTCACGCCGAATCGGCCCCGACTCCGGCACCCCGATCACCACATCCCTCGGCACCGGCCACCGATACTCCGCGCTGGCCTCTTTGCCCATGCGGCCGCGCTCGGCCAGCAGCTCGGCCGCCGACACCACGCCATCGTGATCGCCATCAATCACCGCAGCGCGCTCTCCCGGCAGCTCAGCCACCTGCACCGTGCCATCGCCATCGCTGTCGTAGCTGGCCAGCCACGCTTCCATAACCACCAAACGTTCGCGTTGAATCGCAGCCTGCTCAGCCGCGGTCAGGGCTTCCTGCATCGGCTCGTAGTTGGCTCGCGTCGCCAAATGCCGCGCCGGGCCCGCCATCGCCATCGGCAGCACGCGCACCAAGCCGCCACTAACCACGCCGCCCAAGCCGAGCAGCATCACCACAATCACCACCAACTCGCCGCGCCGATACCGGAAGCGGCCCAGCCACGGATTGACCAGCAACACCAAGCCCATGATCGCCACCGTCACGATCGGCGGCAGATAGTTATTATACAGCTGCGTATTACGCAGCGACCAATCGTTCCAAGGGATCGCCAGCGCCAACACCACCACCAGAACCAGGCCCGTCAGCACCGCCTTCAGCGTCACCGAGCGCGTAGAAGCAGCCTTTTCAGCTGCATCAGCAGCACCCGCACCCTGCTCCGACCCCTGCGTCTCGCTCATCCATGATCCCCTCGGGCAGCAAACCCGGCATTACACGTGTGCAGGAATGCTACGGCCCTCATGGCGCCACGCTGACCAGTGTCCCCACTGGCTCAACGGGCGCTCCATACACCTCGGTATTGCCCTCGCCGAGAGAGTTTATAGCCTGCGCCCCTCGCAATCGCAGCGACCGTGGAGAGGTGGCGGAGCGGTTGAACGCGCCGGTTTCGAAAACCGGTCTAGGGGAAACTCTAGCGAGGGTTCGAATCCCTCCCTCTCCGCTTGCATAAAGACAGTGCCCGGCAGGACATATATCCTGCCGGGCACTTTTGTTTTAGCTACATGTTGCGGGGTTTGTTAACGTGTTAGACGTACACTTGGACGTACGGACTACGAGTGTCAACTTATCGGCCAGTGCTGATGATGCCGCCGAACACATACTCAAATAGGGCTGGACCGAGCCCCAGCAGAAGGGCCCCGCCAATGACGACGGCCAGAAAGATGAGGCCGCAGATGAATTGTTGATTGTCTTCTATCTTCATTGGTGTCTCCCGCCACGATCAGTCGCGGTGCCTAAAGTTGCCCTTCCAGCTGTACGCTAGAATCGCTACGCCAACCGCCCATATGACGAGGACCAGCAGCACCAGATTGGGTTCTAAGCTGCGGTCTCGGTAGTACGCTTGGTTGATCGGCTCAGCCCCAATGAATGGCAGCAGAACGATGAAGGCCCCCATGGCGATGTACACCCAGCGCATCCCACCGATGTCATCCATCTGGGTCAGCTTACTGCGGCTATCTGGCGGCGACGTAGGGTCTGGTCCACTGGAGGACTGCGGGTCGCTCGCCCGTTCTGGTTCAGGCCGCTTGGACTTGCCGCCTGTGAGTTGTTGTTGCACGCTCGCCATGTCTGGCCTCCGGTTCCTGCTAGTGACTAGCTCTATCGTACGTCCTCAAGTAGCGCCTAAAAGGTGAATGGGCGAACCCGTCTGCTATTTGATCCGCGTCGCGCTGTAGACATGCCTTCCGATGGCCAGCCGGAAGATGACAATGCCTTCACGCGGCACCTTGTAATTCGTGCGATTCACCCTGTTGGACTCTCGTAGCTCATCAGCCGTGAAGTGCGACGCGAAGACCAGCACGGTTGGATGCACTATGAACTGATAGTGCGCATCGTTTAGTCGGAAGATCGCCCCAGAGGGTAGCTCGATGAGTGTATTCCCATCGCTTCCCTCAAAGGTGTCATAGTACGTCTCGACCCCTCGCAGAGTCATGCCGAGAAGGTCCTGAGCCTCGAAGCTACTCAGCTCGACGTCTGCCGACGCTGCGGTTCCCGCTAGTGCCAACAGAATGGTTACGATTATGATCTTCATGGCTTGCCTCCGGTTCCCATTAGTGACTAGCCCTACCGTACGCCTTCAGGTAGCACCTACAAGGCTGAGCCGATAAGGACGCGTCGCTTTGGTGATTAACTATTGGACCGTGCGCTCGTTCCGCTTGTCGCGAATCCATTTCGGATTGAGAGACCACATTCCGACGGTGCCATCCTGAGCGAATCATGCCGTGATTATGGCGCCACCGCGTCGAAACCATCTCCAAAAAATGCGTCAGGATTTTTGGGCAGCAACCAAAAGTTTGATACATCCCGGAAAGTGCGAATTATTTTTCTCAGGGGTGACTAGATTTACATACGGGGGGGAGGATGGGCCCCTCCCCCCCGTCATGTGGTGCACCGTATGGGCCGTCTCGGTGCCACCGTGTGCCCTCTCCCTGCGCGCTGCCAACATGTGAATCGTCTCGCCGCATCCGATGCAACGATATGTCATACCTTATGGTTAACGTGCGCCACCCAACCCCCCGAGACATCAATGTCGCCACGGGTGTTACACCCTTGAACCACCGTTCCTTAGGGTGTAACATCCACGCGGAGAATACACCATGCCCGCGCCCCGATTCGTTTCCTACCTCCGCGTCTCAACTAGCAGACAGGGCTCGTCAGGTCTCGGCCTAGAGGCGCAGCGGAAGCGCGTAGAGAGCCACGTAGAGCAAACATCCGGCTCCCTCGTCGCTGAATACGTCGAAGTCGAATCTGGCCGCAGAAAGGACCGGAGGCAGCTTACGGAGGCCATCAAGCAGGCACAGCGAGAGAAGGCCACGCTTCTCGTCGCCAAGCTGGATCGGCTCGCTCGCTCAGTTGCGTTTATCTCCGCACTCAAGGAGTCAGGAGTGCGCTTTCAAGCGCTGGACCTTCCATCCTTCGCTGGAGACGGTGGCCCCGTCGGAGGGCTACTGCTTCATGTGCTCGCCTCTGTCGGACAGTTCGAGGCCGAGATCATCAGCCAGAGAACGAAAGATGCCCTCGCTGCGGCGAAGGCGCGCGGGGTCAAACTCGGGAAGCCCGAGAACCTCATTGCTGGACGCTCGTCCCCTGCAAAGCGGTGGAACACGCAGCAACGCAAGAGCGCAGCAAACTACGCCGAAGATATCCGCGAGCACGTCGAACGGGCAGTGTCAGAGGGAGCAATCGGCGTGCGTGCAATCACTCGCTGGCTAAATGACAACGGGGTCACCACTTCGCGTGGTGGACAATGGCACCCAACGACGGTCTCGCGAATTCTGAATCGGATTCAATTCCGCACAGCAGTCGGAACCTAGAAGCTTTCGACGTAAGTCCTTTAGTTGCGCCATCAATTGACTACCACAGAGGGCGGGACGCATTCATAAGTGGCCGATATGCGCCAGTTATAAATGGCAAAAACACTGGAGTTACAAGGAGAGAGAGGCAGACGGTAGGGGCTGTAGGGGTTGTTTCACTATAAGGACCCAACGAGATCCCATAATAGCTAAGCCCCCTACAACCCCTACACGGTCACCGCAACTTGATGCCTGCCCTCAACTTGCATGAGCGGTACGTAGGTGGTGAACCCCTACTTGGCCGGCAACCTATAGACCGTCCTCCCACAAGCCTTGCTCGTCTCCCAGCCCTCCTGCTTAAGCCGCGACCTGAACGCAGACGCGCCAAGCATCGCCTGCGCATGCCCTGTTCGCCTGCTGAAATCCGAGTAGCGCTCTCGCAGTTGTGTATAGCTCAGACCGCGAGACGGATCGATGCGCGCTTCGCCGCACACCCCCAACGGATACCAGTCTTCCTCACCTAGCCAACACGCAACGGTGTCGACAGGCACAAGCACCATCTGCCGCTCAGAGAGTTCAGGCTCAAAGCCATTGATCGGATCCGGCTCTAACTCCGACACCGCCTGCCACACAATTTCCGGTCGTATCTCCTGCATTGTGTGGAATTCCGCGCGACGCCGACACTCCATCTCGTAGAATCGCCGGGCGCCTGTTGTGTCAGCCATCAAGTAGGACACCGATTCGTTAGAAGTCCCAATGAATCGACAGCAGTTTGCGATTGCCTGCGAGCTGTTCTGGCGCATCGGCCGGTATTCTAACTCCTCAGAGGTGAGTGTAGACTTGAGCGCATTACTGTCGGCTCGGTCGAGACCACCGAGCTCATCCCACACGGCGACGTTGTACCTTGTGAGCGCAAGACGCTTCCGCTCGTCTGTCAGCAGAGCCGCATCGCAGTTAGGCAAAGCGAGCTCCTCTAGCGGTTCACAGAGCCGCCTCACGGCCCAACTCTTCCCGGCCCCCTGAGCCCCCGTCACATTGATCATCAACGGCAACGGCACATTCCTGCGACCTGCGAGCGTAGCCTTAACTGTCCACAACCAGTGGCTCCAGACCGCGTAGTCCACATCATCTACGCTGGGGAACAACGCCTCCAGCCAGCGCCGCAACTCAGCACGCCCCTCTTCCGTCGAAGGCTTACCAATAAGATTGGCGACTAGACGTTCCCGACGCGATCGCGCCGCCTTGCGGACATGGCCCTCAATCATCGTATCCACCTCAAGCTTCGGCCACGAGCGCCGCCCGCTAAAGAGCGACAACTCATAGGGGAAGTCCACCTTGATGCCCGTCAGGCTGAAACCATTCGCAGGCAGTCCATTACGGCACCTGAAGGCCTCGTGGGCATCAACCATGAGGCCATGGTCAGCAAGCCATCCCCTGAATTGCACCTCAAGTGACCCCTCATCCAATTGTGAACCAAATAACCCCTCTCTTTTCTGTTCATCAATCATGACGCGCCCCCACACACAGACGGCGCTCCAGCGCCTCCAGCTCCTCAAACACTTCGTGTGCGGTCATTCCATCCGGAAGCAACCACTGGGCGAGCGAGTAGACGCCTGCACCCGAGCCCCGCGCTCCACCTCCCTTTCCACATCCGTGACAGTACCAAACGCCCTTCTCGGGCTCGACGTGGAGGCTTTTCTTACTGCGCGATCGATGACGCGGGCAATCCATCTGAAGCAATCCCGCTGGCGATTCATCTGTGACCACTCCAAGCTCGTACGCGATTGCCTCCATCGACAAGCGATCAGCTACACCCTCTCCATCAACACGATCGAAACGGTGACGGCGCCCACGGATCTCACACTGTCGTTCATGCTGCGCGCGGTCTGATCGGTAGACATTAATCCACGTCAGCACGTCTCCCTTTGTAGCCCCCGCAATCGCTAGGCCCGCATCAGATCGATAAATCTGCCCGCCCCGCTCGGAGTAGTTGGCCCCACTAGGCAATGCCACAAGCGAGCCAGGTCCCGACGGAAACGCGTTTTTCGGAAAGGCCTCCACCTCCATGCCGGCTGCAATGGATACTCGATCACCGATCTTCGCAGCAAGCCACCGCACATAGCCCGCCTCAATGGGCTCACTGAAGAGACTCCACACATGGCGACCTTGCCCACCAGAGGAGGTCTCAATGAAGGGCCGAAGGCCCGCTTCAGCCAGCAACTTATAGGCCTCATCGCAAGCGCGCGCGACACCATCATCGCTAAGTCCTCGCGCGTGCCCCGCTTCACCATCAATATCTATGCAGATCCAACGGCAGAAGTTGCCCTCGTCCGTTTTTTGCACCGCGTAAGAGCCGATCGCGATCGCATCATAGACATTATAGCGCCTTCCCTCTTTAGTGACTGCGCAGAGCGGGGGAAAGAAACCCGTTAAGTGATAACCAATTAACAACTCCCGAAGCTCTGGCGTCACTGGGATGGGCGCGATTCGCTTGCGCCCATCTGCATCCGGAGCCCGTAGAACTGGCACAATGTCGGCATCACCGACAAGGGCCTCAAGTAACTGTCGTCGCGTCTTCATGCGGCGGCCTCCATTGTTTCTGTCGCGGTAATCCGCGCGGGATCCTGCACCATGTCAGCTACCTGACTCTGTGCCTCTCGCGGGTCCTCGCTGTAGTAGTACTGAACGAGCCGTGTAAGCCCGAAATCATAACATCCATTGCCGACGTCGCTCCAGCTACAGTCAGCCAGACGGACGCGAATCCGCCCATACGAATGGGGGGACGGAATCAGGAAACACTCTGCGTCTATGCGGCCGGAAGGAATCCAGCCACAGAGGATCGCAAGTAAACGGCCATCACGCAGTGCCAGCTTATCCAGCCGCATGCGCTCAAGGTCGAGTTCGTTAAGTGATTCCGGCTTGCATTTCGCCCATAGGCGAGTACTTTGCCGATATATCAAGGGAATAGCTCCTTAGGGGCTTTGAAAAGCAGGGTGTTCGAGCACCCTGCTTTTCGCGTAAAAAGACGTAACGGTACAGCACCGCCACAATCACTAACTATTGTAACACATAAGGGCCAAAGCGTCCATGGTGGAAGCGGTAGGCTGCCTACACTGCGTATGACACACGTAAGATCCTTACCTATAGCTACTTATTGATACTGGCTTGCCACTTGGCAGAGGCGGCTTGTTAAATCTGGTCAACAGGAGACTCAATGCCCTCAATCCAAGAGACCCCTCTGGGCTGGCAAGTCCGCTGGTATGAGACCGGCGGCAGCCACCCACAGAAGACCTTCACGTCTAAAGCAGACGCGCTGGTCCAACTCGCAGTCCTAGAGGACGCCGCTGTCCTCCAACGCGAGCCGTGGAAGTCCATGCGGGGCCTCACCCGCAAGAAGGCCAGGAAGCCTGCGCCAATTCGGCACCTGCTCACAGAGGAGCAAGTCGAGGAAGCCATCCGCCTTGCCTCCGCAGAAGGCCCCTATTGTGAGCTCCTCGTCCGCCTGCTGAGCACCTACGGTACGCGGCCAGTCTCACTAGCAAAGATGACAACAGAGGGCGTCTACACGAAACACGGCAAGGTCTGGCTCGCATACCCCATCAAGGGACAGACCTCCATTCACACGCATCCGATTAGCGACGAGATAGGAGCACCTCTTAGGGAGCTCATCAAAGCTCGCCGCAAGGGATCTCGACTGTTCATTGCCGCGAAGGCACGCAATAGGGCATGGAAGATACTCATTACCGACAGCGCCCCACAAGGGCGGGCGAAGGAGATGACCGATTGGTACCGGCGGCGAATCGGAGAGAAGATTGCACGGCACCGCAATCAAGACGGCATCTATGAGCTTAAACGCTTCGCCATCACAAGGATGTTTGCCGGCCTCCCCCCATGGAGCGCTACGCTAACAGTGGCAGACGCAAAGCTCTTCACTGGCCATAAGACCGACTCACAGCTCCTGAGGTACTGCCAGACGAACGAGATTCGCGCGGTAGACCTACTCGGTGACGTACGAGACGACGTACAGAACGACGCACAAGACGAGCAGAGAAAGGCCATAAACCTTAAGTTTTCCCGTGGAGAGGTGGCGGAGCGGTTGAACGCGCCGGTTTCGAAAACCGGTCTAGGGGAAACTCTAGCGAGGGTTCGAATCCCTCCCTCTCCGCTTGAAAACAAAGGGCCTGCCGCGTTGATCGATGCGGCAGGCCCTTTGTTTGTTAACGGTAGAAGTACGCGAACAGGTACGCGGGGTGAGGACTTATGGCTTTCGACCGCCCTTGTGCTCGAACTTCGCGAAGAGCGCATAGAGGAACATACACCCGCCGGTCGCCCATACGAAGAGCGCAGCCAGGCCCAGCGCGCTGTCGTCTCCATGCGACCGCGACCGCAGGAGCGGCACCCATACGAATGGCGTCGCGAGGATGCACAAGCTGACCAACACGTAGACCGTTCGCGTTACGCCTATCGCGTCTGTCGGCTCGCCATTGCCGGCTGGCTCACGATGGTGGGGCGGATCGATGCACCCCCGCTGAGGGGCTTCGCGCGACTCATCGC
The DNA here is from genome assembly GCA_027859175.1 of Planctomycetota bacterium. Taxonomy (GTDB): domain Bacteria; phylum Planctomycetota; class UBA11346; order UBA11346; family UBA11346; genus GH22. The sequence continues at coordinate 1,304 of JAQIBG010000212.1, read as the reverse complement.
GCTGCGGTTCCGGCTTCGGCTTTCCGCCTGTTAGCTGGCTATGCACACTGCCCATCGTTTGGCCTCCGGTTCCAATAAGACGTCACCCCTGCGAACAGCATACAGACCGCCTTTTGTTCGGCCTGGCCTGCGGTTCCCATAAGGTGACTAGCCCTACCGTACGCCTTCAAGTAGCTCTGACAAGCTGAGGCCGAAGCGGACAGGGCACTACACCCTGTCCGCTTGTTTCGGTCTGTGTGGATTCACTCGACCGACGCCAGCTCGGCGCGCATCTCTTCTAGCACGTCCCGCGCTGCATCCGGATCAATTGCCACCAGATCATTCAGCGCGACGGACACCCAATAGTCGGCCATGCTGAGTAGCTCGGCGTCTGTGGTCTCGGCGGTCAAGTCTTCAGCGCCTCTGTGAGCCATTCTGCGGCATCCATATACGCCAGATCGGTTCGCAGTGCGCTGTACGCCTCGACGGGTCCGATATTCGCGTCGCTCCTGTCCATATCGTGCTGGTCGAGGCGCTCGGTTCCGATCTCACTGCATGCCGCCTCGCGTGCATCTTCCAGCGTGCCGTACTGACCGCACCCGTAGGTTGACCAGTTGTTGGTCTCTCCGGCCCACCCATCAATGACAGGACCGCCGGAGAGGTTCCCGTAAGTGGGCTCCATGTCGATCTCGTAGTAGTCCTGGTGCGTGAGCGGGATTGTGTCGCTCGCGAGGGCATAGCCGTCGCCCACACCACCATCAGCTGGACCCCAAAAACCCGTGAACGCCGCGTCCCCCTCGGTGGTCGAGCGCGCGACGTCCTTGAGCAGATCATCGCCTGGCGGAACCGCCTCCTGACATCCCCACATCCGGTGAACCTCGCCCGGCGCGAGCTCGGCCTGGAAGCACCCCCCTGGCTGATCCCCGACCGCAGCGGCCTCCCCTGGCGCTGGTCCATGCCCTCCGTAATGGCCGGCTGCTGCCAGCAGGCAGGGATCACCCCGGTGGTCCGCACCCACGACCTGCGCCACACCTTCGCCACCCGCCTGCGTCAGGCCGGCGTCGGCCTGGAGACCCTCAAAGAACTCCTCGGCCACGCCGACATCAGCGAAACGATGCCCTCCAGATGGGCTACCATATGGATTACACGCTCAGCAATGCCAAGGGCAGTCGCTCCGATCCAGACCTCACCCCCTGGCTGAGTTACTTCTGCACCATGCTCCAGCGCAGCGCGGTGCAGGTCACCGACACCATCCTCACCAGCTTCCAGGCCGCCCACCCGGAAGCGCTGGTCGACCCCCTGGGTGAACTCCCCACCAACTTCCG
>JAQIBG010000202.1 GCA_027859175.1 Planctomycetota bacterium | reverse complement strand
CCGTGTGGCTGGCACTGCGTTGGTCTGGTATGGGAAAGTTGATCGGCCTTGGACTGATTCTGGTGACCGTGCTGCTGCTGGGTTTGGGCGGCCTGTATTGGCAAGGTGGCGGTTGAGATGAGCGCCTTGCGATCTCAGCGCGATGTCTGCGTGGAGCGCCTGGAGCGCTATGAGTATCGCGGCTGCCCGGGGCGGTATCTGCGCTATGATTTTGTCAACACCTCCGACAACGTGCTGCGGCTGCATATTTCCAACTTTGGGACCGATTGGGATCTGAAGCCTGAAGACGTTCCGACCCTCGAGCTCCGGGTTGACCCAGACACCCATTACGACCGCGTGCTGGCCGTGCTGTTCGATGCCCAGGATGTGTTTGGCATCGAGCAATACCGCTTTGCGGCATCTACTGATCGGCGCTAATTGCTGACACCGAGGGCAGTGGGGTTGCGACCCGTGGGGCGTCGGCGGGATAGGCCGTGAAGAGGCGCATGTGACGGCCGGTCCACCGTGGGTCGGTGCGCGAAAATTCTCGGGTTTCACCATCGCGCGTTTCGCGCACGTGAATCTCGATGTTAGGTCCGGAGTAGTGGCTGAGGCCGTAGCTCATCGAAAGCGCGCCGTTGTCGACGATGAAAGCGGGGTTGCTGGTATCGGTGCCAGCGAGCGGGTACAGCAGGGTCCCAATCATTTCACTCGAACCGCCACCGGTGGTGCGGATCACCGTGCCTTTGCGCTCGGTTTTGATCCCCATTACCCACAGTTGAGAGCCGATATTATCCAGGTGCAGGTCATCGCCTTCGGTGTTGAGCTGCCGGGCCCAGATACGCTGGCCAGCAGTGAATCGAATGTGATCGAGTTGCACGTCGTCAAACCAGACGTCGCCGGCACCGGGGCGGTCTTCGTAGTGATAGGCGCCGTGTTTTATCACCACCGGGCGCTGCGCAGCGTGAACTACGGTGACGCCGTACCCGAAGCGTTCGATCACCAAGGGTTCTGTGCTCGCTTCATCGACCAGCAAGCGCAGGCCAGCGGTGCCGTTATTGTTGACGACGCTATGAAAGCCAATGATCCGACGGACATGCTTGGGGACCCGAAACACCCGATCGTCAGTGATATGGAATAAGGCCGAGCCCGGTGAGAAGTAAACCGTTCCCTTGCCGGCCTGGAGGGCGGTGTCGAGGGCGTTGCGGTCACCGTAATAACTTGGGCTGTAGGCAACCCAGTCGTTGAGGTCGTCGTTGCGATACCGGGGCGTGTCAGCGATCGGCAGGTGCAAACTGGTGTTGGGCGAGGGGAATACGCTGGTGGTGGCGCCATCAACATATTCGGTGACCGAGAGCCCCGGCAGATCCTCGCCGCGAATCCGAATCGCATTGCTGACCTGACTGGTGGTGACATTGCGCACGAACAGGGCGCCCTCACTGTCGATTGCTGGCCCAGACCCGGTACCGGTGATAACGCTGTCGAGCAACATCACGCTACCGTTGCCGGTGCTGTTGATGATACCGGGTGCGGGCCCGTCGATACTGATGCGGCGCAATGCCAGGATGTTGTTCTGATTGCTGATCGCAGTGGTGCGTTGCTGAGTGAGTATAATGTTTTCAAAGGTCGGGCCGTATTCCGGGTTGCCGACCCGGATGCCGTAGGCGAACCCGGTGATGGTCAGATCTTTAATCAAGCACGGGCCGGGTGCGTAGCGAGTCATGGCGAGGCCGGTGTGGCCGGAGTTGGTGTCCGCCTTGATTTCGACCTCAGTGACGGCGCCGCTGTTGTTGGCAACGTAATCGAGCGCGATGGCACCAGGGTTGCCGCTGCGAATGTGGATCGTGAGGCCGTGGATGTTTTGCCGAAAGGAGTGGTTGCCGGCTGGGGTGGTGATGAGCGCCTGGGGGTTGCTGGCGTTATCAAAGCCGCTGCTATTGGCTGGCAGTTCGAGAATCGTTTGGCCGGGTCCAGCCCCAATCAGGCTGACGCAGCAGCCAACCCAGGTCAGGGGTTCGCTGATCAGGTAGCGCCCGGCTGGAATAAAGATGGTTTTGGGCCGGCCGTAATAGTGATCGACCGTGGTTACGCGGTCGACCCAATCGCCGAGATCTGCATCCCAATCTTTGGTCAAGGCGCGGCGCAGGGCCTCGGTGTCGTCGGTGTCGTCGTCGGGGGTGGCGCCGTACCGGGTGACAAGATTGTGATCAAATAAGCCAGCGGGGTAACTCGCTGCTGGCGTGCCAAGGCCAGCGCCACCTTGTGCTCCAGGCGTGGCGGGCAGACTACCGGGGATCACCAGCGGCGGCTGGTTTTCGGGGGCTGGTGGGCTGTCGCCACCTGAGCTGCCGCAGGACCAGCACAGGGCAAGGAGTGCAAATAAGCAGGTGCGCGCCGGGCTCAGCATAGGACCCCGCAGTGTCGCTGGTTTCCGTCGCGGGGAACCCATCTCTGTGGCAGATTCAGCGTGCGACTGAATCACTGGATTGCTTGAGTCATGCGGCGAGGAGGCCGACCGATGTATGCACTGGCGTTTATTGCCGTGGCCGTGGCCTGGGTGGCGTTTGATGCGTGGCGCTGTCATGCCCGGATCGCGGCATTTTTGCGTGAGCATCAGCTCACCGAGATCAGTAACCGCTGGATTGCGACCGGCGCCACCGGGGTGCCCGGCGAGGTAGTGATGCCGGTGCGGATGCCGGTTGGTTCGGGGCTGCGTCTGTGTTCGGTCACTTACGCGCAGCGCGAGGATGGCGGTCGGTTTCGCGTGGTGGTGGCGTATCGTGGTTGGCTGTGGTGGCGGCGCTTGGTGTTCAACCAGCCAGAGTTGCTCGACGAGACTAGCTGCGACGGATGAACAGCAGCACTTCTGACGCGTGCAGGTTGTCACCCTCGGCAAAGGGGCGCACCACACCGTCGGCCAGCACCATCGCGCGGTCGATGATGACCGCGTTGTCGTTGCACCAGGCTTTGAAGTCGCGCAGCGTCAGGTGGTGGATGTTGGGGGTGTCGAACCACTGATGGGGCAGGCGGTGTGACACCGGCATCCGGCCGTGCGCGGCGAGGTAGAGCCGAATGCGCCAGTGGCCGAAGTTGGGAAAACTGACAATACCGCAACGGCCGATGCGCAGCATTTCGTGCAGCACGTCATGCGGATGGCGCAGGGCTTGCAGGGTTTCTTCAAGCACCACGTAATCGAAGCTATCGTCATCAAACTCGCGCAGGCCAGCGTCAACGTCGGCCTGGAACACGGGCACGCCACGTGCCACGCAGGCGGCCACTTGGTCGTGATCAACTTCAACGCCCTGTAGGCGCCCGGCCTTGCCCTTGAGGTGCTCAAGGAGTTCGCCGGTGCCACAGCCGAGGTCGAGCACGCGGCTGCCAGATGCGATGGCCTCAACGATGACATCGTCTTGCCAGCGGCTGGTGCGGCCGAGTGGGCCGTCTTTGTCGTCAACGTGATGGAGTTCGTTGACGAAGGTGGCAAAGAGCCCGCCGCCGTGCATCTGCAGGTCGGGATCCACGTGGTCGCGCAGCAGGCTGGCGAGCTCATCGAGTTCTTGGCTGTGATTGTCGTCGTTCATGACTCGGCTCCTTGATCAGAAGCGAGGAAGTCGCGGACCAAGGGCCCGAGCATGTCGATCTCAACCAAGAAGGCGTCGTGGCCGTAGGGCGAGGGCAAATTGAGATAAGTAACCGGTGCTCCAACCCGCAGCAGGGTGGCGCCGAGTTCGCGGCACTGGTCGGGGGTGTAGAGCCAGTCGGTGGAGAAGCTCACCACCATGGTGGCAGCCTTGATCCGGCGGCACGCCGCGCCGAGGTCGCCATCGCCCCAACGCGCGGCGGCATCGTAATAATCCATCGCGCGCGTGATGTAGAGATAGCTGTTGGCGTCAAAGCGTTCTGCAAAGCTGCGGCCCTGGTAGTCCAGATAGCTTTCGACTTCGAATTCGATGCCGAAGCCAAAGGCGGGCTTGTCGCTGCTGCGCAGGCGCCGGCCGAATTTATTATCCATGCCCTGTTCAGACAGGTAGGTGATGTGCGCCAGCATGCGCGCCGCGGCAAGGCCGATGGCCGGCGGCTCGCCGTCATAATAGTCGCCTTCGACGAAGGCTGGGTCGTTCATGATGCCGTGACGGCCAACGGCGTTAAAGCCCAGGCCTTGAGCTGAGAGCCGCGGTGACGCGGCCAGCACCACGCAGCGGTCAACCAGATTGGGGAAGGCGAGCGCCCACTCGAGGGCCTGCTGGCCACCGAGGCTGCCGCCGATGACGGTGTGGAGGCGTTCGATGCCGAGATGAGTGATGAGGCGATGCTGGAGTTGGACCCAATCTTCCACCGTGACCACCGGGAAGCGCAGGCCGTAGGGCTTGCCGGTATCGGGGTCAAGCGAGGCCGGGGCGGTGGTGCCGTAGCAACTGCCGAGCACATTCGAGCACACCACGAAGTAGCAGTCGGTGTCGATGAACTTGCCGGGGCCAACCATGGCGTCCCACCAACCGGGTTTACGGCTGCGCCACGGGCGCTCATCTTGTTCGGCCCGGGCATCCCAGCCGGCTACGTGGGCGTCACCCGAGAGGGCATGGCACACCAAAATCGCGTTGCTCGCATCGGCGTTCAAGCTGCCGTAGGTCTCGTACTCGACTTCGACCTCGGCCAGACTGGTGCCCGACTCGAGCACGAAGGGATTGTCGCCGCTGGCCAGCACCACGCGCTGCGCCTCAACCCAGCCGACACTGCGGGGGCTGTCGGGTGCGTCATAGCGAGGATCCCGGTCATTCATGGCCGGGCGATGATGGGTGCCGAGGGAGGAAAGCCAAGGGGGTCTTGGACGCGGCGCGTGGGCGGACGGGTCAGATGACGTAGTCGCCGGCGGCCGAGGCGGCGCGCTCGCGATCGATCAGGTCGGCAAAGCTGGTGGTGTCGAACACGTGATCCAGCGCGGTGCGGGCATCTTGCCACAGCTGGGTGAAGGCTGGAAAGTCTTCGCCGCTGCCGTGATCCTGGTCGTCTACAGGGGTGAAATCGCCTTCGAGGAAGCGCACGACCTCGCCAACGGGGATGTCGCTGGGCTTACGTGCTAGCAGGTAGCCGCCCTCTTTACCGCGGCGACTGTCAACAAAGCCGCCCTGGCGCAGTTCACGCATGATGACCTGGAGAAACTGCGGGGGGATCTGCTGGCTGGCCGCAATGGCGGCTATGGACACGGGGTCTGAGCCGGGATGCTTAGCCAACTCAAGAACCGATCGCAGGGCGTAATAGGTTTTCTGGGACAGTCTCACGTCAGCAATCTGTACTACACTGATCAGATATCAAGGGAAACGAACCGCGCAGTCAGTAAGCCGTTCACCCTGGATGCTGCGTTTGCTGCGATTGACGCTGGTCGCCACTATTGTGGCCGTGGTGATCTCCACAATCTACATGTTGGTTTTGATGACCAGCTTTCGGATGGTGCCGCTGTCGAATGCCGAATTGCGCCAAGCACCAGTGTCGCATGGGCGCTAGGTCACTACCGGGGAGCAGCTTACGGCATCGATGGGGCGGCTGTCTCGATGCTGCTGCCATGTAACTTGTGGGCAGTGCGTGAAACGGTGGCGTTGCGAGTTGGCAAAGCTGACGAACAAATGGGCCTGAGCTGCGTCTCTCAAGTGGAGCTAGCCATGTTGATGCCCTTTGTTGTTGCAGTGATGTCTTTGCAGCCGCGTGCTACGCGGCTGCGTGTGCCGCCTATTCTGCCAGGCGCTGAAGTTGAAAAGCCGCAACCGCCTCTTCAAAAATCAGATCGATCAGAGTCAGGCGAGCGAGGGTGATGCGCAGATTAGCTTCACCCATGCGCACGCGGTCGATGTCGCCGAGGCGGTAGCGATCGCGGGCATCCTCGTAGTTGCTCTCAGACAGGGTCACGATGGTGTCGGCGGCAGTGATGCGCTCTGAGAGCGATCGCAATTGGGCGGCGACATCGTCAAACAACTGCAAACGTGCGCGGCTTTGTTCATCAGCTAAGCGCAGCAGGCGAACGCGCTCGCGGGCAGCACGATCCATCTGCGCATACGAGCCGCCACCATCATACAGATTCCAGCGGACATTGAGGCCGACGCCCCAGCCATCATCCAGATCATTGGTGCGCTCACCGTTGGCGTACCAGTCGCCGAATACGCTGAATTCAGGCAGTGCGTTGCCACGAAATTTCGCGCGTTCAGATGCGCGTAGTTCAGCTTGGGCTTGGAGCGAGCGCACTTCAGGGCCAAACGCGATGTTTTCGCGCGCGGCAGCAATCAACAGCGCCATGTCTTGCGGACGTTGGAGTTCGCCACTAACCGTGACGCTGCGGTTTTCGAGGGCGAGGGCGGTGATCAGTTCGTGGGTGGATTGTTGCACCGCGAGGGCGGCGCTGCGCTGACTGTTGCGGTCTTGCAGCAGATTGATTTCAGCTTCGTTGACATCGAGCTTGGAAACGCGACCAACGGCTTCCTTGTCTTGGGCGTCGGCGAGCTCGCTTTCACGTTGTGTCACGCGCTCTTGTGCCACCCATAATCGAGCCTGGGTGAGCAAGACATTGGCGACGGCACTGCGGGCGCGGAACGAGGCTTCGCGTTGTGCCAGGAGCAGGTCTGAGCTGGCCAAGACTGATGACGCGCGGTCGGCGCTGCGGGCTGCGCCAATGCGACCAAAGCTCCACACCAGCTGCTCGATGCGAGCCCCAACGCGGTATTCATCTTCGGTACCGGCGGACACGCGCACGCCTTCCAGCGTACGGTTGGGCAGCTTGCCATTGTAAGTATAGCCGGCATCGGCCGTGAGTTGCGGAAATATAATCGACAACTCAGCGCGGCCGGCGGCACGTAGCGCTGCGGCGGCCGCTTCGGCGGCAAGTACCGCATCGGCGTTCTGGCGTGCGAGTTCAGCGGCGCTTTCCAAGGTCACGACGAGCGGCGTGCCGCTGGCCTCGAGGCTGGCATCGAGGGCCTGTACCGCGCGTTGCGCATTGGCGGCCGCTTGGTCGGCGGCTGTGCCCACGCGATCGCGCACGTCAACTTCGGCGCCGAATCCATTGGCTGCGCTGCACGCGAGGATCAGGGCAATTAGGACGGAACGGGTCATGGGTGGGGCTCCAGGGCCTGGCTGTGATTTTCGTCAGAGCTAAACAGCAGGCGGAATCGTTCGATCAGCATGTAAATGACGGGCACAACCAGTAGGGTCAGCGTGGTCGACATGGCAACGCCGGCGACAAAGCAGGTGGCCATTGGGCTCCACGTGACGGAGAAGTGCGGGATGCCCACCGCCATCGCCAGCAGTCCGGCAATGGTTGAAATGGTGGTCATCAAAATCGGCCGCATGCGTTGGTGCCCGGCGATGAGCAGGGCATCGTGGAGCGGCAGGCCGTCGCGCCGGCGGCGGTTGATG
>JAQIBG010000195.1 GCA_027859175.1 Planctomycetota bacterium | reverse complement strand
ATCGAAAGCTGCCGCATCAGCTCCATCGACGTCCGCACCTACCTCCGCCATGCCGTCGCCGGCCTCCACGCCGGTCAGGACCCAGCAGCATTGACCCCGGTGCGAGCCAAGGCCGACCTGCCCAAAGATAAGGCCTGATCCAGGCGCCCACCGGCGCTGGCATCAGGCTGCCGGGCAGGGGCACCGAACGCTTACGAACAACATCAGCGCACCACCCAATGGATGCGATAGACATCCCACAAGATCACACCTTGGCAGTTCCCGAACTTCCCCCTACCTTGACTCAACCAAGACATTGCGAGTAGCCATCTACCGGCATCGCAGCAACACAACGGAATCACCCACCCCCATGGCCGACACCGCTGTCCACTCCCAGCTCGTCTCCTTCATCTGGGACATCTGCAACCTCCTGCGCGGCCCTTACAAGCGCAACGAGTACCGCAAGGTCATCCTCCCCCTGACCGTGCTGCGGCGCTTCGACTGCGTGCTGGCCCCAACCAAGTCGGCGGTGCTGGCGCAAGACGCCAAGCTCCAGGATGCGTCCGAGGCGGTGCGCTTCGCCAAGCTGCGCGAGGTGGCCGGAACCAGCTTCGTCAACACCAGCAAGCTGGACTTCCCCAAGCTGCTGGACGATTCCACCCACATCGCGAGCCATCTCCACGGCTACATCAACGCCTTCTCGCCCAACGTGCGCGAGATCATGGAGAAGTTCAAGATCGCCGAGCAGATCGACTTCATGGAGAGCAAGAACCTGCTCTACCAGGTGGTCAAGGCCTTCGCCGAGGTCGATCTCTCACCCGCGCGGGTCAGCAACCTCCAGATGGGCTACGTGTTTGAGGAACTCATCCGGATCGGCGCTGAGCAGGCCAACGAGGAGGCCGGGGCGCACTTCACCCCGCGTGAGGTCATCAAGTTGATGGTGAACCTGCTGTTCTGCGACGAGCGGAGCGAACTCGCCGTCCCCGGCAAGGTGGTCACCCTCTACGATCCCGCCTGCGGCACCGGCGGCATGCTCAGCGTGGCGGAAGAACACCTCCACCAGCTCAACAGCGCGGCAACGGTCATCTCGCACGGCCAGGACTACAACAACGAGTCCTTCGCCATCTGTAAGGCCGATATGCTCATCAAGGGCAACGACGCCGATAAGATCGCCCTGGGCAACACCTTCACCGACGATCAGCACCCCGATGGTCGCTTCGCCTACATGCTCTCCAATCCGCCGTTCGGCGTCGAGTGGAAGCAAGAGCAGAAGCACATCACCGACGAACATGACAAGCTGGGCTACAAGGGCCGCTTCGGCCCCGGCCTGCCGCGCATCAACGACGGCGCCCTGCTCTTCCTGCTCCACATGTGCAGCAAGATGCGCCCACCCGCCGAGGGCGGCTCGCGCATCGCCATCGTCTTCAACGGTTCGCCGCTGTTCACCGGCGATGCCGAATCCGGCGAATCTGAGATCCGCCGCTGGCTGATCGAGAACGACTACCTGGAGGGCATCGTCAGCCTGCCCGACCAGATGTTTTACAACACCGGCATCAGCACCTACATCTGGATCGTCAGCAACCACAAGCCAGCCGAGCGCAAGGGCACCGTCGCCCTGATCAACGGCAGCAAGCTGTTCATCAAGATGAAGAAATCCCTCGGCAACAAGCGCAACAAGCTGGGCGAGGGATCAGAATCCGACAGCGGCACCGAGCCCGATCACATCGGCGACCTGACCCGCGTCTACGGTGGCGGTACCGAGTCCGACATCGTCAAGATTTTCAAGGGGACGGATTTCGCCTATCGCAAGATCACCGTCGAACGACCCCGGCGCCTGCGCTTCGCCATCGACCAGGCAGGCATCGACCGCCTCCAAGCAGAAGGCCCGTTCCAGAACCTCGCCAAGAGCAAGAAGAAGGGCCCAGCTGGGCTGGCCGAGGCCGAGGCCGGTCAGAAACTGCAAGCCGCCCTGGTCGCGGGCCTCACCGCCGCCATCACGGATCAAACCTGGCCCAAGCGCGATGCCTTCCTCAAGCACCTCAAACCCATCCTCAAGCAGGTGGCCGAGAATGCCGGCAGCAAGCTGCCGTCCACCATGCTCAAGACCCTCTGGGCTGCCTTGAGCGAGCGCGACGACACGGCTGATATCTGCACCGACAAGAAGGGCAACCCAGAGCCCGACACCAGCCTACGCGACACCGAGAACGTGCCCTGGGATGAAGACATCGACGCCTACATGGCGCGCGAAGTCCTGCCCCATGTGCCCGATGCCTGGGTGGACGAGAGCAAGACCAAGGTCGGCTACGAGATCCCCTTCACCCGCCACTTCTACGAGTATCAGCCGCTGCGACCCTTGGCCGACATCGAAGCCGAGATCAAGGACTTGGAGGCTGAGATTCAGGGTATGCTTGGGGAGGCTGTTGGATGAATATTGTTGCTGGTGACCGCACGATCCCCTGGCGAAACGAGGTCACCGAAGACTGGCCCTGTGGCGTCATTAAGTACGAATGCAGGATCAACCCAGAGGTGCTATCTGAGAGCACCAATCCTGTCCAGGAGCTCGACTATATCGACATCGGTGGGGTCTCCTCAACTGGCGTCATTAGCACCCCTGAGAGAATTATCTATGAGGATGCGCCTAGCCGCGCGCGACGGCTGCCCAAGTACGGTGACACCATTATCTCCACCGTCCGAACCTACTTGAAGGCAATCGCAGCCATCGATTGGCACCAGGGGGATCCCAGACTCGTTTGCTCAACTGGTTTCGCCATACTCAGATCGTCGGGTGAAGTTGACCCACGATTCCTGTACTGGTGGATGCGATCAGACAGAATCGTGAATGAGATCGTCTCGCGATCCACGGGTGTCAGCTATCCGGCCATCAACGCCTCTGAAATCGGATGCCTGAGTATCCCCAAACCTCCCACAGAAACCCAACGCCGCATCGCCGCCTTCCTGGACCGCAAGACCGCCGCCATCGACGCCCTCATCGCCAAGAAACAGCGACTGATCACCCTCCTTAAAGAAAAACGCCAAGCCCTCATCACCCACGCCGTCACCAAGGGCCTCAACCCCAACGCCCCCATGAAAGACTCAGGCATTCCGTGGATCGGGTGCATCCCCGAGCATTGGTCGGTGGCTCAGGTTAAACGATTCTGGAAAGTTATCGACTGCAAGCACAAGACCGTCCCCTTTCTGGACAATGGGGAGTATCCACTCGCAAGCATCGGTGAGGTAAAAGGGCTCAAAGTTGACCTCGCAACAGCAAATAGAACTTCAGAAGAGTATTACCACGCAATGATCGAAGGAGGAAGGAGGCCCACTCCTGGAGATATCATCTACAGCAGAAATGCTACAGTTGGAGAGTCAGCTCTCGTGGTCGACGAGAATGGTGCATTTGCCATGGGTCAGGATGTTTGCCTCATACGTCCCCAGTCGGGTTCGCCCATGTATGCTTGGCTTCAACTTAACGCCGAACACATCACCAACCAGCTAGAGGCAGCCATGGTTGGCGCAACCTTCCGCAGAATCAACGTTGGTGTTGTGAAGTGTTTTTGGGCCTGCGCCCCTCCAGACGAGGAACAGGCCGCCATTGCCGCTCACTGTCAGACCATCCTTCAGAGAACAGACTCCTTCTTGCATGCACAGGTGAGGAGCCTAGCCAAACTCACCGAATACCGCCAGGCTCTCATCACCGCCGCCGTCACCGGCCAACTCCCCACCCCCGAGGTGGCCGCATGAGTGACATCAAACTCTTCCGAATCTCGGAGACGGCCGCCGAGCAACTGGATGCCACCTCCGCCACCCTGGAGAAGCACCTCCAGCAACGCATCGAACAGCACATGCCGACCCTGCTGGGCGTGCGCTTCCTGGCATCGGAATTCCCCACCGGCCCCGTCCACCGTGGTCGCATCGACAGCCTGGGCCTGGATGAGAACGGCTGCCCGGTGATCATCGAATACAAGCGGCACAGCAACGAGAACGTCATCAACCAGGGCCTATTCTACCTCGACTGGTTGCTCGACCACATGGCCGACTTCGAGTTGCTGGTGCTCAAGACCCTGGGCCAGGACGCCGCCGACAGCATCCAGCGCGACAGCCCACGCCTGCTGTGCATCGCTGGCGACTTCACCCGCTACGACATCCACGCCGTGCAGCAGATCGAACGCAACGTGGATCTCATCCGCTACCGCTACTACGGCGATGACCTGCTACTTCTTGACCTAATTCACGCCCGCAGCGTGGAGCCGATCCCTGAGGTCCATGGTGAGGATGACAGCAGCGGCGGGAATGCCGGTAAAGTCAAGGTCACCTACAAGACGATCAGCGAGACCATCGCCGAGTTGAGCGGTGATCTGAGCGAGCTCTATCAGGCGGTCACCGGTGCTTGCCAAAGCCTGGGCGAGGACGTGCAGGTCAACACCACCAAGTATTACGTGGCCTTCAAGCGCCTCAAAAACTTCGCCTGCCTGGAGGTCCACCCCAGCGCTAAGAAGGTCAACCTGTTCCTGCGCCTGAACCCCGATGACGTCGATCTGCACGGGGGCTTCACCCGCGACATGCGCGGCATCGGGCACTACGGCACGGGGGATCTTGAGATCACCATCACCACCACCGCCGACCTGGAACGCGCCCTGCCGCTGATCCAGGCGAGCTACGAGGCGAGTTGAGCCGTGGCCAAGCGCGCCTTCCACATCACTCATCTGCGCAACCTCCCCGCCATCGTTCAAGGGGGCCTGCGCTGTGATCGGTCGATGCAGCATGCAGCGCATGTCTGCATTGGCTATCGTCACATCAAGGACCGACGCATGCAGCGGTCGGTGCCCTGCGCGGCAGGGGGCACCTTGGGCGACTATGTGCCGTTCTACTTCGGTCCGCGCAGCCCGATGCTGTTCACCATCAACCAACGCAACACACCAGACTACCAAGAGGGCCAGACGCCGATCATCCATCTGGTGTTCGCCATCGACGACCTGTGGCAGCTTGGTCCGACCTGCGCCTTCACGGACCGGCATGCGGAGTTGGGCCATGCCCTGTTCAGCGATGATCCCGGCAAGCTCGACGAGTTCGTTGACTGGCCACTGATGAAGCAGGACTACTGGAACGACGTCCCCACCTACCCCGACCGCAAAGAGCGCCGCCAGGCTGAGTTCCTGGTGCATCAGGCCGTCCCGTGGACAGCCGTGCATGGCATCGGCGTCATCAATGTCGACATGGAATCCCAGGTGCGGCAATCCATTGCTAGCGCAGCCCATCAGCCGACGATAAGCGTCAGCCCGAACTGGTATTATTGAGGGAAACCCACATGATTCGACTGACTGCCGGTAACCTCCTCGACTACGCCACCGATTGCGAAGCCATCATCAACACGGTGAACACTGTGGGTGTGATGGGCAAAGGCATCGCCCTCCAGTTCAAGAAGGCATACCCCAAGAACTACGATGCCTACCGTGCCGCCTGCAAGCGGGGCGAGGTGAAGCCGGGCCAGATGTTCGTGTTCGAGACCGGATTTGCCTTCAACCCACGCTTCATCATCAACTTCCCCACCAAGGGGCATTGGAAGTCGCGCAGTAAGTTGGAAGATGTGCAAACTGGCCTGGAGGACCTGATTCGGGTGATCGCGGCCAGGGGCATCACTTCCATTGCCGTGCCACCGCTGGGCTGTGGCTTGGGTGGATTGGATTGGCGCGTGGTACGACCCATGATTGAGGCGGCCTTCGCCCAGGTACCGGAGGTCGAGACGCATGTCTTTGAACCCAAGGGTGCGCCCGATCCCACCACCATGCCCAACCGCACCAAGCGGCCCAACATGACCCCCACCATCGCCAAAGTGCTAGGCTTGATCCGTTCGTACTTCCAGGCGGAACTGGATTACTCCTGTTCGTTGCTGGAGGTCCACAAGCTTGCCTACTTCCTGGACCAGGCGGGCGACACCGCATTGAAGCTGTCCTACCACAAGGACCGCTACGGGCCCTACTCCGACCCGCTCAAGCAGGTGCTGAACCGCATGGACGGGCACTTCATCCAGGGCCTGGGTGATGGACGCACCAACCCCGATGCACCGATCACCCTGCTGGATGAAGCCGTTGATGCTGCTCGCGACACCCTCCGTGGCGACCCCGGCAACACCCAACGCATGCGCCGGGTGCAGAATCTGATCGACAGTTTCCAGACGCCCTTCGGCATGGAGCTGCTGGCCACCGTGCACTGGGTGGCAATCCACGAAGGTGCCAGCACCGCCGATGAGGTCATCGCACGGGTTCACGCCTGGGAACACGGCAGCGATTGGCCCGTCCGCAAGCAGCACCTCTTCAAAGACCAGCACATCCGCATCGCCTGGGATCGTTTGGTGGATCAGGAGTGGATTGCCGCATGAGCCGAACCACCACCGAAGCGGCCTTCGAAGCCACGATCGTAAGCCATCTCATCAGCCAGGGTGGCTGGGAGGCGGCGGAGAGTGGCGGTTTCGACCCCGAGGTGGCACTGGTCCCCCAGAGCGCGATCACCTTCTTACGGAATGCCCAGGGGCCGCTGTGGAGCACTTTAGAGAAGCACCACGGGGCCAGCCTGCCTGACAAGGTGCTCACAGCCCTCCAGAAGGAACTCGCCCTCAAAGGCAGCCTCCATGTGCTGCGCCACGGCTTCAGCTTTTTCGGCAAGACGCTCAGGATGGCGATCTTCAAGCCCGCCCATGCGCTCAACCCCGAGGTCATAGCGGCCTACCAGAGCAACATTCTCCAGGTCATCCGCCAGGCCAAGTGCCACCCAGGCAAGGGGGACTCCGTCGACCTGCTCCTGGTGGTCAACGGTATCCCGGTGGCCACGGCGGAACTCAAGAACGAGATGACCGGGCAGAACGTCCAGCACGCGGTCAAGCAGTACCGGACCGATCGCGATCCCACCGCGCCGCTCTTCGCCTTCACCAAGGACGATCACCCTGCGCGATCCATCGTCCACTTCGCCGTCGATACCAGCCAGGTGCGGATGACCTCCAGGCTCCACGGGGCCAAGACCCACTTCCTGCCGCTCAACCGGGGCAGCAATCCCGGCAAAGTCGGCTGCGGCGAAGGCAATCCACCCCACCCATCAGGCTACCGCACCGCCTATCTCTGGGAGGAGATCCTCCAACGCGACCAGTTCCTGGAGATCCTCGGCAGCTACGTCTTCGTCGAAACCCAAGAGCGCTACCGCATCGACCCGAAGACCAAGGCCAAGAAGCGCCACCTGACCAGGCGCCTGATCTTCCCCCGTTACCACCAACTCGATGCCGTACGCCTATTGGTGGGCCAAGCCCGACAGGACGGCGCCGGTCACAGCTACCTGATCCAGCATTCGGCGGGATCGGGGAAGACCAACTCGATCGCCTGGCTCTCCCATCGCCTGGCGAGCCTGCACAGCAATGATGATCACAAGGTCTTCAATTGCGTGATCGTGATCACCGACCGTCGGGTCCTCGACAAGCAACTCCAAGACGCCATCTACCAGATCGAGCACAAGCAAGGCGTGGTCCAGCCCATCGACCAAGACAGTGGGCAGCTCGCCACAGCCCTGGTCGACGGTACCCAGATCATCATCACCACGCTCCAGAAATTCCCCTTCGTCATCGACCGTCTGGCCAAGGACTCCGAGGACGAGGACCCCGACACGGCCAAGGAATGGGCCGAGAAGATCGCTTCCCGCCGCTACGCCCTCATCATCGACGAAGCTCACAGCAGTCAGACCGGAGATGGTGCCTCCCAGATGCGGCAGGTCCTGAGCCAAGCTAATCGCGCCGCAGAAGCAGGCATCGCCTATGACGCCCAACCCGACGGGGAAGACGCCATCAATGCCATGGTGGAAGGCCGGGGCCGCCGGCCAAACCTCAGCTTCTTCGCCTTTACCGCGACCCCGAAGGGCAAGACCCTGCAGCTCTTCGGCCGCAAGGACAGCGAAGGCGCCTACTGGCCCTGCCACCTCTACTCCATGCGCCAAGCCATCGAGGAGCGATTCATCCTCGACGTGCTCACCAATTACACGACCTACAAGTCATTCTATAAAATAGCCAAGTCCATCGCTGACGATCCAGATGTGCCCAAGCGCAAGGCTGCTAGCGCGCTCGCACGCTTCATGAGCCTGCACCCGCACAACATTGAGCAGAAGACCATCATCATGGTGGAGCACTTCCGCAACTCGATCGCCCACAAGTTGGATGGGCGCGCGAAGGCCATGGTGGTGACGTCCAGTCGACTCCACGCCGTGCGCTACATGCGTGCCTTCCAGGCCTACATCACCAAGCAGGGCTACGACGACATCCGCCCCATGGTAGCCTTCAGCGGCAGCGTGAGGGACAAGCAGACTGGGCAAGACTACACCGAACCCGGCATGAACACCGACCCCACCACCGGGAAGTCGATCGGCGAGAAGGAACTGCCCGAGAAGTTCGACTCGGATGATTTCCAAGTCCTGCTGGTGGCCAACAAGTACCAGACCGGATTCGACCAACCGCTGCTCTACGCGATGTACGTCGACCGCCCACTCAAGGGCGTCCAAGCCGTCCAGACGCTCTCACGCCTCAACCGAAGCTACCACGGCAAGACCGAACCTGTCGTGTTGGACTTCGTCAACGAGACGGTCGACATCCTAGCTGCCTTCCAGCCCTACTACGAAGTCACCTCGCTAGACGAGCCAGCCACCCCGGATCAACTGGAAGCGCTGAAGCACGAACTCGACGGGATGCAGATCTACCACTGGGCCGAGGTCGAGGCCTTCGCGGCGGTATTCTTCAAGTCCAAGCAGCACCACAGCGACCATGGCCACTTGAACAAGCACCTCACCCCCGCGGTCGACCGTTTCAAGGGCGTGGAAGCCAAGGAAGACCGGGAGGCCTTCCGCGACAAGCTCTCGGCCTTCGTGAAGCTCTACGCCTTCCTGGGGCAACTCATGCCCTGGTCCACCCCCGACTACGAGCAACTGGCCGCCTACGGCAAGTTCCTGCTGAAGAAGCTCCCCCGGCCTGACGGCAATCCGACCCTGGCCCTGGAGGACGACGTGGAACTCGAGTACTTCCGCCTCCAGATGACCTCCGACAGCGGTATCACCCTGGCCAAGGGCGAAGGCGGCAGCGTGAAGGCTCCCGTCTCGGTGGGCACCGGCAGAGGGGATGAGGAGCTTGCTCCGCTCAGCACCATCATCGACATCCTCAACGACAAGTTCGGCACCGAGTTCACCGAGGCCGACAAGCTGTTCTTCGACCAGATCGAAGCCGAGGCCCAGACCGATGAGCAGGTCGTCGCCGCCGCCAAGAACAACCCGCTCGACCTCTTCGCCAAATCGCTGCCAAAGCTGTTTGAGAAGCTCATGGTCAAGCGTCTCGACGACAACGGAGCTATCGTCAGCCGCTA
Source organism: Planctomycetota bacterium (assembly GCA_027859175.1). Classification (GTDB taxonomy): domain Bacteria; phylum Planctomycetota; class UBA11346; order UBA11346; family UBA11346; genus GH22. Next base: position 641 of record JAQIBG010000195.1, on the reverse strand, counting down.
CCTTGGCGATCCGAGCTTCCAGGAGTTCGCCCTCGCTGTCATGGCCAAGAATCTGTACGAGCGACTCAACGACGATGGCCCTGACGATGAGAGTGGACCCATTGAGTACGTGACTGACGTCCCGTCATGACCGATCGCGCACTCACCCCGATCGAAAGGACAGGCGCCCGGATCAGGATCATGCCGACCAAAAGTAGACGACCAAAAGTAGATACACTCAATGCTATTCGGCTAAGGGTGAGCTGTAAGTGAAATAATAATCTTGACTTCTGATGGTGGAAAATTTTTTGGTATGCATGACCATACCGCACTCATCAGCAGCAGATATATTCCAAACCATCAGCCGATCCCTGCCAGGCAAATGGCAGCGCCGGCGTGGATCGCTAGGCCCCGCACAGGTGCTCTATACAGTCATGCATATGTCCGCAGGCGCAACAACAGGGTACCGTGGGGCCAGAAAGTAGACGCACTACTTTTAAGACATTAGTCTGCGCCAATGCCGTAAGCAAGAAGGCTCGTTTTGCCCGATGGGGCCCGTGACACCTACCACGTCATTTCACACTGAGCGCCTGCGACCCCGTCGACCAAACCGGATCCTTGCAACGCAATCGCCTCCCCCTCACCACGTACCTCGAACTCAT
>JAQIBG010000173.1 GCA_027859175.1 Planctomycetota bacterium | reverse complement strand
GCCCGTGACACCTACCACGTCATTTCACACTGAGCGCCTGCGACCCCGTCGACCAAACCGGATCCTTGCAACGCAATCGCCTCCCCCTCACCACGTACCTCGAACTCATTGCCCCAGCCACTTCAGCCGCAATCGCCACCAAGCATCGCCACCAAGCTCAGCCTGAACCCCGCTGCCTGGCGAGCACGTGCCTTGGAACCAGGCGCGTTCCATGGCGTTGCCGTTGAATCGAGATCCGCGCGCGAACAAATCGCAACAACACAAGGGCAACGCACCCTTACCGGGGGAACCAGAATATGGAATGATGACAAGTAGTGTATCTGCTTTTCATCTGGGCGGCGGGATGCGGATCGGCGGCGCCATCGGCGATGGTCGTCGTGCCGTGGCATCGCAAGCCTGAGGAAGCCGAAGTACTCGCTCAGCCCGAGGCCAGTCGCCGATAGGTCCCTGGTGTGCGGCCGTAGCGCAGTTCCAAGAGTTAAGTGAACCGGATTGGTTGGGAAAGTACGAGTGCAAATGTTGCCATCACGCTTCCCTCAGCACGCTGTACCGCCGGAACCATTTCAGCGGGATCGGGACCTGCATGTGCCAGGTGATGGACATCGGCTTCTCACCCTCGTGGGCTTCGTAGGTCACAGGCCCCAGTGCGCGATAGAGATGATCTTTGGTCTCGCGGACGAAGAGTTGGAACACCCAGCCTTCGTTGGCACCGTGGATATAGCGCTGGCCGGTGGCGGTGGCAGGCCCTGCACTGTTCTGAGTCTGCCAGTGGAACCGCTCGGGGCTGATCGCGTAATCGTGGTAGCTGGTGCTGGCCTTGAAGCCGGTGGACTTATCCAAGGTCACCAGCATAAACTCGACTTTCTCATCGGGGAAGCGGATGAGACCTTCGCGGGGCAGGTGTCTGCTATCGGGCGCGACCTTGCCGCTGAATAGAACGATGGTGCGGAGGTGGTAACCGCAGTGAAGGCTGAAAGGCCAATCGCCTGGCATGTCTGGGACAAGACCTTGGACGAGGTCGTTGGCGTCGTCGACGAGCTTTGCCACCTGACCGAGTTCATCGCGCAGAGCAGGAGCGTCTGCGAGGCGGGCAGAAATATCCCTGCCAGGAACGGCATCATCGCGGGACGGGAACAGTTCGGCGCTGATGGCATCGTGGCGGCGCTGATTGAGCGCATCCATGGCCTCATAGGTTATAGTGTCTTCGGCGACCTGCGCTAAGGCGAGCAGTAGGGCTGGGTCGTCCTGCTGCAGAAGGTTGCCGGCGATACGCTGCGAGACCTGAGCCTCATCCTGGCCTTCAGGTCGTCGTTCGATTCCGCATGCTCGGCGTAGTGCGGACCAGCCTCGGGCAGTGCGCCTATCGCCACCGCGGTAGAGTTCTGCCAACTCGATTCCGGTATCGCGCAGGAAGGTAGCCAGATCTGCTTCGCGGCGCTGTGGTCCTTGATGGAGCCAGGCTTGCGCCTCGGTTATGAGATGACGCCAGGAACTGATGCTAAGTTCGCGGAGATTTCGTAGAACCTGATCCCGGGTCAAGCGATCGAGATGGATATGGCAGCCTGGAGGTAGCTTGGCGAAACCATGCTCGGTGGCTTCCTTGAGCTCACTGCGGGGAAGTCCGCTCAAAAGCCCCAGCATGCGATCGAAGCGAAACTCCGCATTGTGGCGACCGACCAAGTCGATGACGAGACAGCTCTCCTTGCCTGGAGAAAGGCGCAGGCCACGTCCGAGTTGTTGCTGGATGAGCACAGGGCTCTGCGTCGGGCGGAGGATCAAGAGGGTATCGACATCGGGGATGTCGATGCCCTCGTTGTAGAGATCACAGGTGCAGATCACCTGGATTTCTCCGCGGGCAAGCTTCGTCGGAGCATGACGGCGGACGTCTGGGTCGGTGTCGCCGACGACGACCTCCGCGGCTATTCGGTGAGCGGTGAATGCCTCGGCCATGAACCGGGCGTGCTCGACGGAAACGCAGAACGCCAGGGCCTTCATCCGAGAGGGGTCGCTGACGTACTGGTCGACCGCGGCCAGCACCACTTGAGCCCGAGCATGGTTGACGTTGAGGATCTTGCCGAGTTCCTGCTCTTCGATGCGGCGCTGGCCCCAGCGGATGCTGGTGAAGTCAGTTTCGGAATCGTCTACCCCGTAGTATTCAAAGGGGGCGAGCAGTTGCTGATCCAGGGCTTCCCAGAGTCGCAATTCAGCAGCCGGCCCACCGTCCAGGCGCATGTCGAACAGGGAGTCGAGTCGGGCGCCATCGGCGCGTTCAGGGGTGGCGGTCAATCCCAGCAGGATGCTGGGATTCAAGCCGCTCACTGCCCCGTAGCTCTCGGCTGTCATATGGTGGCATTCGTCGACGATGACGGTGTGCCAGTGTTCGGATCCGCAGTGCGCAGCTAGGGCGCGTGATGCGAAGCTTTGGACTGTACAGAAGCAGTGATCAAAGGAATTGATGGACTCGCCGCCTGCGCAGATGACGCCGAATCCTGGCTCGCGCAGCACTTGGATGAAGGTTGCTCGGGCTTGCTGGAGGATCTCTTTGCGGTGGGCGATAAAGAGCAGTCGTGGTCGCCCGCCTTCGCGCTGACACGTGGCGAGGTAGTCGAAGGCTGCGATCACGGTCTTGCCGGTACCGGTGGCTGCGACAAGGAGGTTGCGGTTCCTGCCGTGACGACGCTCAGCGTCCAAGCGATCGAGCATAGCCTGCTGATAAGCCTTCGGCTGCAGCGCGAAGAAGGTAATTCGACCTTCCTCGTTGTCATTCTGTTGGTCGCCGCCACCGCGTTCACGGCGTAGCGCGTCGCGGAGTACTCGCTGGTGGTCTTCGTCACAGGGGTCGTAGTGGGTAAACTCACGGTCGTCCCATAGACTCTCGAAATGGGCGATGGCTGTCGCGAAGAGTTCTGGTTCAGCAGCCTGAGTGGTTTTGACCGTCCACTCCAGTCCACCGGTCAGTGCCGCACCGGACAGGTTTGCGGAACCGACGTAGGCCGTGCCATATCCGGTTGCACGTCGGAATATCCACGCCTTGGCGTGGAGGCGCGTGCGTCTCCCGTCGAGGCTGATGCGGACCTCCACCCCTGGCTGGTCTGCCAACCACTGCACGGCCTTGGCCTCGGTCGCGCCGATGTAGGTGGTGGTGAGGATACGGAAACGGGTGCGGGGCGTGGTGTCAGCGCCAACCGCCGTCGCTTGCTGGATCAGATCGCGGATCTTTCGGACCCCGCTCCAGGTGATGAATGAGACCAGGATATCGACGTGATCGACGCTGCTTAGCTCCCGACGGAGCTCGTCGAGCAGCGGCGGATCATGACGACCAGAGGTGAAGAGCCAGGGGCGTCGGAGCCCGGTGCGGGGCGGAGATGGTGTTGGATCACTGCCTCGGGTGATGCTCTGAAGCATGGTGAGCGGGCGAGGGATCGTCTCTGCTGCCTGCCCTTGACGAAGAACGCTCAAGACGCTGGTGAGGATATCGAGCTCCCGGTCCTGATTACCCTCTGTTCCGAGGTTATTCAGGGCATCGCTCAGTGCCATCCGAAGGACGGCGATCAGCGCCTCTTGTCTGTCCTGATGTCGATCGGCTTGCTCCAGGTCGTAGGTGATGGCACGGCGATCCTCCTCCGGAAGGTTTTCGAGCGCACGGGCCAGTGCGCCATCGACCAGTGATTCATAGAGTCCGTGCGGGAGTTGGTTCACGCGCCATACCACGCTGGATTCTGGGCCATGGCGCCAGGCTATCGAGCGACGGGTCGGTGGTCAAAGCATGAGCGGGACGGGCCAGAAAGTAGCCACAGTGCGCCGGGCTTAGCCCGGCGCACTGTGGCTACTTTTCATCCAGGCGCCTCAACCTAGGCCCGGCTGGCCGGCGTGACCCTGCCGCGGATGACGCAGATCCTCAACGTGAATCTGCTGGCACCGGTTATTCAGGAACGATTGCTTCTCCTGGATCCCATCAGTGCAGGCAAGCCTCGTATCAGCGACGGGCAGCCCCGCGCCCTGTTGGACATGAACGCGCCTGATGCGGCGGTCGCAGAATGGGCGCGATAGATCAGCCGGTCTACGTGCCACTGGCATTCAGCGCCAGCTCAAGCTGCTTCAGCTCTTCTCTAATGACAGAGAACGGTGGCGGCTTGGTAAAGAACATCGGTTGCATATCACGGTAGTCCTGGGCAAGAGATCGCACGCGGTTGTCGTCCTCTGGCAGGAGGCGTAGCGACACCGGCGCTGCCAGATCATAGCGAGCCCACTTCGCGTAGTAGGACTTGGTCTTGTGCTCCCTGACGGCAGCGAGCAGGTCGAGGTTTGTCTGGCAGCGATCAGCAGGTCCTGACGGTTGGAAGGTGAGAGCTTCGCGGCGTCAATCATGGCGGTTCCGGCGCACAGCCATGACCTGGCACGCGGCCTCATGCAGCCACGCCGAGGTGCGCTCGGTCCGCTTGACCAAGCGTTTGCACACCGCCAGCGGCAGCCGTTTGCCGAGGTGCTGAATCGCGTTCTCGAGGCCATCGTGCTGCAGATGCCGCAACGCCTGGGTCACCATGCTTACCCCTGGATCATCGGCGACGAGATCCTTTGGACGAGCGTGCTTGAAGGCCAACTGCTGGCCAGCGACCGTGATGGTTTCGGAGGGGCCGTCGGACAAGCAGACGAACTGCGCCGGCACCTGCACATCGAGCCCGAGTCGATTGGCTGCCCAGGCACCGTGGGGGGTGATGGTCCAGCCACGCTTGCGGGCGATGGCCGCGGCGATGGGCGAACGAGCCGGACAGGCTCGTCACACCTACGCCGAAGAGCTGGCCCGAGAGGAAAAACCCCGCGAGGAGGACGACCCTCCACGGGCACTGCTACGGGAATCCGCGACGCGAGATAGAGGCCGACCTGGATGCGCGGATGGTGGATTGCAGCCTAGATGCATTGGCTTCCATTGCCCCGGTGGCCGTGGGCGACCTGACTCCGGCTCGGTAGAATCCACGGCCAAAAAGCGCCTTGTCCCAAATTGGGACATCGGTATACTGCAGGCATGCGGGTCATTGTCCTGAAGCGCTTGCGCCAGTTTTGGGAGTCAGGCCACGCGGATGCTGCGCAGCCGCTGCGGGCCTGGTATCTGGAAGCGATGCAGGCGGATTGGGCGGGGCCGCACGACATCAAGGCGCGCTACGCCCACGCCAGCCTGCTGGGAGCCAACCGGGTGATCTTCAACATCGGTGGTAACAAGTACCGGCTGATCACGGTGGTGGACTACGTGCGCAAGGGCGTGCTCATCCGCTGGGTGGGAACGCACGCCGAATACGACCGCATCAATGCGGAGGAGGTGTGATCATGAGTGTGACCGTTAACGCCATCCATACCGACGCCGACCTCGATGCCGCCATCGCGCGCCTTGACGAGATCTTCGGCGCCCCCGAGGGCACGCCCGAGGGTGAAGAGGCCGAGGTCCTGATGACCCTGGCCGAGGCCTACGAGCGCTCCCACGCGCCCATCGATCCGCCGGACCCGGTGGATGCCATTCTGTTCCGCATGGACCAGAGCGGGCTGACCCGCAAGGACCTGGAACCCTACATCGGCCGCGGCAACCGCGTGGCTGAGATCATGAACCGGAAGCGCCGCCTGAGCCTGGAGATGATCCGCAGGCTGCATGATGGGCTGGGCATCCCGCTGGAGTCGCTGGTCCAGCCCTACGAATTGGCAGCCTGAGGCCCAGCGCTTGGGCAGCGGTAGCGAAAAAATAATGCCCCACATTTTGTTCGCTTCGTGGCTGGTGGAGGGCGCTGACAGCCGGTTGTCCTCCTGACACGGTCTAATCCCAATCCCTCCACTAATTGGGACAAGGCCCATAAACGCCGCCCCGTTCTCCCGCGGAGAACCGGAGAACGGGGGAGAGTTTGGAGCTTGTCTCGATCCCTCCACCGGTGGGCCGTCCAAACCGGAGAACGGCGGAAGACGCGGAGCCAGCAAAACACGCGGGATTTGGCGGGGCTTCGCTGCGCTTAGCCCATAACAAAAGCCGGCACCAAATGGCGCCGGCTTTTGAGCGGTAGCGGGGGAAGGATGTGAGGGATCTCGCTGCTGGCTCCTCGCTTCGCTGCGGGGCTCAGCAACTCGGCTCAGTGGGTATGGGCGCGGCGATTGACAGGGATGGCTTTATCATATCGTTAATCGACGATGAACGAAACGCGATGCTCCCCCAGTGCCCATGCGGCACCCCTTGAACCCCGTAGCGACGAGGAGCGTCGCGAGCAACTGGCTGCCTGGGCCAAGGCTTTCGGGCATCCAAGCCGTGTGCAGATCGTTGAGATTCTGCTGGCACAGGAGGGCTGCATGTGTGGTGACATTGCTGACCAGGTAGGCAGTGCCCAATCGACGGTCAGTCAGCACCTCAAAATCCTCAAGGAGGCCGGCGTGATTCAGGGGACCATCGATGGACCACGAGTCTGCTACTGCGTGAACCCACGTGTGCTTAACGCGATGGCCGAGCAACTGACCGGCCTTAGTCGTCTGGGCCGCTCTACGGCTTCAGGCGCTACAAGACATTGCTGACTGAGATCAATCGAGATCCTAAGGAGTTTAATTAATGACTGATTCTTGTGCTGGCAATTCCGGCGCCACTGAGGGCAAGGGCCTTGGCTTTTTTGAGCGCTATCTGACGCTGTGGGTCATCATCTGCATTGCCATCGGTATTGCCTTGGGTGCGATGGCGCCCGGGGTGGCCCAGAGTTTGGACGGCATGGCTATTTGGGTAGATGGGGCGCCGATCGTGTCCATCCCTATCGCCATCTGTCTCTTCTTTATGATGTACCCAATCATGGTGAAAATTGATTTCGCCGAGGTGGTCAAGGCTGGCAAGAGTATGAAGCCTGTTGGGCTAACCTTGGTCATCAATTGGTTGATCAAGCCGTTTACCATGTACGGCATCGCGCTCTTTTTCTTAGGAACAGTGTTTTATAACTTTATCGGACCGGATGCGATGGATCTGGTCAAGATGCCCTTTGGCTTGGATTTGCCGGTAGGCGAGCACTACGGATCGGGAAGCGTAGTGCTTCACGATGGGGTTAAAATGCTGGAGGTGCCACTGTGGCGCAGTTATCTGGCCGGTTGCATCCTCCTTGGTATCGCACCGTGCACGGCGATGGTGTTGGTGTGGGGCCACCTTGCTCGCGGCAACGATGGTCACACCTTGGTGATGGTAGCGGTTAACTCCTTGGCCATGTTGGTGCTCTACGGTTTGCTGGGGGGCTACCTGTTGGGCGTTGGGCAATTGCCGGTGCCCTGGCAGGCTCTGTTGCTGTCGATCGGGGTTTACGTGGCTCTGCCGTTGGTGGCCGGTTACCTGTCGCGGCGCCTGATTCTTGCCAAAATGGGCAAGCAATGGTTCGAGGAGAAGTTCCTCCATGTGCTCTCTCCTATCACCATCATCGCGTTGCTAGCGACGCTGGTCATCCTATTTTCGTTCAAGGGTGAGGTCATCCTTGGCAACCCGTTGACCATTGTATGGATCGCTATCCCGCTGTTCCTTCAGACGGTACTTATTTTCGCCTTGGGATATGTTGCGGCAAAGGCAATGAAGTTAAGCTACCGTGACGCAGCGCCGTCGGCGATGATCGGCGCCTCCAATCATTTTGAGGTTGCGATCGCTACCGCGACGATGCTGTTCGGACTCTCATCTGGCGCGGCCTTGGCCACCGTGGTTGGCGTGCTCATTGAAGTGCCAGTGATGCTGATGCTGGTTCGCATCTGCACCAAAACTCAGGGGTGGTTTTCGCCAGCGGCCGAGTCATGAGTACAGCCAATACCGCTCCCTGCTTCGGGCGATGGTTTCCCGGAGTGCTGATCGAAGAGAGCCGGGACAATTGAACTTGCATATTTGCGCAACAATGCAAGGATGGCCATCATGATGACCCTGCAGCGTGAACGTATCGCCCAACAAGCCGCTATTCTCAAGGCGCTCGGTCAGCCGAGTCGCCTGCTGATGGTGCAAGCCTTGGCCGAGGGTCCACGCTGTGTCTGTGATTTGGCTGAGCTGGTGGGCAGCGAGATGTCCACTGTGTCCCGCCACCTCTCGCAGCTTAAAAACGCCGGCATCCTGAACCACCGGCGTGAAGGCACCACCATCTACTATGAACTGCGGGCGCCTTGCGTTCTACGCTTCCTCTCTTGCATCGACAAAGTCATTGATGGAGACGATGAGGCTCGAGGTCTCGGCTGTTGCTGAGACCCGGGGTTTTTTTGTGACCATTGTTGCGTATTTGGCTAAATACAAAAGGCGGGCACGGCTATGAGTTTTGATTGGCGTGACGATGGCAAGAAGCTGGCGTGGATAGCCGCTATCTTTGCGGCGTTTTACTTCACCCCTTTCGATCACCCGCGGGTGGCCGGGGCGGTCCAGGAGTCGGTGGCTCTGGCTGCATGGTATGCGCGGGAGCATGTGCTGCTCTGCCTGGTGCCGGCTTTTTTCATTGCCGGGGCCATCGCGGTTTTCGTGAGTCAAGCTGCCGTCATGAAGTATCTCGGTGGTGGAGCCAAGAGATGGGTGGCGTATACGGTTGCCTCGATGTCTGGCACCATATTGGCGGTCTGTTCCTGCACGGTGTTACCACTTTTCGGGGGCATCTACAAACGTGGAGCCGGTCTTGGCCCGGCCAGTGCCTTTCTCTATTCGGGTCCGGCCATCAATGTTTTGGCCATCGTTATGACTGCACGGGTCCTCGGTTGGGAGTTGGGTGTGGCTCGGGCAATTGGTGCCATTCTGTTTGCGGTTGTCATCGGCTTGTTGATGGCGTTCATCTTCCGTAAGGAAGAACGCGAACGGCAAGCGGCCACCATGGCAATGCCAGAAGAACAGCCCAAGCGCAAGCTCTGGCAGGAAGTGCTGTTTTTTGCCGCGATGGTTGGGGTACTCGTTTTCGCCAACTGGGGTGCACCAGGGGAGGAAGCCGGCGGCGTGTGGGTAGCGATCCATGCGTGGAAGTGGCTGATCACGTCGGTCTTTGCTATTGCATTTACCGGAGTTTTGCTTGCTTGGTTTGAGGTGCGCTGGTGGAAGGCACTGGTGGCCGTGGTGCCAACCTTGCTGCTCGCACTGCTATTGCCCAGCCACCCGGTGGTGCCATTTGCATTCGCAGCAATCGCTCTGGCGGTGATTACGGCGACTGGGTCTGATGAAAACAAAGACTGGTTCGACGCTTCTTGGGGATTTGCCAAACAAATCATGCCGCTGCTGTTTGCCGGCGTACTTATCGCCGGCCTTCTCTTGGGTCGGCCTGATCATGAAGGCTTGATTCCTTCGGGTTGGGTGGCATCCATGGTTGGTGGAAATGGTATCGGCGCGAATCTGTTTGCTTCGGTTGCAGGTGCGTTCATGTACTTTGCGACACTGACGGAAATTCCTATACTTGAGGGCCTGATTGGTGCCGGTATGGGCAAAGGCCCGGCGCTCGCATTGCTGCTGGCTGGTCCGGCATTGAGTCTGCCGAATATGCTCGTCATCAATACGATCCTCGGATTCAAGAAAACAGCGACCTTTGTTGGTCTGGTCATAGTGATGGCCGCCATTTCCGGACTAATCTTCGGGGCTACCACCGGCTGATCGCCCTCTCACCCCCCTCCCTTGAAAGGGTATACTCATGGCCAAATGCTCGTGCTTGCAAAATGGCGGTAACACCGTCCTCATTAGGGCAACCGTGGCAAACCGGAAGACATCGAGAAAATCGTGAGCAAAGCCGTAGAAGTTTTGGGCTGCTGCTGAATATCGCTGCGACCTGGTAGGTGCCGAAACACACCGGCCTTGGTCAATCCGCCAACTGCAATCATGAGGTATGTATGAGTGAATCGACGGTGTCAGAAAGCTTGCGGCGCTGGCTTGCGCCCCCACTGATGGTCTTCGTTCTGATCAGCATCGGTTTCGCACTCGGCAGGCAGACGGCCCCGGTTCAGCCCACTGCGGCGGAAAGGCCGGCGGCAGCCGAACAGGCCCGCGTGGTGGTGACCTACCTGCATGGCACCATCCGCTGTGTGAGCTGTAACTCCATCGAGCGCTTGTTGCGCGCTACCTTGAGTGAACGGTACGCTGCGGCCATGCAGGACGGGCGCCTGGTGTTCCGTGAGGTCAACTTCGATACCGACGAAGCCCTGGCCAAACGCTACGATGTCGCATCCAGCACAGCGGTAATCAGTTGGGAACGGGATGGAGAGGAACAGGGCTTCGTCAAACTCGACGGCGTCTGGGAGCGCAAAGATGACTCCGAGGTCTTCGCCGCCTACATTGCCGAGCACATTGATGCTCACTTGCCTCCCCCTTCAGCAACCGGAGCAGCACCATGAGTTGGGCAGCTATTGGTATCGCCCTGTGGCTGGGGGTCATGACCGCCATCAGCCCCTGCCCCCTGGCAGCCAACATCGCCGCAATCTCGTTCATCGGTAAGGACGTTGAAAACAGACGGCGTGTACTCCTTGCCGGGTTGCTTTACACCATCGGACGCAGCCTCACCTACGTCGCCATCGCCGTGATTTTGGTCTGGGGTTTGGCATCTGCCGGGGATTTGAGCCGGAGCCTGCAGCGTTATGGCGCGGCCTTCCTGGGTCCCATTCTCGTCACCATCGGTCTGCTGCTGCTTGGTTGGCTGGGAGGCACCTTCAATCTTCAGGCCGGATCAAACGCCCTGCGCCTACGTTTGGCCAAGGCCGGCTATGCGGGCCCTGTGCTCTTGGGTGTCCTGTTCGCGCTGTCGTTCTGTCCGGTGTCCGCAGGTCTCTACTTCGGTGGCCTCCTGCCTTTAGCAACTAAAGAGCAGTCTCCTGTTTTTCTTCCTGTCCTCTTCGGCGTGAGCACCGCCATCCCCGTGGTTTTCTTCGCCCTGCTCGTCGCCTTTGCAGCCAATCGGGTTGGGCGCGCCTTCGACAATCTGCGGCGCGTCGAGAGCGTCGTCCAAGTTATTTTCGGTGCCGGGTTGATAATAACCGGCATCTATTATTCGCTCACGTATACCTACCAACTATTCTAAGGAGAGATGCCATGTTGAATGACCAGCACAAGGCCCAATGCGGCACATTCGACCAGAGCACAGCCTCTGGCCAAGGGCTCAATGATCGCGAAATGCGCTATAGCCGGCTTGGCAGCAGCAATGGCGCTGAACTGCCATCCATGCACGAAACCTTACATCAAGGAGTGTTCCGCCCATGACCTGGACCAGATCGCCATTCAGGATGTCTTGGCCAAGATGATGGCCTGTGGCAGCAGGCCAGAAGAACATCCAATTCGATACCTAGCAAAACCAAGCGGTCAGTGGTGAAAGCTGCTGCTGCACCAGTACAAAGGAGTAAAAGCATGCATATCAAAATCCTCGGATCCGGCTGCGCAAAGTGCAAGAAGCTGTACCAACTAACCGACAGCGTCGCCAAAGAATGCGGCATCGACTACACCATCGAGAAGGTCGAAGATATCAACGCCATCATGGACATGGGGGTGATGATCACGCCTGCCCTTGCTGTAGATGGAGAAGTTAAGGTTGCCGGCAAGCTGCCCTCGGCCGCTGACATCAAAAAATTCATCGGCAAATAGGCAACATCATGCGCACCCTCTTTTTTGTCAACATGGCGTTGGCCCTCATCGCTCTTTCCTCATGCGGAACGAACCAAGCCACCACTGCGAATAGCGCAACGTCGCCAACCGCGGAATCTTCATCTGCTGAGCCGGCCACTACTGAGCTTGCCGGCGTCAAAAATGTTGAATCCGAACTATCGGCTCCTGATACCGGCCCAGTACAACGACTACCAAGGTTGGTCGATCTCGGCGCAACAACTTGTCGCCCTTGCCAGATGATGGAGCCGATCCTGGAATCGCTCAGGGAGGAGTATCAGGGCCGCATGGACGTCGTCTTCATCGACGTCGGTAAAGATCCCAAAGCTGCAGAGCCCTATGCTATTCAGAGCATCCCGACGCAGATCTACTATGACGCCGCCGGCACCGAACGCTGGCGCCATGTTGGGTACCTATCTCAAGAAGACATTCTGGCCGGGCTGCTGGCCGAAGGGGTGACTCTTCCTGAGAAATAGTCACCCCTTGGTCTGGTTTGGCGGGCTGATCGGTGGGAGCAGGGACCACGGTAGGGCCAACTCTGCGACCTCCCCCCGCCCCGCGCCAACGATCGCCGCGATGGCTACGGCAGCATCGGCGGTGTGCGCATAGCTGGTCCGGTTGATACCGATCTGCGGGTAGTAAGCGATGAGGCGATCAGGCGGGCGGTTAGTGCCGACTGGCAGCGCCGTGTCGAACCAGACGCCGAAGGCGAGGCCATTGTGGTTGGCCTCTTCGGAGACCTGCCAGCGGATGATGCTGAAGCCGTCTTCGATGCTGCGATGGAGGTTTTGGATGACGGGGAGGCCGGTGCCGGTGTTGCCGCCGGCTTGGTTGCCAACTGTGAGTGTGATGACGGGGCGACTGCGGGTGCCGAAGCGGGAAGGGTTGGTGGTGTCGAGTTGGCGGCGGGCGCCGTGGTTTCAGCTTTCGATAGCTGGGCTGTTCGCGCGTAATGGCAATCGCCGGGTCACGGGGTCCATGCTTGACATGAAGTACCTCGCCTCGTCGGTGGCCATGGGCGGTGGCACCGAACGTGACATGCAGCACCTGATCAACAAGACGCCGTATTCCATGCTGGGCATGGATCGACCCAGAGATGCCGTTGCTGCCTTGATCGGCGAAACGAACAAAATGTAGGCAGTATTTTGTTCGTTTGGTCAGCCGGAATCATCACAGGTAGACGCTGCGGAGCACCTCCAGGATGTCGGTCATGGTGATATCGACCAGGCCGAGGTCTTTCGGCTGAATCGCATTCTCGTTCAAGCCATCGATCAGACTGACGATGTCGGCCTGGATGCGTTCGATCAGCGCAACCCGGGTATCGCCGGGTATGACGGCGGCGAGACGCAAGCAGTCGTTCTGGTGCTTCTTGATGGCCGAACTGTCGACCCTCTCCCCGGCATCGCGGCGCGCAGAGAGGTCCAACCATGCTCGGGTCTTGAGCGGGATGATGTATTCCGGCGCAAGATACGGGATGCGATCGTCTACACGGCGACCCGCCTGGACGAGGGCGTAGTAGTCGTCATCGAGCAGGATGGCCGAAAGGCTCGAAAGATCATCACTCAGCGGCAGTGGGGTCAGGTGGCTTTCGCCGCTGATATCGAGGTCATCGGGTAGACGCGAGAACAGTTCCAACATGGCTGGGTAGCGGCCATCGGTGGGTTGGTAGAAGCGGTACACACGGTGGTGCCCATCGCCGCGCTCCTGGGCTTGATAGCCGGCGGCTCGGATGAACTCCCAGAACGCGCCTACGAAGGCGGGGTCGAGGCGTTCCAGGCACAGGACGATGTCCAGGTCCTGGGTCGCCCGGAACTCGCCTCCGATACGTTCCATCGCCAATTGGCAGGCCACGCCGCCGATCAAGACATAGGCGTCGGTGTAATTGGCGAAGTGCTCGCGCCAGAGATCCAGGCCTCTTACCATGGGACTTCCTTCAATAATTCTTCGCAGGCCATGCGCGTGCGCTCGTCTGTGTCTTCAACAAGGCTGGTGTACAGCGACAGCGGGTCGACCTGACCCTTGGCCCCAAGCAGCAGCGGTTCGTAGGACCACACCTGCATGCAGAGGGCCCCGGCGTCGAAGGCTGGCACTTCTTCAATGCCCGTCTCGTTTTTGCAGAGCAGCTTCCACTGTGCGCGGGAGATCGCGAGCGTTCGCGGGCCAGGGTCGGCGAGCATGGTGCGCTGCGCCAGAGCGGTCAGCCCTGCCACCGGTCCAGGTTCTTTCCTTTTGACCAGGCGGATGTGGTGCGCACCTGTCACCGGAGTGCGCAGCAGACCTTGGGCTTGCTGCCAGATTTCCTGGCGGGGTTGTTCAGCTGCCAGAACGCGACGGCGACCTTGCTTGCTGACGGTCAGCAGCTTGCTTGCGGTCAATTCATCGAAGGCCCTGGACAAGGTGATGGCACCATAACCAAGCCGCTCTGCGAGATGGGTGGGGGTGCGCTCCGAGCCGTCTTGAGGAAGGCGATTCAGCAGGGCAGCGAACAGCAGTGCCTGGGCGCTGGGGCTCAGGTAGTCGCGTTTCTGCTTCGGTGCCATGAACTGCTCCCGGAAGTCGATGCCCAGGGGCGGGAGGAAGCATTGCTTGCCGGGAACCACGAAGGGCACGCCTTGCTCGGCAAGGCGGAGTCTGCCGAGTGCGGTCATGTTGCCCCGAACGTAGGCGACAGGCATGCCAGCCTGGCCGGTGATCATCTGGATCTGTTTGGCCAGTTGCCCGGGTGTGGGCTCATCGCGTGCGCCATCGATGGCGAAGAGCACGGGGTGTCCCAGCAGTTCACAGCGCCAGCAGTCGAAGCGCTTTCGGAGTACCAGCGGAAGTGCCAGCTGTCCTTCCCAACCAACACAAGGGAGCTGGTCCAGCGGCAAGACCGCTGTCAGGTAATCGACGAATGGAGGCGTGGCCACATGGTCTACCATATTAGATGCAATATACCAAGTATGATGGCAGATTGCAATGGCGATGGTAGAATGGATGGACTTGGCTGATGAATCCTGCCCAATTGTCACTCTGACCCGTTTCAAATCCCCCCTGCTGGACCACATGGGAACGGGTCCATAACAAGCCCGTCATTCTCCGGGGAGAACGGGAGAACCGGGGCCGTTCTCCGAATCGATCGAAACAGGCGATCGAACGATCGAAAGGACAGGCACCCGGATCAGGATCATACCAGCAACCGTCCATCTCCCGCCAAGCTCGCAGCCGCGTCGTTGACAGCCGTATGGGTCCATATAGATTCCCCTTTATGACCACCGCCCGCTGCACCCTCGTCAATGAGCGCCAGCCCGGTTGCTACCATCTCGTGACCCGCTGCGTGCGTCGGGCGTTCCTGTGCGGCAATGGCTACGACCACCGTAAGGAATGGCTGTTACAGCGGATACGCCACATGAGCCAGGTCTTCGCGGTCGATGTCTTAGCGGTCGCGGTGATGAGCAATCACATGCATCTGGTGGTCAAGAATCGGCCAGATCGGGCCGGGCAGTGGGCGCCTAGCACCCTGGCGGCGCGCTGGGCCCGGGTTTTCCCGCGTCGTGACCAATCGGGGCAGGAGATCGACCCCGACCCACAGACTATCGCTGCCTGGGCCAGCGATCCGACCTGGGTTGCCACCCACCGTCAGCGCCTGGCTTCGCTATCGTGGTTCATGAAGTGCGTCAAAGAGCCGCTGGCCCGGATGGCCAATCGCCAGGATGGCTGCACCGGGGCCTTCTGGGAGGCCCGGTTTCATTCCATTGCCCTGCTCGATCACACCGCCGTCACCGCCTGCATGGCCTATGTCGACCTGAATCCCATTCGCGCCGGGATACCCAGCGGACGCCGGCTCCCGTCAGTCTTGGGGATCCACGCACGCTTGGCCGGCTGCGCACGGTAGCGACCTGACTGAACTCGCTCATGCAAGTCAGCCAGACGCGCAGGCAGATTATCTTCTGCATACGCATACCAATCCACCCCGTCGACGCCGGCCGCCGCCTGCCGCCGCCGGCCGCCTGAGCGCCTGAAAGGCATCGTACAGCAAGCCAGGGGTGAGGTGGTGCAACAGACTCGCGAACCGGAACGCCGGATCCCGTTTTGCTGCATGTCGTATCCGTTCTTGCCAAGACCACGCGCGTTCCGGGTTCAGCGCCCCGGGCATGTCCAGCTCAAACAGATTTCCCTCGGCTGAGACCCTTCGCTCCACCGACTCCGCCAACGGTTTATCACCGTTATTGTTCGCCCGCTTCGTCACTACTATGATCCCATCCGACTTCCTGGAGCCGTGCATGCCGGTCGTATGGCCACAGGCCTCCACCAGCCGGACCGGCGACGGGATAGTCGACGGTCAACTCCAGGATCTCCCGGGTTCCCTCCAAGAAGCGTATATGCATGCATCGGGTCTCTGACTCCGGAGGGTCGGGGCAGTGCTCGCGATAACGCACCACCACGTTCTGCCTTCCCGACCAGACGACACGGTCGGCACCCTCGAGTGTGATTTCGGAGCTCAATACCGAGCCTGCATACACCCCTGTGACGGGAGCGAAGCGAGCTAATCCTTTAGGGCAACGCTTAACCACAGCCCTTGCGGACTGCGGCCCATGACTCGGGGACATGGCTGATCGCTAGTCTTTACCATGTGACGGACTTTCACCGTTAACTCCTTGCCGGCTTATCCCGGCGCACCGCCTGTCCTCTAGTTTTCATCGACTAAGGGCCCATTGCCAGAGAGAAAGACGCTGAAAAGATCACTCTTCGGGTCAAAGTGTAGGGTGGCAATATTGAGACCAACCAGCGTTTTACCAGCCC